>JBPOHC010000273.1:0-5561 GCA_052035985.1 Myxococcota bacterium | reverse complement strand
ATCCGCCCGCTTCGAAGCTGCGCGGGAGCGACGGCGTAACACGGGCGCCTCGCATCGTTGCGCGGGCGACTCGATGCGAGGTCGAGCTCGTCGGGCACGAGCGCGAAGGGCGTCGCCCGCTCGAAGTTCGCAAGCGTGAGGCCGAGCATGGGGGCGCAGGCGGTGATCCGGAGCCCGAGGGCGTCGGCGATCGGCGAGGGCGCGCCATCGGGCACGGCCGCCTCTGCCTTCGTCGCGAGGATTTCTGCGACGCGGAGTTCGTCCCCCCGGGCGCGGACGGAAGACCCGTCGCGCGTGGCGATCGAGGAAGGGTGGCGCGCCGGGCGTCGCGGGGGTGAGAATCGCGCTCAAGGGACACCATGAATGACATCCACTGGTCGAGCCTGCGACACGCCTACGGCGAAGCGTCGGACGTTCCCGAGATCCTCTCGGCGCTCGCGTCGAATCGCGCGGCGGAGCGCGCGGCGGGGATCGAGCGATTCTTCGCCGCGCTGTGCCACCAGAGGACCATCTATCCCGCGAGCCTGGCGGCGATTCCGAGGCTCCTCGACCTGCTTCGAGCGTCGAGCGTCGACGCCCGCGAAGACCTGTTGACGGCGCTCGCGGCGCTGGCGACGGGGCATGGCGACGGGGTCTCGATGATGGAGGTCCACGCCGCCATCGCTGAGGCGACGGGTCTCCTGTGCGACCTCGTCGCGAACGGCACGGAGCGCGAACGCTCCCTCGCGCTGAGGGCACTGGCGAGCCCCGCCTTCACGGCCGCAGCGGACTCCGTCGCGCGCTGCGCGCGCGCTGCGCAGAGCCCCCCGATGCTCCGCGCGCATGCCTGGGAAGCGCTGCGACGGATCGCACCCGATCGCCTGCCCGCGCGCGTCGACGATGACGATCCCGCCGTCGCCCTCTGCGCGGCCCTGGGCCGACTGAGCCTCGAGGATGACCACCCCTCCGAGGCGTCGCTCGATCAAGTCGTCGCGGGCCTCGCGGATCGCGCGACGGTCTACCGCGTCGTGGCCTGGGCCGCAACGATGGACGCGCCGACACCGCTGGGGGCCTGCGCCGCGGACCTGCGCGCGGAGGTCCCGCGTACGCTGCCCGCCCTCGCGGCCCGGCTGGCGGATCTCTGCGATGGGCTTCAGGCGACCGAGCTCGCGGAGATCCTCCTCGAAGGCGCGTTCCCGCCGTCTCGCGACGCGGCGGATCTCTCGGCGCTGTCGCCGAAGCAACGCGTCGTGCTCGAGGCGATCGCGCACGCTGACGCCGTCTGGACGGTGGACGGCGCGTTCAACGGCAACCTCCTCACCGCGCTCGGTCGCCACGGCCTGCCGAGCTGGTTCGACGCGCGGCAAACCCTCTCTGCCGCGATCGGCCTCTCGCCGAGGCGGCGCGTGGTGGTCGTGACACCGCGCGCGGTGCGCGGCGCGCGCGAGGTCGCCGCGTCGCTCGGGCGCACGGCGTGGCTCGACGTTCCCTTCGTGTTCATGTGCAACGGGCCCGACTTCAGCGAAGACATCCCCGAAGACCCCGACGATTTTCCGCCCGCGGTGATGCGCGACTTCCTCGCCATCTCCCGTCCGATGCGGGCGATGGTGCTGTGGCACACCTGCTACGTCGACACGGCCGCGTTCTATCCTCAACTCTCGCCGTCGGCCTTTCTCGAGATCGCTCGGTCTCGCGGCTGCGAGGTCGTCGCGCCGAACATGACCCACGCCGAGGAGGTCTTCGACGAGGCGCAGTGGGGCAGCGACCCAGACGGGCCGTTCTGAGCGGCGCGCGGGAGGCGCGACGAGCGAGGGGCGCGCGTGTGCGACGGCGTCCTCGTCGACGCTCACGCCCGACGGCGCCACGACGGTATGCGTGCTCGTCGTGCGGCAGGAGTGGCCAGATCGCCCAGACTGCGAAACCGTCTCGGCGATCTCCCTGCGCGGCGCTCGCCGTTGCGTGCCGTTGGACTACCTGTCCGCCTCCCCGCTGCCTTCCGTCGGCTCACCGCATTCGCCGTGGCGGCCGCGATGGATCGCAAAGAGGCGCGAGCCACGCCAGGAGGGGCGATCGAGGTCCGGGCGCTGATGCCCGGCGCAGGAACCAACCCGTCGCCGCCTGCGGCGGTGGTAGCGTGCAGCCGGCCGATGTCAGCTCGCGATCGACATCGCGCAGCGGTGCGCGCCGCGCTCGAAAAGGACGGGTGGACGATCACGCACGACCCGCTCCACCTGCGGTGGGGGCCGCGTGACCTCTACGTCGACCTCGACGCCGAGCAGCTCGTCGCGGCGGAGCGCGGGGCGCTCAAGATCGCGGTCGAGATCAAGATGTTCGCGGGGACGTCGGCCGTCGAGGATCTCCAGCAGGCGTTGGGGCAGTTCGTGATGTCCCACGACGTGCTGGCGCGTCTCGAAGCCGACCGCACGTTGTACCTCGCGGTCGCGGTCGACGTGCGCGACGAGCTCTTCGACGAGCCACTCGGCAAGCTCCTCCTGGAGAACAGCCGACTGCGACTCCTGGTCTTCAACCCGACGACGGAGGTCATCACGTCATGGACGCCCTCACCACCGACCGCGACCCGATCGAACGGGTGCTCACCGAGCGCGCGAGCATCCCGTTCTCGTACGAGCCCCACGTGGCGCTGGAGACGATCTTCGACCGCGCGAAGGATCGTTACCTCATCATGCTCGTGGGGTGGAACGACCGGCAACGTGTGCACGGCTGCCTCGTCCACCTCGACCTCGTCGACGGGCGCTTCTGGGTGCAGCGCGACGGCACCGAGCGCGGCGTCGCGCGCGACCTCATGGATGCTGCGGATTCCCCGCGCTCGCATCGTGCTGGCGTTCCGGCGTGACGAGGTCGACGCCCTCGATGCGTCGGCGGCCTGAGGCCCCGCACCTCCGTCTCGCCCCGCGCCGCTGCACATCCACGCGACGAGCGCGGGCAGAGCCCTTCGACGCCGTCGAGCTCGACCTCGCGGCGCGCCGGGCGTGGTAGCAAATCCCTCACGTGTAGAGACCTGCGTCCGCGAGAGGGATTCGCCTGCGATGACCGACACTCCCCGCCTCCTCGAAGGCGACATCATTCTCTATCAGACCGCCGAGGGCGCGGTGCGCGTCGAGGTGCTCTTCGAAGCCGAGACCTTCTGGCTCCCGCAGAAGCGCATCGCGGAGCTGTTCGGCGTCGACCTGCGCACGATCAGCTACCACCTTGGGGAGATCTACAACTCGGGGGAGCTGCGCGAGGAGGCAACTCTCCGAAAAATTCGGAGAGTTCAGACCGAGGGGACCCGCGAGGTCTCGCGCGAGATCGAGTTCTACAATCTCGACGCGATCATCATCGGTGGGCTACCGGGTGAACAGCACGCAGGCGACGCGCTTCCGCATCTGGGCGACGCAAACGCAGCGAGAGTTCGTGCTCAAGGGCTTCGTGCTCGACGACGAGCGCCTGAAGCTCAACAGCCGCTTCGGCAAGGACTACTTCGACGAGCTCCTCGAGCGCATCCGGGAGATTCGCGCGAGCGAGCGGCGCTTCTACCTGAAGATCACGGACATCTATGAGCAGTGCAGCGCGGACTACGACAAGGACGCCGAGGTCACGAAGCGCTTCTTCCAGACCGTGCAGAGCAAGCTCCACTGGGCGGTGACCGGCAAGACAGCCGCGGAGATCATCGCCGAGCGCGCCGACGCGTCGAAGCCCTCGATGGGGCTCACCACGTGGAAGAACAGGCCCGCGGGGAAGATCCTCAAGTCCGACGTGGCGGACGCGAAGAACTACCTGATCGAGAAGGAGATCGAGGAGCTCGAGCGCATCGTCGGGATGTACCTCGACTACGCAGAGAACCAGGCGCGGCGCGAGCGGCTCATGAAGATGGCCGACTGGGTGGCGCGCCTCGACGCGTTCCTCCGCTTCAACGAGTACGACGTCCTCACGCACGCGGGGAAGGTCTCCGCGGAGGTCGCCCGACAGCTCGCGGAGGAGCGCTACGTCGCGTTCCGCGTGCAACAGGATCGCCGCTTCGAGAGCGACTTCGAGCGCGAGGTGAAGCGCATCTCGAAGCCTCCGACGCGCCGCACGCGCGGCCCGGAGTAAGCGCGCGAGTCCCGCGCGTCGATGCGCACGTCGGGGTGGCGGCGCTGGTCGCGTTCAACAGGCTGTGGTTTCGGGAGTTCCTCGCGCTGCGACATCACGGGCGCGTGGTCGATGCGCGGGCGGTCTCACGCGAGCGCGTCGACGACACGCGCGTCAACCGACACGGCGATGGAGCGCTCGATCTCGCGCTTCCGACGGGCGCGACGGTGCGCGTGCGTGTCAACGCGGACGCCTACGAGAACACGCGCGAGGGCGACTTCGTGCCGGTCACGGTCGCATCGCGTATTCCCACGTCGAGACGCGGTTCGCAGGACGCCCGGCCGCGTCCATCCGAAGGCCCCGCGCGTGCGCCGGGACCATGCCCTCCGCCCCTCGATGCCGATGGAGGCGCCCTTCCGCCATCGCCACGCGTCGCGGATGTTCTGTGCGCGCTCATCGCAGAGGTTTGGGTGTGTTTTCGCCTTCAGGGGGCGGCGATGGGGAGGCGGCCGGAAGAACGATCCGTTCAGACTCGGCGCGCGCTCAGGGCGCGGCGCAGCCGCACACGGCCTGTCCCGCGCGGGTCGCGATACACTGCGCGACGGGGGGGTGGGTGCGCACGTTGCTCCAGTTGCCCGCGAAGCGCAGGCCGAGACGCGAGCAGACGCGCCCGCAGACGCCCGCGGCGGCCGCGTTGCTGGCGATCTGCGGCGAGCACTGGTCGCCGGGGGCCGCCGCGCAGCCGCAGACGGCCTCGCCCTGGTGGCTCGCGATGCACTGGGCGACGGGGGGGTGGGTCGCGACGTTGCTCCAGTTGCCCGCGAAGCGCAGGCCGACGGCCGTGCAGATGGGCGTGCACACGCCCGCCGCAGCCGCGTTGTCGGCGATCTGCGGCGCGCAGCGATCGCCAGGCGCGGCAGGGGGATCGGCGAAGGCCGTCGCGGACAGGGCGCCGAGCACGGAGACGACCACGAACGAGCCCACGAGATGCTTGCTGATCTTCGTCACACAGACCTCCTCGGAGTGAATCAGGTCAGAATCTCAGCAGAAGGCTGAAATCCCGCCCCACCGATTTCGGAGGCGAATATCTGCGTGATGCGCGACACGCGTCAAGCGTTCCTGCGCTTCTCGCGCGCCAAACAACGCGCATGCAAGCGGTTCGTGAGCGATGGCAAGGGCCCTCCGCCCGATCGTCCGCTGCGGTCTCCCACGCGCGCTCGAAGCGCGTCTCTGCGAGCGCTCCGCCGAGCGCGGTCCGTTGCGTCGCGAAGCGCTGCGTGAGCGTCGGGGCGACCACCCCACGACAGGATGCGTGCTCGTCGCGCAGCAGGAGTGGACAGGTCGCTCAGACTGCGAACTCGTCGCGGCGATCCTCCCGCATGGCGCTCGCCGTTGCGTGCCGTTGGGCTACCTGTCCGCCTCCAGCGTGCGGAGGCCCGTGCGAAATCGCACGTCGGCGGCGCCGGTCACCGTCGCCACGACCGCTTCGAAGAGCTGATCCTCGGTGTAGC
>JBPOHC010000471.1:0-2624 GCA_052035985.1 Myxococcota bacterium | reverse complement strand
ACCGGGATCTACACCGCCCCCGACGGCGCGGGCGGCTCCGCGGGACAGCACGGCGGCGGAGGCGGCGGAGGCGGCGGAGGCGGCGCCTCGCAGCACGGCTGCGGCCTCTTCAACTCGAGCTGCTGCGACTCGACGAGCGGCGGCGGAGGAGGCGGCGGTGGCGCTGGATGCGGCGGCGGCGCGGGCAACGGCGGCGGAGGAGGAGGCGGCAGCTTCGGCGTCATGAGCGTCTCGTCGCAGGTGCGCATCGAAGCATGCACCGTCACCTCGGGACGCGGCGGCAACGGCGGACGCGGCGGCAACGGCGGTCGCGGCGCCTCGGGCGGCGGATCGACCAGCAACGCAGGACGCGGCGCCCCCGGCGCCGACGGCGGATCGGGCGGCCCCGGCGGCAACGGATCGGGCGGCACGGGCGGCCCCTCGGTGTGCGTGTACTACCTGGGCGTCTCGCCCATGATCAACATGCTCGAATGCAACCTCGGCGGCGGCGGCGTCGGCGGCGGCGGCGGATCGAACGGCGTGTCGAGCGACGCGCCCGACGGCGCCAACGGCCTGTCCGAGCAGGTGCGCGCAGGGATCTGATCCCACCATGATCGACGTGTTCGAACTGGCCCGCTACGGGGCGGCGTTGCCCGCCCCGGCCGAGGCCCAGTCCCCCTTCGAGGCGAGCCTCACGGCCCTCGCCCGCACCTGGTCAGACTGGCTCGCTGACGCGTCGGGGCGCATCTCCGACGCGCGCAACGGCCCGCCCGAAGACGCGGCCCTCGTCGACCGCGAGTGGTCCGAGGCCGAGCGACGCGCGCGCGACGCGGTCAAGCGCTTCGCCGAGGCCGTCGAGCGACAGCCCACCGCGGCCACGATGGGCAAGGTCAACGCAGGCAAGACCCTCATGCTCTCGCGCTGGTACGGCGACCTCGAAGAGCTGAGGGAGCTCCCCGTCGGCGACGCCGACACCACGGGGTGCCTCACGAGGCTCACCCGCCGCGGAGGCGCGAAGCTCGACGCCGCCGTGCGGGTGAAGACCCTCGACAACGCGTCCTTCGAGTCCGAGCCCGGCGCGGCCGAAGACGCGGCCACGCTCGACGAGTTCCCGAGCTCGCTCTACGTGGCCTTCGAACCGGGCAACCGCGACGAGTTCGCGAGGACGCTTCGCATCTGCCGCTTCCCCACCTCCGACGACGCGAGCTACGAGCTCGAAGAGACGCGACGCGGCGAGTACCACGTCGTCCGTCTCCGCTCCGGCGAACTGCGTCTGCGATCACTCCAACTCCGCGCGTGCGAGCTCACCCTCCGCGTGCGTCCGCTGCCCGACACGCGCGCGTCGCGCATCTTCGAAGTGCTCGACCTCGTCGACTGCCCCGGCGCAGACCCGCAGATCGAGACCGACGCCTCGCGGCACCTCAAGGCCGTCAAGAACCACCTCGTGTTCCGACAGGCCGTCTCGGAGCTCGACCTCCTGCTCCTCGTCTGCTCGTCGCAGCCGAGCGCGATCCGTCCGGGCTACCAGCTCCTTCACGGACCGTGGCGCCACTGGGTCGAGCGCTGCGAAGGCAAGATGCGCGGACGCGTCGTGCTCGCGCTCACCTACGCGGGCGAGGCGCTGCGCCACTCGGCCGAGCGCCTCAAAGACCTCTCGCGCCCCGAGAGCGAGCGGCAGATCAACACGCTTCAATCGCTGCCGCAGTCGGTCTTCGGATCGGTGATCCAGCCGCTGCGGGGGTCGCTCGACGAGCCCTTCGTCAACGCGCTCGACCCCAACGACCTGCGCACCTGGCCGCCCTTCGTGCTCCTCGAGAACCGTCACGTCGACGCCGAGCTCGAGGTTCCCGCGGCCGACATCGCGCGCGCTCGCGCGGCCATCGTCGCGGCCCTCGACGACGCCACGATGACCGAAGAGGCGCCCTTCGCGTGGCGCGTGGCCCACTTCTTCGCCCGTAGCTGGGTCGAAGACGTCGCCCGCGTGCGCGCCGCGGAACCCCACGCCAGAAGGCGTTTTCTCGAGTGGATGGTCGACGTCTCCCTCGCCGTCGCCAACCCCGAGGACCGCGGCCACGAGCTCCTCACGCGGCTCATGCTCCACCTCGCGCACCGCGGAGAGCTCCGCAAGGCGAAGAGCGCCGAGCTCGTCGACCTCGCGTCGCGCGCCCGCAGCGCCGCGACCGATCTGCAAGAGCGACTCACGCGAGAGCCCCGCGCAGACAGGGCCGCCCTCGACGCGATGGAGGCGCTCGTGAAATCGCTGCGCGAGGGGCTCCCCCGTCAGGGCGTCGCGATCCCCTTCCCCGCAGCGATCCGGCAGACGTGCCTGCGACCGTACGGCGCGCAGCCTCCGACCTGGGATGTCATCGTGTCGGAGTGCGTCCGCGCCGCGTGCGGAGCGGTGCAATCGACGACGCGAAGGCCCGAAGTGGCGACGGAGCTTCGCCCGGTGCTCGAACGCATGCTCGAAGCCGACGTGGCGTCTCGGCGACTCCGCGAAGAGGAGGAGCGCTTCCTCGCCGACGAGCCCTCCAACGCGGTGCACTGCACCCACTTCGTGCTGGCGCGCGCGGCGGCTGCCATCGACTGGCTGCTCCACGCGAGCGACGGTGAGCGCGAGGAGTACGCCGCGCGAACGCTCGGCA
>JBPOHC010000402.1:0-1903 GCA_052035985.1 Myxococcota bacterium | reverse complement strand
GGGCAACACCTGCGTCGTGGGATGCAACCCCTCGCACCCCTGCGGCGGAACGCAGACCTGCTGCGGCGGCGCCTGCGTCGACACGCAGAGCAGCACCGCGCACTGCGGCATGTGCAACTCGGGCTGCCGCGTCGAGAACGGCACCGCCGCGTGCATGAACGGCAACTGCGCCGTGGGCGCGTGCTCCGTCCCCTACGGCGACTGCGACAGCTCCGCGGGCAACGGCTGCGAGACCAACACGTTCACCAACGCGGCCCATTGCGGCGGCTGCGGGATGGCCTGCGCGACGCGTCCCAACGCGACTGCGCGATGCGCCGCGGGACGCTGCGAGTACGACTGCGCCGCGGGCTTCGCCGACTGCGACATGAACCCGGCCAACGGCTGCGAGGCCGACCTCCAGAGCGACGTGATGCGCTGCGGCGCGTGCGGCGTGGCCTGCGCGCTGCCCAACGCGACGCCCGCGTGCCGCATGGGCCGCTGCGCCGTGGCCGCGTGCGTGGGGACCTTCGCCGACTGCGACATGACCGCGGTGAACGGCTGCGAGGTCGACACGAGCGCGAGCACCTCGCACTGCGGGATGTGCGGGCGCGCGTGCCCGCGTCGCACCAACTCGTTCCCCGGCTGCCTCGACGGCACCTGCGTGTCGTCGTGCGTGACGGGCTTCTCGGACTGTGACGGCAGCGAGACCAACGGCTGCGAGGTCGACACGCGCAGCGACCTTGCGAGCTGCGGCGCCTGCGGTCGCGCGTGCGCGCCCGCCAACGCGACGGGGGCTTGCGCCGCGGGGCGGTGCTCCATCGCGAGCTGCGCCGCGGGCTTCGCCGACTGCGACATGAACCCGGCCAACGGCTGCGAGGTCGACACGCGCGTCGCGATCACGAGCTGCGGACGCTGCGGAAACGTCTGTCCCGCGGGCACCAACCAGGTCCCCACGTGCGGCGCGGGCGTGTGCGCGGTGGCCTGCGCGGCCACGTACGTCGACCTCGACCGCGACCCCTCCAACGGCTGCGAGTGCAGGAGCACCGACCCCGACGCGCCGGACCTCACCTTCCGCGACACCAACTGCGACGGCATCGACGGGACGCGCGCCGCCGCGGTGTTCGTCTCGACGCGCGGCAGTGACGGCAACCCCGGCACGCTCGAATCTCCCAAGCGGACCATCGGCGCGGGCATCACCGCGGCGCGCGCGAGCACGCCCGTCCGCGCGGTCTACATCGCCAACGGCGCCTACGACGAGTCGCTCACGCTGGCCCCCGGCGTGAGCCTCTTCGGCGGCTACGACGACACCGCGATGTGGTCGCGCTCGGCCGCGGGCGTGACCCTCGTCCGCGGCGGTTCCACGGCGGTCTTCGCGCGAGACGTGAACCTCGCGACGGAGATCCAGCTCGTGCAGATGACCGCGAGCGACGCGGGCGGCGTGGGCGTGAGCTCCTACGGCGTGCGCGTGGTGAACTCGTCGGGGCCGCTGCTCTTTCGATCGTGCGCGGTGACCGCAGGACGCGGCTCCGCGGGGAGCGCGGGCGGCGCTGGCGGTCGAGGCTCTGACGGCGCGGTGGGCGGCGGCGCGAGCGGCGCGGCGCCGGGCGGCGGCGGTGGGTCTCCGTGCGGGGCCGCGGGCGGCGCTGGCGGAACGGGTGTTTCTGGCACGCGCGACGGCAACACGGGCGCGACGGGCACACAGGTCGCGGGCGGCGGCAGCGGCGGCGCGGGCGGCGGCGCGGGCACGGCGGGCGGCGGGTGCTGCTCGACGCGCAGCGGCACGCGCGGCGCCAACGGGTCCGGAGGCGGACGCGGAGGAGACGGCGGTCCGGGCGCAGCCGCCGCGGGCCTCGGTGGGGTTCGTACGGACTCAGGCGACTACTCGCCCCCTGCGGGCGGCGCAGGACGCGACGGCACGCCGGGC
>JBPOHC010000633.1:0-12727 GCA_052035985.1 Myxococcota bacterium | reverse complement strand
GTGTTGGTCTCGCAGCCGTTGCCCGCGGAGCTGTCGCAGTCGCCGTAGGGGACGGAGCACGCGCCCACGGCGCAGTTGCCGTTCATGCACGCGGCGGTGCCGTTCTCGACGCGACAGCCCGAGTTGCACATGCCGCAGTGCGCGGTGCTGCTCTGCGTGTCGACGCAGGCGCCGCCGCAGCAGGTCTGCGTTCCGCCGCAGGGGTGCGAGGGGTTGCATCCCACGACGCAGGTGTTGCCCACGCAGAGGTTGCCCGGCGGACAGTGCGTGTCGGTGATGCACTCGCGGCAGGTGTGGGCGCTCGTGTCGCAGTAGAGGTTTCGCGACGTCCCGCCGTCAGCGCCCGCGGCGCGACAGCCGTCATCGGAGCGGCACCCCGCGACGCACGACGACGACGTGGGCTCGCAGTGCTGATCCGCGGGGCACGTATCTGCCGACACGCGGCACGCGACGCAGCGGCCCGTGGCGGTGTCGCAGACGCGCCCCGCGGGGTTCGACGCGCAGTTTTCGTCGGACGTGCAGGGGCCCGCGACATCGCTCACGTCGGCGGCGTCGGGCGTGTCTTGCGGAAGGAGCGCGTCGATCGACGCGTCGTCGGCGTCGGGCGTCACGGGCGTGTCGGTGATGTCTGCGCCGAGATCGGCGGAGACGTCGCCGCCCGTGGCGTCAGGGAATTCGACGGCGGGCGGATCGCCGTTGGCGCAGGCGACGAAGACCGAGGCGAGCGCGAAGACCGCGAAGCGACGCAGCGGCATAGGGGGACACACTCCGTTCCAGGGTCGCGATGGTCGCACAGAGGCGCCGCGGAGGTCACCCGCGCATCGCGGCGTCGGCGTAGGATCTCGGCCCTCGACCGTGACCCGACATCCCCTGCTCCTCCTCGCGCTCCTCTCGCTGGCCGCGTGCTCCACCGAAGACGTGGTGATCGACGACGACGCCGCGACCGACGCGCCCGCGCCCGACAAGCCGAAGCCCGCCGACACCGCGGAGCCCCTCGACACGCCGCTCGATCTCCCTGCGACCGACGCGCCGCCCGACATCTCCACGATGGACGCGACCGCGATGGACGTCCCCACGCCCGACGTCGTCGCGATGGACGCGACCGCACCCGACGTGACGCTCGACGCGCCCGCGCCAGATCGCACCGTGATCGACACGCCCGTGATCGACACGCCCGTGATCGACGTACGCTCCGACCTCCCCTCGCCCGATGTCTCCGCGCCCGATGTATCCGCGCCCGATGTATCCGCGCCCGACGTCTCCGCGCCCGTCGATGCGCTCCCTCCGCCGCTGCCCTATCCCACGCGTACGGCGTATCGCATCAAGTCGCTCCAGCCTGATTTCTGGCCCTCGTACGACGAGGTCGCGGGCAACAACACGGGCGGCGTCGCGATGAACCTCGTGTGGGATCTCTGGGAGCCCTCACTCCGATCGGGCGCCTGCACCGGCACCAACGACATCGCCTTCGACGGCCACTGCTTCACGCTCAACGCCGCGACCGACAACGCGATCCGCGAGTGGACGCGCCGCGGCCTGGTCGTCACCGCCGTCGTCTACGGCACCCCCGCGTGGGCCCGCGCCCGCCGCCGCTGCACGCCCGTCGCGGCGGGTTACGAGCGCTTCTGCGCGCCCGACGATCCCCGCGACTTCGCCCGCTTCGCCCGCATGATCGCGCAGCGCTACGACGGCCGCCGCGGCAACGGACGCATCGCCGACTTCGTCATCCAGAACGAGGTGAACTCCAACGACTGGTTCGACGTCGGCTGCGGTCAGTCCGCAGGCGCCTGCGACCCCAACGTCTGGATCGACACCTACGCCACGCTCTGGAACGCGGCCTTCGACGCCATCACCGCGGAGCAGCCCTCGGCCAAGGTGCTCATCTCGCTGGAGCACCACTTCGGCACCACCTACGACCGCCCCGCAGACGCCTCGCCGCTCCTCTCGGGCGAGACCTTTCTCACAGGCTTCGCTGCGCGTGTCGGAGCCCGTCCTTGGCGCGTCGCGTATCACCCCTATCCGCCCAACCTGCTCCGTCCGCAGTTCTCCGCCGACGACGATCCGCAGGTGACCTACGGCTCCATCGGCGTGCTCGTGGGGTGGCTCCGTCGCACCTTCCCCTCGACGCCGTCTGCGTGGGAGGTGCAGCTCACCGAGAGCGGCGTGAACTCCGTGGCGCCCAACTCGTCGCCGACGGCGCAGGCCACGGGCGTGTGCGACTCGTTCCGCAACGTGCTCGGCACGCCGGGCATCGAGAGCTACGTCTATCACCGCATGGTCGACCACCCCGACGAGCTCGCCTCGGGCCTCGGACTCGGCCTGCGAAACCCCGACGGAAGCGCCAAGCCCGCCTGGTCGGTGTGGGCCCTCGCCAACCGCAACGACCTCACGCCGCCGATGCTCTCGTGCGGCTTCGAAGAGCTCCCCTACACGCGGCTCCGTCGCAGCTACAACGCGTCGAGAGGTCACTGGGCCTCGTCGCGCATCGCGCCGTCGGGCTTCACCACCGAGCGATCATGGAGGCTCTGGCGCGACGCCCGCCCGGGCACGGTGCTCCTCTACGAGTGCCGCGTCGGAGGCCACGACATCCTCACGCGCGACGCGGGCTGCGAGGGGCAACGCCCGCTCGGGCCCGTGGGGTACATCTACACCGACCCCACGGCGGGAGCCTCGGCGCTCTACCGCTGCCGCATCGGCGCGGGCACCGACCACTTCGTCTCACCCGACGCGCGCTGCGAGGGACAGGTCACCGAGCAGCTCCTCGGCTACGCCATCGACGGCTGAGCGCGCGCTCACGGAGCGGTCGCGGTCATCCCGAGCTGTTCGAACAGGAACGACCACACGTCGGTCTGCTCCGCGACGATCTCGCTGCGCGCGCTGCCCATCCCGTGGCCCGCGTGCGCGCTCACGCGCAGCAGCACCGGACGATCCGCGCCCGTCGCGGCCTGGAGCCTCGCGGCCATCTTGCGCGAGTGCGCGGGGTTCACGCGGCCGTCGTGCTCGCCCGTCGTGAGCAGCACCGCGGGGTAGCGCACGCCGTCGCTCACGCGATGCAGCGGCGAGTACGCGTAGAGCGCGCGGAACTGATCCGCGTCTTGCACCGAGCCGAACTCCGTGACGTTGAACGCTCCGTTGGGGTCGCGCTCGACGCGCAGCATGTCGTAGATGCCGACGCCCGAGTACACCGCGCGAAACAGCTCCGGACGCTGCGTGAGCGCGGCGCCCATGAGGAGCCCGCCGTTGCTCCGCCCGCGGATCGCGAGGTGTTCGGGCGTCGTGTAATGCAGCGCGATGAGCCGCTCGGCCGCGGCGATGAAGTCGTCGAAGACGTTCTGCTTGCGCGTGAGGTTGCCCCCGTGATGCCACGCCTCGCCGAACTCCCCGCCCCCGCGAAGGATCGCGATGGCGACCACGCCGCCGCGGTCGAGCCAGAGGCGGTTGGTGAGCGAGAAGGTCGGCGTCATGCTCACGCCGTAGCCGCCGTAGCCGCCGAGCAGCGTGGGGTTGCGGCCGTCGAGCTGCGTCCCGCGGCGACGGATCACCATCACGGGGACGTGCGTACCGTCGCGTGACGTGGCCGTCTCGGTGACCACCTCGGCGTCGTCGTAGCGGACCGGCGCTTCGTCGCGCAGGGCCGTCGCCACAGGCGTTTGCAGCGAAGGGTCGACGCGCATCCACGCGGGCGGCGTGAGGTACGTCTCGGTGCGAAAGAGCACGGCGTCGCCCGCGGTGCGCATGAGCGACCCCACCGACGACACGGGCGCGAGCGGGAGCGTCGATTGAAGGCGCCCCGCGTGGTCGAACACGCGGACGCGCGAGGGGCCTCCCACGAGCTCGACGAGGTAGAGCCTCGTGTCGGTGGGCACGACCTGCTGAATCACCGCGTCGCCCTCGGGGACGATCTCGACGGCCGACGCGAGCTCCGGCGTGGCGAGCGGGAGGCGCAGCACCTTTCCGCGCGGCGCGTCTCTGCGCGAGAGGAGGTAGAGCGCGCCGTCGGGACCGAAGACCGCGTGCGAGATGCCGTCTTCGTAGCGGGTGATCGCGCGCCAGCGTCCGTCGGGTCCGCGGAGGTGATGCGAGAACTCTCCGCCGTCGCCGTTGGCCACCGTGGCGAGCACGAAGCGACCGTCCGACGAGGTGCTGAGCGAGGTCTCCGCGATGCGAGGAAAGTCCCTGCCGATCTCGTAGCGATCGGTCGCGGGATCCGTCCCGATGGCGTGAAAATAGACCTGCTGAAAGAACTCCATGTCGGCCGCGGGGCGCTCTCCCTCGCGCGGATACCGCGTGTAGTAGACGCCGTTGTTGTCGGCCGCCCAGGTGACGCTCCCGCCGCCCGTGGGGTTGCTGATGCGCTCGACGGACTCCCCGAGGTCGCGCCCCGTCTCGACGTCATAGAGGTGCAGCGCGCCCACCTCGCTGCCGTTGCGCGCGAGCGCCACGGCGACGCGCCGCCCGTCGTTCGACGGCACATAGAGATCGATCGCCGTCGCGCCCGTGGGGTCGAGCGTGTTGGGGTCGAGCACCACGCGCTCCGCCGCGCGATCATCGGCCGACGGGAGCACCACGAGGAAGGGCTGCTGCGCGCCGGGCCGCGTGCGCAGGGCGAAGAGCTTCGCCCCGCTCGGCGAGAGCGCGCTGTAGCTCGCGAACTCGGCGTTGTAGATCTCCGTGAGCCTCCGCGCGATGGCGTCGCGCCCGGGGATCGCGTCGAGCGCCGCGCGTGTGCGTCGGTTCTGCGCGTCGACCCACGCGCGGACCTCGGGCGCCGCGGGGTCTTCGAGCCACTGGTAGTCATCGGTCACCGCGACGCCGTGGTACGTGTCGGTCACGGAGCGACGCGGCGTCTCGATGGCGCGCGCGGCGGAGACCGTCGGACGCGCCGCGGGTCGACACGCGATCGAGGTCAGAGAGGCGACGAGGAGGAGCGAGAGAGTCGAGCGGGTGACGAGCATCGGCGCGGATGCTACCCGCGGACTCCGGCGACGCGATAGCGCCGAGCGCGCGGGGGGACGGTCAGCGCTTCTTCTTGGCTGCGGGCTTCTTCGCTGCGGGCTTCTTCGCTGCGGGCTTCTTCGCTGCGGGCTTCGAAGCGGGCTTCGCAGCAGGCTTCTTGGTGGCGGGCTTCTTCGTGTGCTTCGCCCCCGGCGTCCATACGGCCGCCGGTTTTAACCGTGAGGGGGGCGACGGTCGCTTCGCAGCGGGCTTCAGCGTGGGCGGGGCGACGAGGGCCGCGATGTCGGCGAGCGAGCGCGGGGCGCGCGTCGAGAAGTCCGAGAACGCCAGGAGCTTCCGCTCGTACTCCCAGTTGAGGCTCTTGATGAGCTCGGGGTGCTTCGCGTAGATCCAGTCGCGCGTCGCCTCGACGAGCGCCGTAGTCGTCTCGCGGTCGCGGAGGCCGAAGACCAGAAGCTCGAGGTTCTGCGCGCCGCCCGTGACGTTCGTGAGCTCCTGCATCGAGGGAACGAGCGCGTTCGCGTGCTCGTAGACGTAGTCGCGCAGCGACGTGAGCTGATCGCTCGCCATCGTGAGCACCACGTCGCACGGGAGCGTCATCTTGAAGGGCGCGGGCGCGCCCACCAGGGCCGCGAACCCGGCGCCCATCGGAGACGCGCGCAGCGGATCGAAGTCGGGGTCGCGCGCCGCCACGCCCGCCACGCGGGGCTCCTTGCGCACGGCCTCGCGAAGCGCGCCGAGGGACTCTTCGAAGCGCCCCATCGCCGCGAGCGCCACGGCCTGCGCGACGTGCGACTGCACCACCGTGGGGTGCGTCGACGACGGATCGAAGGCCACCACGCGCGCGAACTCGCGCTCGGCCTCGGTGTGACGCTTGAGCATCAGGAGCCCCATGGCCCGCGCGAACACCGCCGCCGCGTGCATGGGGTTGGCGCGCTCGACGGCTTCGAAGAGCTCGATGGCCCTTTGCACGTGCGCGAGGTCACCGCCCGACTTGCCGAGTTCGAAGTGCGCCGTCGCGAGGTTGTAGAGCGCGCCGTCGTCGGACATGTCCTCGACGCCGAGCCCGTAGCCCTTCTCCAGCAGCGGAATCGCCTCTTCGAACTGTCCGAGGTGCAGGTACGCCGTGCCGATGTTGAAGTACGCGTCGCCGTCGGTGGGGTCGACGCGCGCGGCCTCGGTGAAGGCGCCGATGGCCTCGGGCATCATCCCCATCGCGTTGAACGCGACGCCGCGCATGTAGTGGGCGGGGTGATGGTCCTTGTCGGCCTCGATGGCGCGGTCGAAGAGGCGCACGGCCCCCTCGTGATCGCCCGCTTCGAAGCGTTCGACGGCCTGGGTGAACAGTTGCTCTGCCTTCGGTTTCGTTGGCTTCGCCATGGCCAGTGCTTGTAACGCAAGCGCGGGCGGTGGGGGGTCTTCGAAACGACGCGCTCAGCCCGCGAAGGCCGCGAGGAGCGGGCTCCACGCCCCCACCGACGCCAGCACGACCTGATGGATCGCGCGCGTCACCGCCACGTAGAGGGCCCTGCGCGCCGCGGGATCGTCGGCGTACACGGCCTCCGACGCGTCGGGGATCACCACGTGATCGAACTCCAGGCCCTTCACCTCCTGCACGGCGGTGACGTTCACGCCGGGGCCGAAGCGAAAGTCTCCGTCGAGCGCGAGGCGCACGTCGACGCCCTTGCCGAGGAGCCCCGCGAGGCGCCGCGCCGTCTCGGGCAGCCGCGCGATCACGGCCACGCTGGCCCTCGGGTCGACGGTGGTGAGCGCTCGCAGCGCGTCGACGACGCCCGCCACGAGGTGACACTCGTTGGCGGCGCGGGCGAATCCCACGTTGCGCGCGTCCTCACGTCGTGGAGGCGAAAGCGTCGGGTCGAGGAGGTGCCGCGCGAGGGCGGTCACATCCTCGGGACAGCGGTAGCTCGTGGTGAGCGTGGCGACGTCGTGACGCTCGGCGCCGAGGTCGCGCATGGCCGAGGGCCAGTCTTCGAAGCACGCCGTGGCGTCGACCTGCTGCCCCGCGTCGCCCGCGACCACGAGGGTTCCCCCCGCGGCGACGCAGCGCCCGAGGAGCTTGAGCTCGAGGGGCGCGAGCTCCTGGGCCTCGTCGATGACGAGCGCGTCGTAGCGTCGCGGATGCTCGGCGCGCGTGCCGCGAAGCTCCGCGCGGAGGCGGTCGAGTTCGAAGAGCGCGGCGTAGTCCTCGACGTCGACGGTGCCCGCGTCGTTCATGGGGGTAGCCTCGTCGATGGCCTTTCCGTCGATGGTTTCGAGGCGCGTGGCGTCGACGACGTCGGCGTACTCCTGCTCGGTGGTCGGCGTGTACTGCACGCGCGTGTGTTCGAGCACCGCGGAGACCGCGCTCGGCGCGAGCGTCCCTTCGGCGGCCCCGGCGACGCGCTCCATCCACACGCGGTCGCCGAAGAGCTCATGGAGGTCGTCACGTCGCGGTCTGCCCTTGCGCTTGCCCGCGGCGACGAAGTCTCGGAGCACGGGCGCGAGCGCGCGATGCCGCTTGAGGTGAAGCACGCCCGGCGCGGCGTCTTCGCTCTCGCGCGAAGGCACGTCGGGAAAGTGCTTCCGCGCGAGCTTCGCGGCCCAGCGATCGTAGACCGTCACGTCGACCCCTTCGATGCCGAGTCGCTCGACGAGCGAGCTCGTGAGTCTTCGAAGCCCCTCCGTGGGCACCACCACGGCCGCGTCGAAGCGCGCTCCCTCGCGCAGAGACTTGAGGTGCGCGAGTCGATGGAGCGCCACGGTGGTCTTGCCGACGCCCGCCTCGCCGAGCACGAGGAGCGCGCCTCCCGCGTCGGTCATCACCGCGCGTCGCTGCGCCTCGTCGAGCTGAACCTCGACGGCCGACGGAGGGCGCAATCGCACCGCGAGATCCCGCGCGCGGAGCGTGAATTCGTCGTCGGGCGAGGCGCTCCACACGTCGCCCTCGCGGTGGAGGCGCGTGCCCTCGTGGGTGACCTCGCAGAGCGCGCCCTGCGCGTCGAAGGAGAGGAGGTTGCGCGCGCGCACGGTGCCTTCGAGCGTGCGTCCCTCGGCCTCGATCTCGTAGTCGCCATCGACGGGGCACGCGAAGAACGCAGCGGCGAGCGGCGCGGTGCTCCACTGAAGCACGGTGACGCTGTCTCCCACGCGCGTGTGCCACCCGAGGAGGTAGTCGCGGAGCCTCCCCGCGCGCTCGACGCGGAGCCTCGCGAAACAGGGCGCCGACGCCGACGCGGGGAGCAGCTCGCGAGCGCGTTCGAGGAGCCGCGATACGTCGTCGATGAGCGCGCGCTGACCATCGTCGAGAGGGGCTGCGGTCATCCCTGATGGATGCGCCTCCCTCGCTGAAAAATCAGCGTCGAGAATGCGCGCGGAGCGGGTGTATACTCATCGTGTCGACGGGGACGACGCGGCCGTACACACAGCCGAACGCTGTGACGCGATGGTCTCGCGCGCCTTGGGGTCCGCGACCTGCGCGACGAGGATGTCCCAGGTGCGCGCGAGGTCGGCGCGCTCGTCGTCGCTGAAGCGCACGGCCCGTGTCGCGTCGAGCTTCTCGATGGCGCGCGCGAAGGTCTGGAGCGTCCTCACGGGGTCACGCCCCGTCGTGAGCGAGCGCATCGCGGTGGCGAAGGCCCCGCACGCCTGCGGAGCGCCCGCGTAGTGGGCCCAGTGCAGGAGCGGATGACTCGGGTGCGCCGCGAACCACGACGCCTTCTGCGGCGAGGTCACCGACACCGTGCGCGTGCGCCCCCAATGCGACTTGAGCTTCGCGGAGTCGGCCTCGTGCGCGCCCCAGACGAGCAGGCGCTCCATCGCGCGCCACGCCGTGAGCGGCGGCATCTCGTCGACGTCGATGGAGCGACACGTGCGAATCGAGAGCGTCTCGAGCGACGAGAACGCGGCGAGGTGACGGCTCCCCGTGAGCGCGCCGTTCTGGCTGTTGAGCCCCAGCGATCGGAGCGCGGTGAAGTCCGAGAGCGCCGCGCAGTCGAAGCTCGCGAAGGAGTTCACGTCGAGCGAGGTGGCCTTCGAAGCGCCCGAGAGCAGCGAGAGCGAGCGGCCGTCGCGCGTCTCGACGCCGAGCTCCAGCGAGGTCACCGCGTCGGGGACGCGCACCGCCACGGCCGAGCGGTCATCGCCGAGGAGCGTGAACTTCTCGATGCTCGGAGGGAGCGTGATCTCGCACGGCCCGCGCGGCCCCACGGCGACCGAAGAGAGCGTGAAGCCCGAGAGGTCGAGCGAGGGCTCCGCGCAGTCGCGCCACATGAGTTCGAGCACGATGGGCCGCGTCGCGAGCCACGCGAGCAGCCCCGGCGCGTCACCGTAGACCTCGACGCGCGTGACGCACGGGAGCGCGTCGAACACGCGCCAGTCGAGCTTCGACACGCCTGCCACGCGAAACGCGTTGAGCGGCGCGAGCGTCTGGCCCGTCGCCACGAGGAGGTGGCTCGCGTGCGCGAAGGCCGTGACGGGTCCACCGGGCAGCGAGAGCCTGCGCTTCTCGCGCGTCGCGACGGCCGCGCGAAACGCCGCACGCGCAGACTCGGGGCAGCGCCTCCATCGCCGGTAGTACGTCACCGTCGACCGCACGCTCTCCCAGTGCCCGTAGTGTTTGGACGGCGGGTCACGCGCCACGACGGGGCCGCACACGCCGAGGGAGACGAAGTCCTTCGGAGGCGCTCCTACGACGTGCTCGCGGAGCACCTCGACGTCCCAGAAATAGCTGTCTTGCACGAGCGGCGCGCGGCTCACCTCACCGAGCGAGGGGAGCTTGTCGCTGATGTGATCGAGCGCCACGACCTCGATGTCCTTCGGCTCGACGCGCACCACCTGACACACGCCCCATCCTCCGCGCTGGAGTGGGAACGCGAGCACCTCGCCGAGCTCCACGGGCGGCTTCTTCTTCATGGCGCGACCTTGCCACACGCGAAGCCGACGCCACGAGCGACTACGCGGCCTTCGCGCGCCCCGGTCCGTAGGTCAGACGCGCCCACGCCGCGGTCTCACGAACCTGCGTTTCGAAGGGCGTCGACGCGGTGCCGAAGCGCTCCCTGAACGCGCCGTCGTCGAGGAGGTACGCCTCCTCCCACTGGTACCGCATCTCGCCGAGCTCTCGCATCATCGGCACGAACACGCCGAGCATCTTGACCACCCACCCGGGCACCGGCGCGACCTTCGCCTCGACGCCGAGCTCGCGTCCGAGCGCCGCGGCCCACGCCTGCATCGACACCGCGGGCTCCGTGGGGATGTGCCACACGCGCCCCGTCGCACCCTCGCGCTCGCCGAGCGTCGCCAGCGCGCCCGCCACGTCGGGTCCGTACGTGAACGCGTGCGGCAGCGACGGATCGCCGAAGCACTCGCCGGACTTGCCCGCGAAGACGCGTTCGAAGAAGCGCGACCCGAGGTGCGCGTTCACGACGCCCGGTCCCACGAAGTCGCTGGCCTTCGCGATGGCGACCTCGCACTCGCCCTTCGCGTGCGCCGAGAGCAGACGCTCCTGAAGCTTCATCCGCAGCTCGCCCTTGCGCGAGCACGGCGCGAAGGGCCCCTCGGGCTTCATGGGTGCGCCGCCCATCCGTCCGAAGGCGTAGAGGTTGTCGAGCTGCACGAGCCGCGCGCCGCTCACCTTCGCCGCCGCGATCGATCCCTCGAAGATCGGCGGGAGCTCATCGGGCCATCGGTCGTACGGGGGGTTGGCGCAGTTGTAGATCACCGCGGCCCCGTCGCCCGCGCGCTTCGCGACGTCGAGGTCGGCGATCGATCCGCGCAGCCGGGTGACGCCCTCCATCGGCGCTCCGCCGCCGCGCGCCACGGTGCGCACCTCGTGACCGCGCGACACGAGGATGCGCGCGAGGTGAGTTCCGATCTGCCCTGCGCCGACGATCACGTGAACCTTCGACTCGCCCATACGTGAATCCACCTCCGTCGGGAGGCGCGCTCCGAGCGCGCCTTCGCCGTGTCGAGAACATTGCATCGCCGCACGACGCTGTCTGCGAACACAAGGTATCCTTGCGCAGATGCAAGACCCCACGCTCCGCTGGGACGACGTTCAGCTCTTTCTCGCGCTCTACCGCGACGGCTCTCTCGGGCGTGCAGGGCAGCGCGTGGGCCTCGACGCATCGACGATGAGCCGACGACTCACGGCGCTCGAAGCGTCGCTGTCGCTCTCACTCTTCGACCGCAGCCGAGAGGGGCTCCACGCGACGGCCGCCGCCGAGCGACTCGTGATCACGGCCGAGGCGATGGAGCGCTGCGCCGCAGACTTCGCCCGCGACGCCGAGGGCTTCGAACGCGAGGTCGAGGGGCGCGTGCGGGTGACGGCTCCGCCCGGCGTGGCGGACCTCATCGTGGCGCCGCGCATCGGGGAGCTCGTCGCGAAGCACCCGCGGCTTCACGTCGAGCTCGACGCGCGCATCGCCTACGTCGACCTGTCGCGGCGTGAGGCCGACGTGGCGCTGCGGGCGGTGCGTCCGAGCGGCGGAGACCTCGTGGCAAAGAAGGTCTTCACGACGCGCACGGTCTGTCTCGGGAGCCCCTCGTACGTGGCCTCGCTCGGCACGCTTCGGGATCTCAACGACGCGCGCTGGATCACCTACGCCGACGACCTCGCGTCGCTCCCTTCGATGCGGTGGCTGACGCAGCAGGCGCCGCGCGCGGAGCGGGCGCTCATGACGAGCTCGTTCCCGTCGCAGATGCGCGCGGCGGAGAGCGGGGTGGGCCTGGTGCTGGCGCCGCTCCCCTTCGCGGCGGCGTGTGAGCTCTCGGTGGCGAAGCTCTCGGCGCCGCTCACGCGCTCGCTGGCGACGCTGCCTGACGAGACACTGTGGCTGGTGGGTCACCGCGCGCTGCGGGTGGTGCCTCGCGTGGCGGCCGTGTGGCAGTGGCTCGAAGAGATCTTTCAGCAGTCCCCGAAGCGCAAGAGCGCGAAGCGGTGACGGTGCTCAGGCGTCCGTCGAGAGTTTCACGGCTTGCGCGCGTGAGAAGCGCACCGTGACGACTTCACGACCGAGTGTCACCTCGACGCGTCCGATGCCCGCGTCACGGAGGGCGGAGCGCACGCGCTTCTTCAGCGCCTCGTCGGCCCTGGACTTCTCACGTTCCGCGGCGGTCGCAGGGCGCTTCGCCTTCTCCTTCGCGCGCGTCGCTTTCGTCGCCGCCTCGATGTCACGCAGCGAGGCGTCTTGGAGCGTCTTCGATCCGATGACCGCGTTCTTCGAGAGGAGCCCCTCGGGCGAGTCGTCTTCGGGCGTGGCGTCGGTGTACGCGACGAGGGCGTAGGCGCGCTCCTGCCCGAGCGCGAGGGCCTGCTCGCGCGGAACGCGGCGCACGACCGTGATGAGCTTGCTGGCCTGTCGGAACGACATGAGCTTCTCGGCGCTGAGCATCGCGGCCATGCTCTTGTGCCCGGCCACCGCGAAGAGCTTGTGATCGAGGATCTCTCGCAGCGCCTCGCCGATGTCGTAGAAGCCCTCGACCACCTCGGTCATGCGCCGACGCACGAGCGCGAGGAGCTCCGCGAGGCGCTTGCGATTGCGCGCGAGCGCGGCGTCTCGGGTGCGAGTGATGAGGTCAGACTTCGCCTTCGTTCGGGTCGCCATCGATGTGCCTCCGATGCACGCGATGGTCACCGCGGAGTGGGGGTGCTTGTGAAGCGAATAGGTGACGCGGCGCGCGGGGGACACCGGAAGGGGCGGGCCCCGCCAGCGGGACGCCCCGTGCGGGGTGGCCGCCCGCATAAAGCCCCCCGGCCGGGCCACCACCGCCCCCCGCG
>JBPOHC010000638.1:0-7872 GCA_052035985.1 Myxococcota bacterium | reverse complement strand
ACGAGCGCCACTCGTCGCGCGCCGCTTCGAGGCGCTTGCGCCACGCGGGGTTGCCGTCTGCGTCGTGCACCAGCACCACACGCAGCGAGACCTTCTCTGGCAACACCTCGCGCTTGCTGAGGAGCCGCGTAAGTCGCGTCGCGGCGCGGCGACCGAGATCGAGCCCGAGCCCGTGGACCTCGGGCACGCCCCGACGATCACAGACGACGTCGATGTCGCTCCATTTCAAGAAGCGTCGACCGGGCTCGTACTCGAACCACGCGGGCGTAGGCTCGTCGAGCGTCTCCAGCCCGACCATCCAGGGGTGCGCCTCGTGGAGCACCTTCAGCGTGAGCGCCTTGAGGTCGTCGTCGTCGCCGTCGCCCTCACAGACGAGGAGCAGCTTCACGTCCCCGTCACTCACGCCGCCGTCGCCCCCGGCGCGGCGCGCAGCCAGTTTTCGAGGCCCGAGGTCCAGAGTTCGCCTGGCTTCACGAGCGAGCGCCACTGTTCGAACTCGGGGTGATCCCGCAGCGCCCCGCAGAGGACGCTCCCGTCGTCGGCGAGCGTGGTGAGCCGCACCTCGTCGTGCTCCAGCGCGTCGAGGAGAAAGGGCGAGTGGCTCGTCGCGAGGATCTGCAGCTCCGGGTCGTCCGCCATCGCGGTACGCAGCACGGCGACGAGGTCCTGCTGCGCCTTCGGGTGGAGCGCGCGGTCGAGGTCGTCCATGAGCAGGGTGCGCGGCCGCTGCGCGCCATGGAGCACGGTCATGAGCCCGATCACGAGCACGGTCCCTTCGCTCGCTGCGCTGAGCGGGATCGAGTCTCCGCTCGTCGTGTCGATGAGGACGCTCTGCCCCCAGTACGTCTGGTCGCGGTGACGCGCCACCTGCTCGTCTCCGACGGTGATGTACTCGGTCTCGCGACGCGTGACCTTCGCGCGCTCGGTTCTAATCCGTCGGACGCTCGGGACGACCCGCCGGACGGCGTCACAGATACGCTCCTTACGCTCGGGGTCGTTGCCCGCGAGATCCGCGATCACAGAAGCGAGCCCGTGCCCGCTGGACTCGATGCGCGGCTGCTTCTCCTCGGAGTAGTGTGGCGCTGCGAGCGCGTTCGGGCTCAGGCTGAGAGAGGTCGTCCTCCCCGCGCGCGCCCGGGCCGCGAGGATTCCTGATGAGGTCGCGTGAATCCCCGGGACCGAGACCTCAAACTCGGACGACTCCCCATCGCTCTCCGCACGCACAACCGCGTGGACGGGCTCGCCGTCGGGCACGTCGATGGTGAGTTCGAGAGAGCTCACCGGGTCGGCGTCGAAGGCGAGGCCGATCTTCATGGCCTTTGAGGTCCGAGAGTTACGCGCCGAACCACCACGAAGCGGGTCGGAGAGCGCCCTGCCCAGGATCGGCGCTGTCAGCCAGAGGAGGTAGTGGATCCCCTCCAGAATGCTCGTCTTGCCCGATCCGTTGGGCCCCACGAAGACGGTGAGCCGCTCGAGGTCGACAGACACCCTCCGCAGCGCGCGAAACTCCTCGAACCACGCACTCTGGATCATCGCCTCGAACCGTTACCACACCGCCGCCGGGTCGGGGTCACCCCCTCACGAAACCGTCGGAGCACCGAGCGCCGAGACCCTGAGGGTCTCCCTCGGCGATGCGCGCTCCGTCCGTCGAGACCCGACAGGTCACCCCCCGCGATGCGCGCTCCGTCCGTCGAGACCCGACAGGTCACTCCCCGCGACGCGCGCTCCGTCCGTCGAGACCCGACAGGTCACTCCCCGCGATGCGCGCTCCGTCCGTCGAGCCCCTCAAGGTTTCTGACCCCGATGCCGATACGCATTGGTGAATGGAGGACAGTGCCAATGAGTGAGAGATCCCTGACGTCGGTCGGTCTGGTGGCCTTGCCGAAGATGAAGGCGCGCGAGCTGCTCGCGCTGGTCCGCGCGATCGTGGCGATCGCACGCGCGACGAAGCACCTCCCCGCGCACGTCCGCAGCGCGCTCGAAGACATCGAGGGAGAGATCCCTGCGATGGTCGCGGCGCTCGGCCCGGCGGCGAAGCGGCCCGCGGTGTCGCTCAAGGTCGCCGACCGCGAGGAGGACAACGCCGTCGGCGCCCTCGTCGATTTCGTCACCGTGTGGACGCGTCTGCCGGAGGCGAAGTACCCCGAGCAGGTGCGCGTCGGTCGCGCGTGTCTGGAGGTGCTCCTCGAAGGCAAAGGGCTGGAGTTCCTCGTGCTCAAGCCCATCGTGGAGCACTCCGAGGTGCAGCGTCGCATCGACGGCCTGTCGGAGCGCGGTCTCGACGCGGCGATCCGCAAGCTGGGCGGCGGCGTGTTCCTCGATCACCTGGCCGAGACGCACGAGGTCTACGGCCCGGTGACCGGCGCGACGGGGAACCTCCCCGAAGGCGAGTCCGCCGTGGTCCGCGACGCGTCGAGCGCGCTCATCGAAACGCTGCGCACCTACGTGGTTCGCGTGGTGGGCCTCATCGACCGCAAGCACCCCGAGACGCGCGACCTCGCCGCGGCGCTCCTCCAGCCGCTCAGCTCGTGGACGAGCAACGCGAGCAGCGCCAACGACGACGCCGACGAAGACCCCGTCACGCCGCCCGCCCCCGCACCGCCCCCCGCCAACGACGCGACCGCTCCGCAGCGCAAGGTCGGCTGAGCCGCCCCGCGCGATCGACGCCCTGACGCGATCGCCTCCCGCTACGGCGTGACGATCGCGTCGGAGACGTGGCCCCAGCTCCCCACGGGCGGCGCCTCGGTCTGCGTCCCGAAGAGCAGCACGCCGCCCACCACGAGCCCTACGGCGACCGCGCCGACGCCTGTCCAGAGCCACCAGCGCGTCCAGATCGTGGGGGCGCGGTTGGGCGAGATCGACACCACCATGCGCGCGCCCGGCGCGAGCTCCACGGTGCGCTCCTGCGTGTGGCCGTCGTCCCACGCGACGAGGATCGCGTGACGCCCTGATGAGGCCGACTGCGTGGCCCGTCCGCGGCCCACGGGAACGCCGTCGACGCGGATCGTCGTCGTCGCGCTCGGCGTCTCGATCACCAGCGTCGCGGGGAGCGGGTGCGCGCTCGCGTCGAGGGCCACCTCGGTCGTCTGTCCGAGGGTGATCTGCCGCTCCTCGCGCACGGGCTCGTAGCCCATGCGACGCACTTCGAAGCGGTGCGCGCCGGGGTCGAGGTCGAGCGCCGTGTTGATGTTCCCCGTGGCGACGCGCTCGCCGTCGACGAGCACCTCGGTGGCCTCTCCCGCGGTGCGCAGGGTGACGTGCGCGAGCGCGCGGCGACACTCACCGAGCACGCCACGCACCTCGGCCTCGCGCGCTTGATCCGTGGTCGTCGCGAGGAGCCGCTCGAGCGTCGCGATCGCGCGGAGATAGCGCCCGACGCCGCGGTACGAAGCGGCGAGCGCGGCGAGCGCGGCGGGGTGCTCTCGCAGCGAGACGGAGCGCTCGAGCAGCGGCAGCGCCTCGGCGAAGCGCTGATCGTTCAAGAGCGGGAGCGACTGTTCGAACAGCCTCCGCGCCTCGTCGTCCGTGGGCCGCGCCATCGCCGCGGTCGACGTGACGCTCGCGTCGGTTACGACGGCCGCGTCTTGCGCGACGGCGAGCGCGGGGAGCGACAGCGCGAGGGCTGCGACGACGACGGCGAGCGGACGCGCTGCGGAGCTCATGGCGTGTTGTAGGTCCCGATGTGGAGGCCGCCGATGCGCGTCCCCGAAGGCTGCGTGGGCTGCGCGGGCTGAGTGGGTTGCGCGGGCTGTGTGGCCTGCGCGGGTTGAGTCGTCTGCGCGGTTTGCGAGTCGCCGTGACGGGGGTGTCTTCCGTGACGTCCGTGCTCGCGCGGCGTCTCGGGTTCACCCGCGTCGAGGACCGCTGCGACCGTCGGCGCCTGCGCGTCAGCGACGACCGCGGTCGAGGGCGCCTGCGCGTCGGTGACCGCTGCGACCGAGGGCGCCTGCGCGTCAGGAATCGCTGCGGTCACTGGCAAACGCGGAGGCGCGACGGGCGCGGGCGACGCGGTGCGACCGGGGCGCAGCGCGAGGGCGCCGAGGGCCACGGCGGCGACGACGGTCACGGCGGCGAGGGCGATGATGAGCGAGGCGCGTCCCTTCGAGTGCGGCGGGGCGACGGGGGTCGCGACGGGCGTCGCAGCGGGTGTTGCTGCGGGCGCGGGCGGCGTGAGCGAACCCGCGAGGAGCGGCGTCGAGGGGACGATCGAGCGCGCGTCAGGAATCGCTGAAGGAGGCCGCGCGGAGGGCGGCGGCGCAGACGGCGCGGAGGCCCTCGCGAGGGTGACGGGGGAGGCCCCCGAGGGGCGCTCCTCGACGTCATCGGGACCGAGCGTTCCGGTGGTGCTGCGCGCGATGATCGACGCGGTGAGCTTCACGGGCGGCCCGAGGCCCTGCGGCTCCGGACCGGGGGCGCTCGCGCGCATCCCCGACAGGGCGCCCGCGCGGTTTCGCATCGTGGAGGTGATCTTCACGATGCCGCCGTGGAGCTCGTGCGCGGCCTCGAGGCGGTCGTACATCTGCTGCGCGTCGGGCCAGCGCGCGTCGAGCGATTTGACCAGCGCGCGGTCGACCACCTCGAGGAGCGCCCGCGACAGGTCGGGCCTCACCGTCCGCAGCGACGGCGGCTCGTTCATGATGATGCTCACCATGATGACGTTGGGGTTGTCGCCGTCGTAGGGAGGCACCCCCGCGAGCGCGTGGTAGAGCACCGCGCCCACGGCCCAGAGGTCGGCGCGCGCGTCGACGGTGAGCCCCTGCGCCTGCTCGGGGGCCATGTAGTGCGGCGTCCCCATCACCACGTTGCCGACGGTGAGGCCGCGCGCGGTGTTCTTCGCGATGCCGAAGTCGAGGAGCTTCGCGCGCAGCGTCCCGTCGCGGTTCTTCGTGAGGAAGATGTTCGCGGGCTTGATGTCACGGTGCACGAAGCCGCGCGCGTGCGCCGCCCCGAGCGCGTCGAGGAGCTGGAGCACCACGTTGAGCAGCGCCGGGAGCCCGATGGTGCCTCGCTCGACGGCGCTCTCGAGGTCCTCGCCGTCGAGGTACTCGAGCACGACGTAGAGGCCCACGTCGGGGTCCTCGCCCGCGTCGAGCACCTCGACGATGTTGGGATGTCCGATCGACGACGGCGCCTGGGCCTCTTGCAGAAAGCGCTCGACGGCCTCGTGCGACGACGCGAAGTCGGGCCCGAGCACCTTCACCGCCACGCGACGCCCCGTGTACGCGTGCTTCGCCTCGTAGACCGCGCCCATGCCTCCGATGCCGAGCACCCGGCGCACCTCGTACTTGCCCCCGATGGAGCTCCCGACGATGCGCATCGCATGACTCACACGGTCCACGGACGACGCTCCTCTCGTTACGGCGTGAAGGTTACGACAGCGGGCTGCGCGCTGAACGCGGCGCCGTCACCGAGCTCGCCCCACTCGTTGCTGCCCCAGCAGCGCACCGCGAGTCCGTCGTGCGCGCAGGTCATCCCGGTGACGCCCGCGGTGACATCCGACGCGACGGAACCGCCGCCCGCGGACACGGCGGCGACGCCGGAGAGCATGACGGTCGACGGCGTCGGCGCGAGGGAGCTCACCGACACCGCGGCGCCGTCGCCGACCTGCCCCGCGTGGTTGCGCCCCCAGCAGCGCAGCCCCGTCGAATCGATGGCGCAAGCGTGGGAGTACCCCGCGCCGATCCCCTGCGCCGCGGTGATGCCCGTGATCGCGTCGGGGAGCTCTCCTCGCATCGTCGCGGCGCCCCTGCCGAGCTGCGCGAAGCCGTTGAAGCCCCAGCACCACGACTGCGCGCTGCCCCACGCGCACGCGTGCACCGCGCCCATCGAAACGCCGGTCGCGCCGCTGACGCCCGTGACCGTGAGGGGCGCCTCGCTCAGCGTCTCGAAGCCTCCGTCTGACGCGGGTCGGGCGCCGCTCCCGAGCTGCCCGACGGTGTCGTTGCCCCAGCAGCGCACGGTGCCGTCCGAGAGCACCGCGCAGGTGGAGTCTCGCCCTGCGGAGATCGCCGTCGCGGCCATCCTCCCCAGGTTCACGTCGAGCGGCGCGGCGCTCGTAGACGTCATGGTGGGCTGCGCGAGCTGCCCGCGATCGTTCGCGCCCCAACACGACACCTCGCCCGTCATCCGGCGGATCACGCACGCGTGCCGCGCTCCGCACGCGATCGCGGCCGCTTGCGACACCCCCGAGACCCCGATCCCAGGCGCTCCAGAGGCGCTGAACGTGGTCCGCCCGAGCTGCCCCTCGACGTTGCGCCCCCAACACTGCACGCCCCCCGAGGCCCCCATCGCGCAGGAGAACGCCTCTCCCGAACAAACAACGTTGGGCGTCGCGACCGTCGACACGGCGACGGGCTCGGCGCGGTTGGCGTCATCGCCGGTGCCGAGCTGGCCCTCGGAGTTCTTGCCCCAGCAGCGAACCTGACCGCCGGTGATCGCGCAGGCGTGGCCGTACCCGACGGAGAGCGACCTCACGCTGCCCCTCGCGCCGCTCACCGCCGCAGGCGTCGAACGGGGTTGCCCCGAGGTGGCGCGACCGAGCTGCCCCCAGCGGTTGCTGCCCCAGCATCGGAGCCCCGCCGCGTCGCGCGCGCACACATGGTGAGCGCCCGCGGAGAGCGCCGTCACGCCCGTGAGATCGGGGACCAGGTGAGGCGACGTCGCCACGCGGACGGTCGGATCACCGAGCTCGCCGAACTCTCCGGTGCCCCAGCAGTACACCGATCCTGTCGCGCCGGTCGCGCACGTGAACGTGTCACCCGCGGTGCCGACGGTGGGTGTGCCCATCGCATCGAACGCGGTGATCTCGCGCGGTGAACGCACGTCTCCAGAAGGCGTCGCGTCGACCTGCCCGGCGTCGTTGGCGCCCCAGCAGAAGATCCGGGGAGCCTCGGTCGCGGTGCGGCCGGTGATGGCGCAGGTGTGATTTCGCCCGGCGAAGATGTCAGCGACCGACACTGGGATGCTGACGTGCGTGGGAGCCTCGCGAGCCGTGGCGGTTCCTCCGCCGGTCTGTCCGCGATCGTTCGCGCCCCAGCAGTAGACCTGGCCTCCCGCTCCGGGAAACGTCAGCGCGCACGCATGCGCGCGCCCCGCCACGACCTTCAGCATCCCAGAAACCCCGGCGACGGCAGTGGGGGCGCCGATGTCGCTCGCGCCCGGCTGACCGCTCTGTCCGACGTCGTTGGCGCCCCAGCACTTGACCACTCCATCGCTCTGCGTCGCGCAGGAGAAGTGCTCACCCGCGGCGATGCTGTCGGGCATGACGAGCGGCTCGAGCGTGACGCTCGGCAGCATCGCGCCAGGGGCGCCGAGCGCCGCGCGCGTGTTGTCGCCCCAGCAGACCGCAGCCACACCGTCGACCCACGCGCACGAGTGGGTGCCGCTCGACACGACCTGCGAACTGGTGTTCGAGCGTCCATACATCATCGCGTAGGGTCGATCGCGAAGCGCGACGCTCGCAGCGCCGAGGCGGAGGCCGTTGTTGCGCCCCCAACAGTGAAGGTGGCGCCCATAGAACGCGCAGGTGTGATCCCCGCCCGCGCCGATCGCCCCGACGCGGTTGCAAGCGCCAGCGACACAGATCGACCCCGCGCAGGCAGCGTTGCACGCGCCACAGTTCAAGGGGTCGGTGAGCGTGTCGATGCACGTGCCATCGCAGCAGACCTGTGACCCGAAACACGTCGGGCACGTCACCCCGGGAACGTCAGACGCTGGCGCCACGCCGCTGTCAGACGTCCCATCCGTGAGCGCTCCGAGATCATCGCGGCCCACGATCATGCTGTCTCCGACGCTGACGTCCATGACGCTCGGGACGTCCATCACGGACACGTCGCTCGCATCGCTCGCGTCCATCGGCGACACGTCGCTCAC
>JBPOHC010000973.1:0-25700 GCA_052035985.1 Myxococcota bacterium | reverse complement strand
CACCATGAAATACCGGCCCGCACGACCGGCACGGCGCTCGCTTTGATGGATGCAGACACGGCGCAACGATCTGCAATGCGCCAGGGAGAAGCATCATGAAGCACGAGTCCTCGTTCCGGTCGTTCGTCCCCTCCTTCGTCGCCGCCTTCGGCGCTGCGCTGCTCCTCACGGGGAGCGTCGGCGCGGAGGTTCGCCCGGTCAACGCCGGCCCCCTCTGGAACAACGCCCACGCCAACCGCACCTGCCCCGGCGTGTGCGTCCGCGCGGGCGCGGTCTGGAACCGTCAGTGGCGTACGACCGTGCAGGGGCGGATGTCCGTCTGCGACTGCGACTTCCCCGCCCCGACGCTGACGCCGGGCCGCTACAACGCGCAGCACCCTCACTGGAGCGGCGTCGTCACGATCAACGCCGATCACACGTACGCCCGCGACAACGGCGACCCGGGCACCTGGACCTTCGACGGCACCACCCTCGTGCTCAACTGGCGCAACTGGGGACCCGAGCCGCTCGTCCGGCAGCCCGATGGCACCTTCCGCGCGGCCACCTCGACCTTCACGCTCGTGTTCGCGGGCCCGTGACGGGCCATCGGGGCGGCGCTGCGCGCGGGGTCAACGGCTCCTCGGCGCTACCGCTTGGGCGACGCGCTCGCGGGCGTGACCGCGGAGTCGGCGGACACAGGCGCAGGCGCCACCACGGCGGGCGCCGACCCGGGCGGTGGTCCCCCGTAGCGCACGGCGAGGGGACACCCCGCGATGACCATCGAGGCCGCGACGAGGAGCGCGGCGCGTGAGCGGGAGGGCGCCTCGCCGGACTCGGTGAGCTCCGTGGGCGCGCGGTCTGCGTTGCAGAAGGGGCAGCGGTGTTCGCGGTCGCGGACGAAGCGCCCGCACGCGTCGCAGGGGACGAGCATGACCGCAAGCGTACCAGCGCCGCGATGGCGACTGGCGAGGCAAGCGCCAACGGGTGGCGCGCAGGAATGCCCCCGCGCGAGCGCCAGGACGCCAAAGACTATGGCGCCATAAGCTACAGTCGCAACGGAATTTTCATCCCCTGCCCTTCGCTCGCGCTCGTCGCGGTGCGCGGACGGGCACACGCGCTCGATGCGAGCCGCCGTCGCGAAGAGCACCGTCTCGGGTCCGATGCGAACGCGGGATGCCCACACCCCCACTGGCAGCACCCGGCCTCGAAGGGGCCCTGCACGAGGCGATGATCGACGTTCAGAGCCCGCGCTCCACGACGACGGGCTCCGTGCGCACCGCGGCCTCGCCGTCGCCGAGCGCGCCGTCGCGGTTGTCGCCCCAGCACACCCAGCCCGTGGCCGTCTCGGCACACGCGTGGCGCGCGCCGACCGTGATCGCGCGCGCGTCGGTGACGCCTGCGACGGGAGCCCCCACCGCGCGGCCCGTTCGCGTGCCGTCACCGAGCTGACCGCGTCCGTTCTCGCCCCAGCACGAGACGCGTCCGTCTTCGTGGCGCGCGCACGTGAAGTCGCGACCCGTGAGCTCACACGCGAGCGTCCCGTCGTCGCGCCAGTCGCAGGCCAGGTCTCGCGCGGCGCCCAGCTCGACCGCGTGAACCGCGTCGCGTCGCGCGTCGATCACCGGCGTCGGTCGCGATCGGAGCGCGCGCGTGCCGTCGCCGAGCTGCCCGGCGACGTTGTCGCCCCAACACAGCGCGAGGCCGTCTCCGTCGACCGCGCAGGTGTGTCGCCCGCCGGCGGCGATCGCCGTCGCCCTCGCGATCCCTGGGACGAGCGCCGGGAGCCCTGAGAACGCCGTGGGGTCGCCGTCTCCGAGCTGCGCGCGCGTGCGGTCGCCCCAGCAGACGACGCGCCCGTCGCGGATCAGCGCGCAGGTGTGCGACGCGCCCGCGGTCACGCGCTGAACCCCGAGCACGCCGCGCGGCGTGACGCGATCGGTCACGCGAGCGCTGAAATCACCGAGCTGGAGCGCGTCGTTGCGGCCCCAGCAGCGCACGCTCCCGTCGCCGCGGAGCGCCGCGCAGGTGTGCTCCGTCCCCGACGCGATCGACGCCGCGTCCCGAACGTCGAGCACCTCGGCGGGAAAGTCTCGGTCGGCCAGCGTCCCGCTCCCGAGCTGCGCGAACTGGTTGTGGCCCCAGCAGCGCACGGCGCCGTCGTCGAGCAGCGCGCATCGGTGCGAGGTGCCGACGGACACCGCGCGCGTGCCCGACGCAGCGCGCGCGGGGAGCGCCCAGGCGCGACCGTCCGCCGTGGCGCCGCCGAGCTGCCCCGCCTCGTTGCGCCCCCAGCAGCGCGCGGGCGTCACGCGCGTCGCGTCGGTGCCGATGCCACAGGAGAACGCGGCCCCCGACGCGACGAAGCCGATCGCGTCGCCGTCGATGACCTCCAGCGGTCCGCGGATCGGTGCGCGCGCGCCGACGCCGCGCTGACCGTACTCGTTGCTGCCGTTGCAGAAGGGCGGACGCCCGAGATCCGACGTGAGACAGAGAAAGTCAGACCCGACCCCGAAGGACTGGAACTGCTCCGGCGTCCGCCGCCCCGCGACGTTCACCGGGGCGATGGCGCCGAAGGGCTGCTCCGGGTCGACGCGCCCTCCCGTGTTCTCGCCCCAACAGTACGAGTGCACGCCGAAGATCGCGCTGACGCACGTGAGGCCGCGCCCCGCGGCGAGGCGTATCGCGCGCATCGAGGCATCGAACTCCGCGTTGATCCACCGCGTCGCGCGGGTCACGGGCGCGCCGGGTGACCCCGTGACCTGACCGACGCCGTCGTCGCCCCAGCACCAGACGGTCATTCCAGCGCGCTCGGCGCACGCGTGACGGTCGCCCACGGTGACCTTCACCGCGTCGTGGATCGCAGCGCCCGACGCGTCGATGACCTCCGCGATGTCCGCGTGCGGCGCCGCGTCGCCGCGCCCGAGCTGCCCGCGGTCGTTGGCGCCCCAGCACACCACGCGCGCGTCTCGGAGCGTCGCGCAGGTCGAGTCTCCGCCCGCGCTCACTCGCGCCGCCGGGGCGGGGAGCGGCACCCTGCGAGGCACGTCGCTCGAAGCACCAGAAGCGCCGCTCTGCCCGCGGTCGTTGGCGCCCCAGCACCACACGCCTCCGTCGCGGTCTCTGCCGCAGGTGTGCCGCTCACCCGCGGTGACCTCGGCGAAGCGCACCGACGGGAGCGCGAGGTACGCGGGCGACGCGCGATCGAGGCGCGTGCCGTCGCCGAGGCGCCCGTCGCCGTTGCTTCCCCAGCACGCGATCCGTCCGTCGGCGCGCGTGACGCAGGCGTGGCGAGCGCCCGCGGCGAGGCTCGTCGCGTCGTTGATCCCGTCTTCGGACGCGTCGGGCGAGCGCACGGTCACGAGCGACGGGAGCTCGCGCGCCGCGCCGTCGCCGAGCTGTCCGAAGTCCCCTGCGCCCCAGCACCAGATCACGCCGTCACGGAGCGCGCACGCGCGCCCCTCGCCCGCGAACACGGCGGTCACGCCGTCGAGGACGCTCCCCGACCCGGTGCGCACCCGAACGGGCGTCTCGGCGCGGTCTCGCTGCGCTCCGCCGAGCGCTCCGGCCTCGGCGTCGCCCCAACACACGACGGTTCCGTCGCGGAGGCGAGCGCACGCGGCGTCGACGCCGACGGCGACCCCCGTCGCGTCGCGCAGCGCAGGGACGTCGACGATGGGCCCTGAAGCGTCCCTCGCCCCGAGCTGTCCGCGGTCGTTGCGCCCCCAGCAGCGGACGCTCCCGTCGAGGGTGCGGGCGCAGGTCGAGGCGCCCCCCGCGCGAAGCTCGACGACGTCGCGAAGCCCGACCACCGGCGTGGGACGCGCTGACGACGCGCCGACGCCTGCGCCGAGCTGACCGTCGCCGTTGCCGCCCCAGCATGTGACGGTGCGGTCCGCGAGGAGCGCGCACGCGTGATCGCTCCCTGCCGCGATCGCGGTCGCGACGCCGCTCAACGGCACGCGCGCGGGGAGGCGTGAGGGAGGGGCGCCTCCGATCGCGCCCCAGCACCACGACGCGCCGTCTCGCGCGAGCGCGCAGGTGAAGCGGTCGCCGGCCGCGAGCGCGGTGACCCCGACGACGTTCACCGCCGTAGGGACCGCGCGGTCTTGCGCGCTGCCGTCTCCGAGCTGCGACGACTCGTTGGCGCCCCAGCAGCGCACGCGGTCGCCCTCGACGCGCGCGCACGTGTGCGACGCGCCCGCGACGACCTCGTCGGCCGCGCGCACCGCGTCGACGCGCCTCGGGATGAGCGCGTTTCCCTCTGCGCTCGCGAGCTGCCCGCGATCGTTGGACCCCCAACAGAGCACCGCCCCATCGGCGGCGCGCGCGCAGGTGTGCCGCCGCCCCATCGCGACGTGCGAGAAGGGCGACGCGAGCCCCGCGACCGCGGTCGGCGACTCGATCACGCGCGGACGCTCCGCGGGGGCTCCCCCCGACGCTCCGGGTGACCAGCCAGGGTCGCGGACTCCCCAGCAGTGTGCGACCCCGTCGATCGTCGCGCACGTGCCATGCTGCGCGGCCGACAGCGCGGCGGCGCGGTCGATCGCGACGGGATGCGGCGCTGCGCGCGCGAGCACGCGCCCCGTGCCGAGCTCGCCGTGCAGGTCGCCGCCCCAACAGAGCACACGCGCCCCCCCCGCGCGCTCGACGATGGCACACGTGTGGTCGACGCCCGCCGCGACCGCGCGCACGTCGGAGAGCTCGGCGCCCGAAGCGCGCGTCGCGACGGGGACGCTGCGGGCCGCGGTGCTGCCGTCACCGAGCTGCCCGAGGTCGTTGCGCCCCCAGCAGCGGAGCGTCGCGTCGGCGCGCATCGCGCAGGTGTGAAAGCCCGACGCGCTCAACGACGCGACGTCGCGCAGGCCCGCCACGGCGCGCGCCTCGCTCGACGCCGCGGTGTCTCCGCGACCGAGCTGCCCGAAGGCGTTGTCGCCCCAACACGACACGGTCCCGTCGCGGAGGCGGGCGCACGCGTGACGCCATCCGACGCGCACCTCCGCGGCCAGCGACACGCCGTCGACGCGCGCGGGCGACGGTCCGACGCCGCGCCCCCAGCAGTAGACCGCGCCCGTGGCGAGCACGGCGCACACGCGGTTGAACCCCACCGAGAGCTGATCCGCGGGTGCGGGGAGCCCGACGTTGCCCGCCCGCGAGCGCGCCTCGACCGTTCCGTCGCCGAGCTGCCCCGAGGCGTTGCTGCCCCAGCAGCGAACCTCGCCCGAGCGGCCGCGCGCGCATGACACGTCCCAGCCGACGCCGACCTCGGCGACGTCGGCGAGGCGCGCCCCCTCCGCGGTGACGACGAACGCGGGCGCCTGCGTGGACACCACCGTTCCGTCGCCGAGCTGACCGGAGGCGTTGTCACCCCAACACCGCACCGAGCGCTCGGGCGTGAGCGCGCAGCCGTGGGCGCTGCCGAGCGCGATGGCGTGCGCCGGGCCGAGGTCCGCGCGCGGCCTTCGAGGGGCGCGATCGTCGGGGCCTTCGGGCGGGGCGCGCCCCGGCACGCGGTCGCCCCAGCACGAGGCGAGTCCGTCTTCGCCCGTGGCGCAGGTCTGACCGATGCCCACGCTCACCGTGGGCGTGACGGCGGGGGTGGTCGCGCCGCGACGAGCGTCGGCGCACGCGCCGGTGATCGCGTCGCAGGTCGCGTCGGCGGCGCAGCGCACGTACCGGCAACGCCCCGACAGGAACAGGCGCGCCTGGCGAGTCTGCTGCGGCGCGAGCGCTGCGATCACGCGCGCGTCGACCACCGCGTCGGCCTCGCAGTCTCCGCGGCACCCCGTCACCTCGACGAGCACCGTGCCCGACGAGGCGCCCTCTCGCGGGAGCACGCCGAAGGAGAACGGAACCGCGACGCGCCCAGCGCCTCGACCGAGCGCGAGCTCCTGCGCGGGGCGCGCGGCGCCGCCCGGCCCGTCGTCGACGACGCGCACGCGAACGCGGTCGATGACGCCCGACGGGCCCCAGGGCATGTCGCTGTCGACGGACACGAGGAGCGAGGTCGCGGGCGTCGTGCACCGCAGCGAGGCCAGCGCGACGCACCACCAGAGCCCCCTGCGCATCAGAGGCACCGCCCCGTGGTGCCGCAGTCAGGGTCCGCGGTTCCGCTCGCGGCGGCGACGGAGACGCCCGCGATCGCGCCGACCGCGACGACGGAGATCACCGTCCAGAACCACCAGCGCTCCGTGATCGGAACGTCTCTCCGCAGGTCGGCGCGAACGCGCACCGCCGCGCCGGGCGCGATGTCGAGGGAGGCGCTGTAGGGCAGGTGTCCTCGGGCGCGCACCGCGACGTCGTGGCGCCCCGGGTTGATGCGCGCGTCGTAGCCGTCGGCGCCCACGAGCATCCCGTCGAGCACGACCTCGGCGCCCGGGACGGAGGTCACCACTGCGAGGCGCGTCTCGACGTCGACGGGCTCGGGGCGCAGGTCGACGGTGAGCCGCGCGCCCGGCGCGACGTCGCGCGCGACCTCCAGCGGCCGCAACCCCTGCCCGGTGAGCCGGAGCACGTGTCGACCGGGATTGATCGCGCGCGCGGCGCCCCACTGGTCGCGCGCGAGGGGGTCGCCGTCGAGCGTGACCGACACGCCGCCCCCGTCGGCGCGCACGGTGACGATCATCGCGGCGACGGTCGCGCGCATCTCGCGGACGTGGGCGGCGACCTCCTCGCGTCGCGCGTCGTCGACGCGATCGCCGGCGAGCGCGAGGTAGCGCTCGAGGCTCGCGATGGCGTCGAGGGGACGCCCGAGGCCCCGCTCGGCGATCGCGAGGTTGTAGAGCACCGCCGGGGTCTCTCGCGCCGCGCGCACGCGCTCGAGGATCGAGAGCGCCTCGAGGTATCGCGCGCCGCGGAGCAGCGCGACGGCTTCGGAGAAGAGCGCCGCGGGGTCTTCGACGGCCTGCGCGCGCAGCGACGCGGGGAGCAGCGCGAGCGCCGTCGCCAGGGTCAGCGCGCGCAGGGCGGTCACGGTCGCTCCGCCGTGATCGCGAGAAAGTACTCCCCGATCGGGCTCTCCCCCCGGAACGCGCCGACGCACACCGCATAGCGCCCTGCGGCGAGGTCGCGCATCGGCGAGTTCGTCCACGCGGCGTCGACCTGCGAGCAGGTGTTGACGAGCGCGAGGTGGCTCATCGGCGCGTCGTCGTTGATCTCGATGACCTCGTTGTTCATTCGTCGCACGGTGATCACGGTGTCCTCGTCGGCGGCGCACCACCCCGCGCCGTTGCTCGTCTCGGCGCGGAGCCTCGCGCCCGCGGGGAGATCGAAGGCGTAGCAGTCGAGGTCGCTCCCGAAGCGCAGGCCGCCGCGGATCATCGCGGGCAGCGTCACGGGCTGCGCGAGGGTCGGGTGGCCGTTGTCGCCCTCGACCTCGCGGGTGACGTCGACGCAGCGCCCGGCGTCGTACGAGGTCGCCATGCACGCGCGGTCGCCCCCGCACCGCTGCGCACCCCAGCGCGGATCGCACGCGGTCACGGTGGGGTCGAGGGTGGCGGCGCAGCGTCCGCGGCCCGTGTCCGAGGAGCACGACAGGCCAGGCTCGCAGCGCGGGGCCGACGCGCGGCAGGCGCTCCCGGGCGCGGTTCCGTCGGGGCGGCAGAGCCACGTATCGCCAGCGCCCGCGCGCACGCACGAGTTGCCCGTCGCGCAGAGCGAGCGACGCGCGTCGGGGTCGCAGGTCTCTCCGACCGCGCTCGCGGCGGCGCACCAGGCGAGAGCCGAGCGGCTGGTGCACGTCGAGCCCCTCGGGCAGGCGGGCTCCGCGCCGATGCCGCAGGTCGCGCCGATGGCGCTGCCGTCCATCACGCACGTGCCCGAGGTCGGGTCGCGCGGCGAGGTCTGGCAGTTGAACACGGGCGACCGACGGCAGGCGTTGTTGAACGCGTCGCACGACTCGCCGTAGTCGCGGCGGATCAGGCAGACCCCGTTGACGAAGGTGAAGGGCGCGCACGCGAGACCCGGGTCACAGCGTTCATCGACGCCTCCGTCGGCCACGTCGGCGCTCGCGTCTCCGGCATCGGAGACACCTCCGTCGGTCGTCGAGCCGCGCGGTCGACACTCGGTGTTGGGGGCCGTGCCGTTGAGAACGCAGCGCCCCACGGCCTCCCTGGCGCTCCTCGCGACGCAGGTCGAGCCCGAGGGACACGCGCTCTCGGACGCCTGCACGAGGCACGCGTCGCCGACGCGGGGCGCGGGCACCTCGTCGACGCTGAGTTCGAAAGGCGCGACGGGCGGGATCGAAGAACCGCGCGCGACGGAGCCTACGGCGATGAACACGATCGTCCCCGCGGGGATCGCCTCGGTGGTGAGCGTGGTCGACGGCCCCGCGAGGTCGAAGGCCGCGTCGGAGTTGCACCCGAGGTAGTCCCCTGTTTCGAAGGGGAGCGCGCAGCGACGGTAGACCCCGACGAAGGTGTTCTTCACGCCCTCGGGGCCGCAGTGCGACCCGAGGTTGTCCGTCGAGACGCGCAGGTGCGAGCTCGTGCGCATCCGGTAGCGGAACATCCGCTCGCGCTGCGGAAAGTCCCCGCCGCGCGTGCCGCACCACTGGATCTGCGACGCGGGCCTGCGCGGCGCGTTCACCCAGCCGAGGTAGCGCCCGCCCGCGGCGACGGCGTCGGTGATGTCCGTGACGTTGGCGTCGTCGCAGAGCCCTCCGGTCTGCTCCGCGGGCTGCTCGGGCAGCGCAGGACACCGCGGACCCGCGTCGGCATCGTCGCGCGCCTCTGCCGCGACGTCGCGCACCGCGCTCGCCTCCGCGGTGACGTCGGCCGCGGGCGAGTCGGCGCCGAGGTCCGCGGCGGCGTCGGGGGCGGTCTGCGCCGGGGCGGGCTCGCACCCCGTCGCCGCGCCGATCAGCCCGAGGCACGCCCCCACACGAGACATCACCCGCATCGCTTCGTGGTTCATGGTTTCGCGGTGAGTGCGCGCGTACGCCCGCTTTTCTTGAGCGTCCGCGCGCGCGGCTAGCCGATTCGTCGAACGGGCTCCTGCGGCGCCTCGGGCGCGTCTTCTGCGAGGGCGTCGAGCACGGCGAGGGCGACGCGTTCCCTGGCGCCCGGCGGGGGCGGCGGGCACTCCATCGCGTCGAGGATGGCGATCTCTTCAGCCGTGAGAGCGTCGCGCGACTCACGCAGTCGACGAGGTTCCTTCATGGCAGTGGCTCCCTGATGCGTCGGTCGTTCGCGAGGCGCCGCACCTCGCGTTGAACGTGCTCGCGCGCGGCGCTCAGGCGCGAGTACACCGTCTGGAGCGGACACGCGAGCATGGCGGCGATCTCTTTGAGCGTGTGCTCTTCGAGCTCGTAGAGCACGAAGACCGCGCGCTTGTCGTCGTCGAGGCCGTCGAGGATGCGCCGCGCGATCTCACCGGCCTGACGCTCGGCCGCGAGGTCGTGCGACGAGGGCGTCACCTCGCGGGCGAAGGCCTCCATGTCGTCGGTCACGGACTCGCGACGCACGTGAGCCCTCCGACGAAACGCGGCGGCCACGCGAAAGGCGATGCCGTAGAGCCAGGTGGTCACCTCGGAGCGGCGATCGAAATCGCCGTAGCGACGGTGCACGACCACGAAGACCTCCTGCGCGGCGTCTTCGAGGTCGGCCTCGCGCACCCCGAGGCCGTGGAGCCAGCGCCAGACGCGTTCGAAGTGCGCCTCGTAGAGTTCTGCGAGGGCGATGGCGTGGTCGCGCTCGGCGTCGCGGTGGTAGACGTCCGATCCCTTGAGCATGCGGGCGGCCTCTGGTGACCTCGTGGCGACGCTACCACAGCGCGTCGATGCCACATGATCGGGGCAACGGAGACCCACCCCGGGGCGGGCGCGACAGGAGTCCACGCCCCTACATTGCTGGGCATTCGAAGGAATTCTTGCGAAGATCGACGGCGAGGGAAATGACCATCCCCGCCACGAGATCGAGCGTCGACGGAGGGGCGCGCGGCGCGGCGAAGGAGGGCGACGTCGGACGGCTCGTGCACGGGCGCTACCGCCTCGAAGCCGTCCTCGGTCGCGGCGGCATGGGGACGGTGTACGCCGCGCGCCACGAGGTGACCGGGCGGCGCGTCGCGGTGAAGCTCCTGCACCCGCGGCCGGACTGGAGCGCGGCGGAGGTCGAGCGGCTCTTGCGCGAGGCCCGCATCAGCGCGCGCCTCGGCCACCCCAACGTCATCGAGGTCGTCGACGCGGGCACCGACGAAGACGGAGCGCCCTTCATCGCGATGGAGCTGCTCCGGGGCGAGAGCCTCCGCGCGCGCCTCGAGCGCGAAGGGCGCTTCGACGTGGCGACCGCGATCCGCGTCGCGCGCGCCGTGCTCTCGGCGCTCGCCGCCGCGCACGACGCCGGGATCGTGCACCGCGACGTCAAACCCGAGAACGTCTTTCTCGCGCTGCGAGAGGGCGACGACGAGCGCGTGCTCCTGCTCGACTTCGGCATCTCGAAGGTGCTGAAGTCTCACAACGGCTCCATCGCGCCCGAGACGCTCACCGAGACGGGCGCCATCGTCGGCACCGTCGCGTACATGAGCCCCGAGCAGCTCCGCGGCGAGGAGGTCGACGGACGCTCCGACCTCTGGGCCACCGGCGTGCTCCTCTACGAGCTGCTCACGGGTCGCACGCCCTTCACGGGCAAGACCCCCGCGCTCCTCACGATGTCGATCTTGATGGCGCGCGCGCCCTCGCTCGACAAGGCCGCGCGCGGGCTCCCGAAGCCGCTCGTGTCGCTCGTGGCGGCGCTGCTCTCACCGAAGCGTGAGGGACGCCCCGAGCGCGCATCGGCAGCGCTCGCGACGCTCGACGAGATCCGTGACCTCCCGCCGCCCGATGCGGTGACGGTGCTGCCTCCGCTCCCCGAAGAGACGACCGGGACTCGCTCGCGAGCGCGCGGCCGCACGTGGCTCGCCGTTTTCGCAGCGCTCTCGGTCACCCTCGGCCTGCTCGCGTGGAGGCTCCGCTCCCCCGAGCGCGTGAGCGCCGCGAGCGCGCGCCCGATCGACGCTTCGCCGCAGACCTCTCCAGCGGCTTCTCACGTCGCGAGCGCCGTGGTGTTGCCGCCGAGCGCCGTCGACGCGTCGGTGACCGCGAGCGTCGTCGACGCCTCCGTCGACGGCGCCGCGAGGGCCGCGCGTCGAGTCTCGCCAACGCACCCCGCACGCGCGATCGGACGACCTGCGTCGCAGCCGATCGCGCCTGCGGTGACCGTCGCGCCGACGAGCGTCGTTCGCCCCATGCAGCCCGCGACAGACCTCAACGGCACCTGAGGCGCCGATGCGCCCGACGCTTGTTCTACCGGGCGCTCACCCTCGACTGCGTTCGCACGATGAGAATGGGCACCGGAGGGCCTGCGCCGGTGGTCATCAGCGTGCTCGCGGTCGTGACCACGGGGCGCCCCTCGACGGTCACGCGATGCGCGGCGGCGAGCACCTGGCCCATCACGCACGGCATCGTCGTCGGGCCGACGCTGAACGGGCACCCCGAGACCGAGAGCAGGTCGCCCTGCGCCAGCGCGGGCGATCCGTCGACCGAGACTCGCTGGCTGAGCGTCGTGGCAGAGACCGATCCGCCGTGGACGCAGGTGAGCGTGCTCTCGGTGTTCACGACCATCGACGGAGAGACCGTGGGCGCTGTCGTCGAGGTCGCCATCAGGTCACCTTGAGCGCCCCGTCGTTGATGTCGACGGTGTTGCCGACGAGCGTGATCTTCGCGCCGCCGCCGCTGTCGAGCGTGATGCCCGAAGCCTCGACGCTGATCGACGGCCCGGCGCTCGTTCGGAGGTAGATGCCGCTCTTGGTGACGTGGAGGGTGAAGTCGCTGGTGATGCGGAGGCGGATCTCGTCGTCGTTGCGGGGCATGGCGTTGCTCCTGCGTGCGGTGGGGGTGTCGGCTACCAGGCGCGCGTCTCGCGGAGCGCGGCGGAGACGTGATCGAGCGCGGCCCTGTGCGACGCGAGGCCGGGCACGGGGAGGCCGCGGTGCGCGAGCACGAGGGCGCCGCGATCGCCCACCTCGTAGGCCGCGGAGGGCGCGGTGAACGCCTCTGGCGCGATGGGATACCGCTGCGAGAGGTAGAGCGCCCAGGCCGCGATCGGGCGTCCGTTCGAGAGGAGCGGCGTCGGCGCGACGGGGTCGCCCTCGCGTCCCACGAAGGCCCAGTCGGGCGCGAAGGCGCGCTGCGCGGCCATGAGCACCCCGAGGAGCACATCGGCGCTCGCGAGCTCCTCGGCGTCGTGACGCACGCGCACCTCGACGCGGCTCGGCGCCCAGACGCCGGAGAGCGCGACGGGGTCGACGCCGACCGAGAGGCGAACGCTCAACGCGGGCGCGTCGACGCGGTCGAGCACGAGCGAGGGCGTGAACGCGCGGCGCTCGACGGCGCCCGTGCGCCAGCGGACCTCCCAGTGCGAGAGGAGCGCCTCGGCGTGAGGGGCGCCCGTCAGCGGCTGCACGAGCGTGTCGTCGCGCGTGAGCGGGTAGAGCCTCGCGAGCGAGGGCGAGACCGCCGCGAGCGAGCACGAGAACGCGTAGAGCCGCTCGGCGAGCGCCGAGAGCTTCTCGATGCGGTCGGTCCAGTATGCGTTGACGCACCACGGGGTCATGCTCGCCTCGCTCCCAGCGGAAAGGACGTGATGTTCTCCGAGATCGCCGCGTCGATGGCGGCGAGGGTCTGCGCGTGCGAGGGCAGCGCGGTGTGCGCCACGTTGGCGACGGTCACCGAGCGCTCGAAGGGCCTCGACAGGTGCGCGGCCGAGGGGTTGGCGCTCGCCGAGGGGACGCTGCCATCACCCACCGCGAGGGCGCCCCCCGTGGCGAGCAGCTTCGGGAGGTACAGCACCTTCACGAGGTTGCTGTCGTCGCGCGACACCGTCGCCTGCGGGATGAGCACGGCCCCGCCGTCGCACGGAACCCCATCGGCGTAGATGTTCGCCGTGCGCGGGTGCATGTACACGCGCATGGGCCGCGACGCCTCCGCCTCGGAGACGTGGTTGCGCATCTCGCGCCGGTCGATGGCCGCGGTCGGTCCCGCGATGGCGTCGCCGATCTCCGCGCCCGTCGCCGCGAAGGCCGCGCGAAAGGGCTCGATCGGAGAGAGCGGCTCGACCTCGCGCGCCTCGACCGACAGCGCCGCGTCGAAGGCCCTCGCCGAGAGCAGATGGCCCGCCGTGAGCGCGCGCAGCGACACGACGTCGAGGAGTCCGGTGTAGATGTCTTCGTAGAGCGCGCGGCTCGATCGCGCGTCGACGAACGACCGCTCGCACTGCTCGGCGAGCTCGTAGAGGAGCGCCACGGCCTCTCCCACCTCGCCCGCGACGAGGTGCGCGCGCACGCGATCGGTGAGCTCCGGGAGCGACGCGACGTTGCGCGATGCGCGGCCCGAGACCTCGGCGCTCTCTCCCGCGGCGCGCGCGCTCGCCAACGCCTCGGCGTGCTGCGCGCTCGCGAGGTCGGCCCCCGCGGCGAAGCCGGGCGCGCGCTGGCGCGTGATGGCCGCGGTGAGGTCCTCGGTGCTCGGGAGCTGGATCATGAAGCCCGTGGGGCGGTGCCCCGTCGCCGCGGGGTCGAAGACCAGCCAGTCGCGAAACGCGTTGCAAAACGTCGCGTTCGGCATGAGCTGATAGAGCGACGGGATCTGCCGCGTGAAGTACCTCGTCTCCGCGCGAGAGAGCGTGCGCCCCGCGCCGAGGCACAGCGCGAGGTAGAGCTCGCCGAACACGCCGAGGAGCCCGCTCGCACCCTGCGACCCCACCATCGCAGCGCCCGCCACGAGCTGCGACGCGGCCGCGATGCACTCGTCTGCCGCGGCGGGTGCCTGCGCTTCGATCTGGTCTGCGAGGTCGTTGCCGTAGAGCCCGTAGGCGCCCTGCCGGAGCTGCGTGTACGCCCCGGGGCTCCCGAGCGTCGGAGAGGCCAGCAGGATGAGCTGGTGCACCTTCGACTCGCCGCCGAGCGCGTGACAGTAGTAGCGCGCGACGAGCCCTCCCATGCCGTGCGCCACGAGGATCACCCGGGCCGCGCCAGACTCGCGCAGCGCCTCTTCGACCACGCCCGCGAGGCGCACGGCGGAGCGGGCGTTGTCCTGCCGCCAGTCGTAGCCGCAGCAGTACACGCGCGGCGTGAGGTGGCGCTCCTCGAGCTCCGGGAGGTCGAGCGCCGCGAGGTGCTTCGCCAGCGCGCCGTATTGCTTCGAGACGAGGTTGTACCAGTGGCGGATGTGCTGCACCTCGCGGTGCCTCGAGGAGAGCGCCTCGCGGTGCGTCTCGTCGGGCACGAGCGGAGCGCTCACCTGCTGCAACCGCTCCACGTCGACGGTGAAGGGTCCGGGGCTGTCGCCGAAGGGCTCGCCTGAGGGGTTCCACGCGAGGGCGTCGGTGCGAGGGTCGGTGAGCCTCGTGCCCATGATTCCAGGCACCAGCACGATGGGCAGAATCGACGGCCGCACGTGCACGGGCGTGGGCTGCTTGCTGTCGCGGGTGGCGTACACGACGCGCGGCGTCGAGGGCATCGGAGGGCGCTCCCTAACCGTTCCAGGTGGTGTTGAAGTCGTCGCGCGTGGCGTCGTCGAGGGCGCCCGATCGAGGCAGCGAGCGGTCGAACTGGTAGTCGACGAGCGCCGCCGCCGTGGCCGCGTCGCCCGGCGCGGCCGAGAGCTCGGTGCCGGGCGAGTACCCGAGGTTCCTCAGCCTGAAGCGCGCGCCGGCGAGATCCGACGCGGGAGGCACCGACTCTTCGAGCTTCACGGTGAACACCATCGGGTCGTCTTCGGCGCGGTAGAGCGACGGATAGGTCTCGTGCGCGTTGAGCTGCACGGTGAACGTGTGGGCGTCGCCCGCGACCCACACGCGCAGCACGCCATCTTCGTCGGTCTGACGGTCGTCTGTGATGGCGCCCTCGACCCTCGCGAGCACCTTCGCCATCGCCGCGGGGTCGCGCCTGCGAGTGCTCGACGAGCTCGACTCCGCCGTCGCGCCGAGCGTGAAGGTCGGCACATCGCCAGGGAGGAAACCGTGCGTGAAGCGCAGCGTGACGTTGGGCGTCCGCGCGCCCTCCTCGGACACGTCGCCGGAGCCCATCGCGCTGTCGGGTTCGAGGCGCACGGTGTCGCCGTGGAGGCTCGCGCGCGCGCCGCTCAGCACGAGGCTCGCGCCCGCGAGGGTCTGGAGCGCGATCGGGTCGCCGTTGCCCTCGAAGCCCTGATCCGTGAGGTTCAGGTTCGCGTCCTTGCCGCGGACGACCGTCTCGTCTTCGCCGCTGATGAAGATCGACTTGCTGGTGATGGCGATGAAGTCTGGCGTCAGCGTCAGGCGGCTGCTCCCGCACTCCAGCGAGATGGACCCGCCGTCGCGGGAGCCATCGCTCAGGAGGTTGATCACGCGCGCGCGCGTCACCGCCGAGCCCGTCACGCGGACGTGCTGGTGGCTCGGGTGCTCGGAGTCGACGCCCACGAGCACGCGCTCGTCGCCGTGCAGCACCGTGGTGCGCGCGCCGTTGATGCCGACGGAGACGTCGCCGCGGATGTCGCTCGACGCGCTGCCCTCGACGCGCTCGTGGCGGTCGCCCTCGACGCGCGCCGACTCGTTGCGTCCGACGTGGGCCGCGCGATCGCCGCGGACGGTCACCGACTGCGCGCCGCCGACGACGGCGCTCTGGTGCGAGCGCACGGCGGTGTGCTGCTCGCCTCCGACGGTGACCGACTGGGCGTCTCCGACGATGACCGTCTCGGAGCCTCGGACCGTGCGCGCGTGGTGGTCGTTCGCGATGAGCTCCAGGTCTTTCTGCGCGCGGAGGGTCACGCGCTCGGTGCCCTTCTGGTCTTCGAAGGCCAGCTCGTTGAAGCCTCCGCCGTCGGGCGAGCTCTGCGTCCGGATCGCGCTGCGCGTCTTGCGGTGCGGCAGCGGCTCGGGGGGCTCGTGCGTGCCGTTGTAGAGCGCCCCGAGGATCACCGGTCGGTCGGGATCGCCGCGCACGAAGGCCACGACCACCTCCATCCCGACGCGCGGAACGAACGCGAAGCCGTACCCCGCGCCCGCCCAGGGCTGCGCGACGCGCACCCAGCACGAGCTGTGTTCGTCCCATTCGCCGTCGCGGTCCCAGTGAAACTGCACCTTCACGCGGCCGAAGCGGTCTGTGTAGATCTCCTCGCCGCGAGGCCCCACCACGGTGGCCGTCTCGGTGACGTGCTTCGGGGCGCGCCTCGGCCTCGGCGGCCGCGCGGGCACGTCGTCGCGGACGCACTCGACCACGCATCGGTACCGCGCGGAGCGACGCTCCTGATAGGCGCCCGCGGTCGTGTGAAGGAGGTCGTAGAGCTCGGACTCCGTCCACGCGTCGTCGCCGGTGATCGGGTCCCTCGCCCGCGTGGCCTCGTGGATCGCCAGCGCCGTCGCTCGCGCGAGGCCCTCGCGGGGGTTGCCCGCCACGCCCGCGAGCGCGTGCGGGTCCATCGCGTGGTGAACGACTCGCAGGGGCACGTAGCCGCCCTCTCGCGCGTGCTCGCCCGGGCCGTTGTGGAGGTTGAAGCGGTGGCCGGGCATGAGCCTCGGGCACGTGCCTTCGGCGCGCGCGAGCGAGGCCCGCGTCTGGTGCTGCTGCACCGCGTTGCGCGCGTTCTCGGCCGTGACGTCGGGGCTCTCGTACTCGCCGTGGTGCTCGTACGACTCGAGGTCGTAGCGAGACTCGTCGTCGTAGCGCCGCGCGCCCTCCGCAGAAGACGTCGCGCGCAGGAGCAGCAGCGGCCGACGGAAGTCGTAGTCCCGATGCTCGACGACGCCGGGGCGCACCGCGTCGTGCGGCGAGAACGACGTCACGGCGTAGCTGTCGTCGACGCCCACGTCGACCTCGCGGCGCAGCGTCACCTCGAGCGGGAGCGCGTCGTCGTCGTCGTGGGTGCTCGACGCGTAGTGGCTCACCTGGTCGGCGAAGACGAGCACCTCTCCGAGGCCCCTCGGTCCGCCGCGACCGGCGCCGCCCTCACGGGGCAGCGGGGCCTCGTCGTCGTCGGGCGCAGCCACGAGGTCGGAGAGCATCTGCGCGGCGCCGCCTCCGACCGAGAGCGCGCCGATGTCGGTCACGCCCCCCGCGGCGCGCGCGGCGGCGGCGACGCCCGAGATCACCGCGGCGGCCCTCGCGCGATCGTCCGCGCGCTCGCCCGACGGAGCGTCGGGGAGCACCTCGTCGAGCGGGTGTTCGAAGAAGAAGAACACCCCCTCCTCGGCGAAGACGCGCGTGAGGAACTCCCAGTCGGTCTCGTCGTATTGGGTGCAGTAGATCCTGCGGGGGTAGAGGTTCGAGAGCTTCCACCGATGGCGCACGCCCGCGGCGTCGAGCACCGCGCTCGCGATCTCGTGGGGGTACTTCTTCTGAAAGATGCGCGAGCGTCGGCGCTGCGTGAGGAGCCACGCGCCCGGCACCACGCGGAGCGTCACGCGCACATGCGTCCCGTCGTCGGTGGTGACGGCGCCGTGAACGCGCGCCTCCGAGACGATCCCGTGGCGACGCGCCGAGACCGCGCCGTCGCCGAGCTTCACGGTGACGCGCGCTCCGAGGAGCGAACGCGTCGCCCGCTCCGCGCCGTTGAGCATCAGCGGATCGTCGGGCGCGAGGAGCGCCACCGCGCGGAGGTCGAAGAGCGCGTTGACCGCCTCTTCACCCGTGAGCGACGCGAGGGGGAGGGTCTTCTCGATCGGGGAGTGAAGCGTGAGGGTGTGCATGGTCGGCGTCCGAGCGCCGACCCGTGAGTGCTGAGACCGCGCGGTTTTTCTGTCGCGAAACGCCCACCACCGCGGAGGCGGTCATCGCGCGGGCTTCAGGGCGCGCTCACGGAGCGCATGACGGGCGGCCGCTCAGCCACGACGTGACGGTGACGGGCCCCGTGTACGAGGTCCCCGATCCGCCGAGGTTCGAGGGGCCGCTGGGGTTGCCCCACCAGTTTCCGTTCGCGAGGCACGTCGCGTACTGGCCGGTCGAGAGGTAGACCGCGGTGGCCACGCCCGAGAGGTCGCAGTCGGCCACGTCCATCGCGGCGTCTTCGTTGATCGCGGTGATCGAGCCCGCGAAGCTCGAGCAGCGGATGGTGCCAGGGTCGATGACGCCGATGGAGTGCGAGATCCCGATGGCGCGGCGCTCGGCGCGGATGCCCGAGATCCTGGGGACGCCGCTCGGCACGTCGATCCCGACGCCCGTGGGTGTCGAAGTGCCGCGCCACGACACGTCGAGGTTGCTGATGCTCGAGAGGCCGCCGCTCTGCTCCAGGCGAAGGGCGTAGCCCGACGCGCCGCCGAAGCCGCGCGCCGACTCGAGCACCACGTCGACGCCCGGAGCGGCCGCCCCCGCGATGTGAACCTCAAACAGATACCCGAGAAACACGTGGGCGCGCGACGTCTCGTCGAAGGTGTTGCCCGAGATCGCGAGGGGGGCGCGACCGTCCGGGCGCCAGCTGAAGACGCTGATGGCGGCCTCGGTGCGGAGCCACGCAGCGCTGTACGCCCCGGAGCCGCGGAGGTCGTTGTTGGCGATCACCACGCTGCTGCTGGTCTCGACCCTCACGCCTGTGCCGTAGTCGCGCACGACCGAGTCGCGCACGATCACGCCGGCGCAGTTCGAGGCGTAGACGCCGCGCGCGTCGTGAGCGGCGAGACCCGCGTTCGACACCGCGCTCACCGACTCGACGAGGCAGTCGTTGCAGCGGTCGAGCGAGATGCCGTTGACGTTGTTGCCCCCGAGGATGACCGCGCGCACCGTCGACGAGGGGGCGCTCACCCGGAGCACGAACTCGCTGCCCGCGCCTCCCGCGATGGTGATGGGGGCGACGCCCGTAGTGTGCGGCTGCGTGCTGCCGTCGAGGAGCACCGAGCGCGTGATGGCGGGGAGCGGCGTCGCGCCGACGGTGATCGTCTTCGGCCCGGCGGGCGCGATGTTGAAGCGAATGGCGCCTCCCCTCGGCGACGCGTTCACGTCGTCGATGGCCTGTCGCAGCGACCCGGGGCCCGAGTCGGCCGTGGTGGTCACCGTGAAGGGCTCTCGCGCGCAGGCCCCGGCGATGCACGAGAGGCCCACGGCGCAGGCGTTTCCGCACGCTCCGCAGTTCGCGGCGTCGCGCGCGAGGTCTGACTCGCAGCCGTTCGCGGGGGCCGCGTCGCAGTCACCGTAGCCCGCCAGACACACCGAGAAGCCGCACGCCCCCGTCGTGCACTCGGCGATGGCGTGGGCGAACGAGCAGGCGTTTCCGCACGCTCCGCAGTTCGCGACGCTCGACGCGAGGGTGACCTCGCAGCCGTTCGCCTCGAGGCCGTCGCAGTTGGCGAAGCCCGCCGCGCACACGGCCGCGGTGCACGCGCCCGACTGACACGTCCTGCCTGCGGAGCAGGTGTTTCCGCACGCTCCGCAGTTGCGCGAGCTCGACGCGAGGTCGGCCTCGCAGCCGTCGCTGAGAAAGCGGTTGCAGTCGCCCCACCCCGCCGCGCAGGTCGCGCCGCACAGGCCCCCCGCGCAGGTCGCGGCGGAGTGCGCCCCCGCGGAACACGCGCGCGAGCACGAGCCGCAGTGGCCCACGTCGCTCGCGGTGTCGAGCTCGCAGCCGTTGTCGGGGGCGCCGTCGCAGTCGGCGTAGCCCGCGTCGCACGACGCCACGGCGCACGCGCCCGCGACGCAGGCGGCGACGCCGTTGGGGGCGCGGCACGCGTTGCCGCGAGCGCCGCAGTTGTTCGGGTCGGTGAGCAGGCTGGTCTCGCAGCCGTTGCCCGCGTCTCCGTCGGCGTCGATGAAGTCGGGGTCGCAGGTGCCGACCGCGCAGGCGCCGGAGCGACACACCGCGGCGGCGTGCGCGAGCGAGCACGCGTTTCCGCACGCCCCGCAGTTCGAAACGTCGGCGCCGAGGTCGACCTCGCAGCCGTCGTTCGCGAGGCGGTCGCAGTCGGCGAAGCCCGCGTCGCAGGCCCCGACGGCGCACGCGCCCGACGCGCAGACCGGAGATGCGTGGGCGGCGGCGCAGGCGTTTCCGCACGCACCGCAGCTCGCGACGCTCGACGCGAGGGTGACCTCGCAGCCGTTCGCTTCGAGGCCGTCGCAGTTGGCGCGACCGGCGACGCAGGCCATCGCGGTGCACGCGCCAGAGACGCACGCGCGGCCGTCTGTGCAGGCGTTTCCGCACGCTCCGCAGTTCGAGACGTCAGCGCGCACGTCGAGCTCGCAGCCGTTCGAGGCCAGGCCGTCGCAGTCGGCGAAGCCCGTGTCGCACGCGAGCGCGCAGGCCCCCGCGGCGCACGTCGGAGCGGCGTGGGGAGCGCCCGCGCAGGCGCGTCCGCACGCGCCGCAGTTGGCGGCGGTGGCGGTGCTGGTCTCGCAGCCGTTGGAGGTCGAGCCGTCGCAGTCCGCGGTTCCCTCGGCGCAGCGGGAGACGACGCACGCGCCCGCGCGGCACGCGCCGACCGCGCTCGCGAGGGTGCACGCGACGCCGTCGGGCGCGACGGGGTTCGAGCAGCGTCCCGTGGCGGGAGAGCACGCGCCCGCGAGGTGGCACGCGTCGCTCGGGGCGCAGGTGACGCCGACGCACTCGCACGCATCGCCGCGCCCGTCGCGGTCTGCGTCGCGCTGATCGGCGTTGGGCGTCGAGGGGCAGTTGTCGCGGTCGTCGTAGCGTCCGTCGCGGTCTGCGTCGACGGCCTCGCGCTCGATGCGGAACTTGATTCGCAGGTTGCGTCCGTTCACGAGCGGCACGAACTCGTCGCGGTCGACGGTGCGCACCTCGCGCTCGTCGCGCACGACGTCGACATCCGCGAAGCCGAGCTCGCGCATCGCCCCTCCCGCGCCGGGAACGAGCACCCTCACGCGGTACACGGCGCGGAGCGAGAGGTGCGCGTTGTGGGCGTCCCAGCGGGCGTAGTAGTACCCGCTCGCGTCGTCGTCTCCGTCGTCGTCGTCGTCGTCGCAGCGACCGCCCTCGGCGTGCACGCGGAGGTGCTCGCCCGACGGTCCCGTGGTCGCGGTGAAGGTCGCGAGCGTGCGCGCCACGGCGCCCGTGGCGGTGAGCTCATCGATGCGAACGATGGGGCGGAGGTCGGGCGCGAGGACGCCTCTCGCCACCGCACGCGGCACGATCGGAGGCAGCCAGTAGAAGCCCGCGGCGCCGCCCGCGTGCAGCGCGTCGGAGATCTGTGACTGCCTCCCGTTTCGCGCGGGTGCTGCCCGTGTGGCCCCGTCGTCGCCGGTACACCCGACGGTGAGGATCGCGAGCGCGAGCGCGCTGACCGCTCGTCTCGCGCCGTTCATTCGTTTCGACATTTGTCCGCCTCCATCACGACGCGTCGAAGACGTGACGGGGCCGCCGCCGCGCGAGCGCGCGCAACGAGCGACTCCGCGTCGCCCGACGGACGCCGCTCGGAGCGTGAGTGCGCGCACCGCGACGAATTTCTGATCGGTCGGGGAGAAAATCCTGGACGGGCCCCGCCGCGCGTCGCTCCGCGCACCTGGCTTCAAATTGGTCTTGGTGAGGCCGTTGTTCCATCGACGCCCCGAAGAGAGCGTGTGGTCACCGTGCTCTTCGCGCGCGATCGCGCGGTACTTCCTCTCGCTGCGCTTCGTCCCCGCGAGCTGAGCGCGCCCGGGCGACGTTCAGCCCTTCCGCTTCGTCGCGTCTTCGCCGCCGCGCGCGACGAGCGCCTCCACCGTCGCGCGATCGTCCTCGGTGAGCGAGCCGCGCGTCACGTCGAACGTGAGCCCCGTGCGCACCTCGACCACCGGCGACGCGCCGTACCACGACACGCTCACGAACGGCGGCGGCCTCGACCCCTTCGAATCCGGCGCCGCTTCGACGAAGCACGGAGACGTCCACCCCTCGTCTCGCACGGCGACGTATCCGAAGCGCTCCTCGCGTCGCAGCACACCGCGCGTCACGTCGCGCAGGTCGAGCGCCTGGAGCTTCCACGAGCCGTCGTCGCCCCAGTGACAGCCCCACACGAAGCCGAGCTCGCCGCGCGGCCACTCGTGCGCCGCGCGCCAGAACTCGCTGCCCGGGATGATCGAGTCGTCGTGCACGTCCCACCAGTCGGGGACGTAGAAGCCCACGGGGCAGAAGCCCGCTCCGGGCGAGGTCTTCGCGTCGTCGTAGAAGGTCTCGTCCTCTTCGGCGATGACCTCGCCGCTCACGAGGTCGATCACCGCGCTGCGCGTGTAGTCGCGCGAGATCAGCGCGAGCGTCCGATCGCCCTGGCGAAACGGCTCGAAGGTCTCGTACGGCGCGTGATCGCGCGCCCACGTCGCGCACGGTGACGGAGCGACTCCGTCGGGGGTGCGTTCGAAGACCTCGATGCGTGAGCTTCGCCAGGCGCAGGGTCCGTTGTCGACGGGCGTCGCGCGCACGAGGTAGCGGTCGCGAGGCTTGGGCCTCGGCGGCATCTCGAAGTCGGTCTCGACCGCCGTCTCGCGGATCGCGAAGCCCTGGTCGTGATATCGCGCGGCCCAGTTCTCTCCGTGCATCTCTCGCGTGAGGAGCTGCGCGACCTCGGCCTCGGCGCGCTCGCGCGTGGTGAAGGTGCCGAAGTAGTTGTCCTTCGCGCGCCCGGTGTGGACGCCGTAGATCCGAAACACCACGTCTCCGCGCATGAGGCACTCATCGCGCACGCGCCTCGCGAGCGCAACGTGCTCGGATCTGTCGCTGGCCGCGGCGAGCGCGGTGGACAGGAAGGGGCCGTTGGAGGTCCTATCGGCGCCGATCGAAAGGGCCGCGCATGACCACCCAGCCTCGTCGCTCCCGCAAGCGCCGCCGCGTGTTCGCCGCGATCGCCGTTGCGCTGTTGCTCGCGCTCCTCGCGGCCTACCACGGCGGCCGCCACCTCGGCCCCGGCGTGGTCGCGCGCGATCGGCTCCCTCCCACCGAGCTCGCCGCGCGCGGTGAGAGCCAGCTCAGACCTCGCGCCGCGCTCGGGGCGCCGTCGTCTGCGCGGCAGATCCTCTTCGGCGACCTGCACGTCCACACGACCTTCTCGGCCGACGCGTTCATGCGCAGCCTGCCCATCATGCACGGCGAAGGGGCGCACCCGCCCGCCGACGCGTGCGACTACGCGCGGTACTGCTCGGGCATCGATTTCTTCGCGCTCACCGACCACGCCGAGTCGCTCTCGCCCGCGCACTGGGCCGAGACGCGAGAGACCGTGCGCCAGTGCAACGCCGCCGCGGGCCCCGCGAACGACCCCGACCTCGTGGCCTTCACGGGCTTCGAATGGACGCAGGTGGGCCGCACGCCCGCGGAGCACTTCGGCCACAAGAACGTCATCTTCCGAGAGACCGACGACGCCCACCTGCCCGCGCGCCCCATCGCCGCGGGAGGCGCGCTCCCTGGCGCGCTCCGCGGGCAGAGCCGCATCCCCAACCGCGCGCTCGTCCTGCCCATCACCGACTACTCCGATCGCCTCGAGTACCTCGACGCGCTGACGTACGTGCGCGAGCTGCGCGGCCTCGAGCCCTGCCCCGAGGGAGTCTCCACGCGGCTCCTCCCGCGCGGCTGCCGGGAGACCGCGGAGACGCCTCGGGTGCTCTTCGACAAGCTCGACGAGTGGGGCTTCGACGCGATCGTGATCCCGCACGGGAGCACCTGGGGCTTCTACACGCCCCCGGGCTACCGCTACGCCGCGCACCTCACGAGGGAGCACACCGACCCGCGGCGAGAGTTCCTGATCGAGGTGTACTCGGGCCACGGCAACTCCGAGGAGTACCGGACCTTTCACGAGGTCGAGTACGACGCGCGAGGCGCGCCCGTCTGCCCCGCGCCGCGGAGAGACTACGAGCCCTGCTGCCACCGCGCGGGCGAGATCGTCCGAGCGCGCTGCGGCGCCGTCTCGTCGGCCGAGTGCGAGCGTCGCGTGGACGACGCGAGGCGCAACTACCTCGCCGCGGGCATCTCGGGCTACCTCACCGTGCCCGGCGCCACGGTCGATGACTGGGGCGACTGCGGGCAGTGCCGCGACTGCTTCGCCCCGTCGTTCAACTTCCGCCCCGGAGGCTCGGTGCAGGCCATCGTCGCGAGCGGAGACTTCAGCGACCCGCGCGCGCCGCGGTATCAACCCTGGGGCTTCATCGCGTCGAGCGACAACCACAGCGCGCGCCCCGGCACGGGCTACAAAGAGGTCCACCGACGCGAGCTCACGGAGGCCACGGGGGCCCGCGATGAGGCGTGGCACGAGCGGCTGCTCCCGCCGAGCCCTCGCGCCGCCACCAGCGATCCGCTCACGCCCGAGGAGCGCGCACGCACGAGCATGTGGCAGCAGACGGAGTTCGAACGGCAGGGCTCGTTCTTTCTCACCGGCGGCCTCGTCGCCGTGCACGCCGAGGGACGCGACCGCGACGCGATCTGGCGCGCGCTCCAGCGTCGCGAGGTGTACGGCACCTCGGGCGAGCGGATCCTCCTGTGGTTCGACCTCGTGAACGCGCCGGGCGCCGCGTCGCTGCCCATGGGCGGTCAGGCCGCGATGTCAGAGCCCCCTCGCTTCGAAGTGCGCGCCGCGGGCTCGTTCGTACAGCGCCCCGGTTGCCCGGCCGATCGCGCAGGCCCCTCCGCCGAGCGCCTCCAACGGCTCTGCCAGGGCGAGTGCTACAACCCCGGCGACGCGCGGCACCGCATCACGCGCATCGAGGTGGTGCGCATCAGGCCGCAGCGCAGCGCGTCGGAGTCCATCGACGGGCTCATCGAAGACCACTGGCGCACGCTCCCTTGCGACGACACCGGCGCCGGGTGCCGCGTCAGCTTCGAAGACCCCGACTTCATCCGCGACGGGCGACAGACGCTCTACTACGTCCGCGCGATTCAGGAGCCGACGCCCGCGATCAACGCCGCGAACCTCCGCTGCGAGCGCGACGCCGAGGGCCGATGCGTGCGCACGCACCCGTGCTTCGGAGACTACCGCACGCCCTTCAGCGACGACTGTCTGGGCCCCAACGAGGAGCGCGCGTGGTCGTCGCCGATCGCCCTCACACCTCGGAGCCCGTGACGCCCACCGCGCGCGCGAGGGCGCTGCTCGCCGCGGGTGCGCTCCTCGGCGTGGCGCTCGCGGCGCGAGGGGTCGTCTCGCGCGATGGCGAGGCCACGACGCTGCCCGCCGATGCGCTCGCGAGCGTGCACGGCGTGAGCGTGCTGCGCTCGGACTACGCGCGCGAGCTCGCGGCCATCGCGGGGGAGCGCCGCGACGAGGCGCGCGATCCCGCGGTCCGCCGTCACGTCTTCGAGCGTCTCATCGATGAGGCGTTGATCGTCGACTACGGCCTCTCGCTGGGGCTCCCTCGCAGCGAGCCGCGCGTTCGGGCCGAGCTCACGTCGGCCGTCATCGACATCGTGCTCGCGGGAGACAATCCCCCGAGGGCGCCCCTCGACGAGGCGACCGTGCGCCGCTGGTACGACGCCCACGCCGCGGAGTTCACCGCGGGCGGGCGCATCCACACCGCGCGCCTCGCCTTCCGAGGCGACGACGCCGAGGCTCGCGCGAACGAGGCCATCCGTCGATGGCGCGCGGGCGACGCCCTCGACACGCTGCGGGTCGGCGCTGTGGCCGACGCGTCGCCGCCGCCCGACTTCGCCGTCGCGACCTCCGTGCTGGCGCGGTACGTGGGCGCGTCGATGGCCGAAGCCCTCGCGTCGGCGCCCGTGCGCGGAGCGGTCGGCCCCGTGGCCATCGACGGAGGCTTCGCGGTGGGCTTCGTGATCGCGCGCGTCGACGCGACGCCGCAGCCCTTCGAGCGAGTGCGCGATCTGG
>JBPOHC010000495.1:0-8955 GCA_052035985.1 Myxococcota bacterium | reverse complement strand
CCGCGCTTACGCGCGGGATGGGGGCGCGCGCTGAATCGCGACGTTGCTCGAGGTGGTCGCAGCGTCGAGCGTCGGCTTCATCAAGGGTAATGAATCAACGGACCTCAACGAGACCCGCGAACGCACCGAAAACCGAGGTCGTCGAAACGAAACGACGCGACGATGACGCTGCGATACGCCGCGCGCACGAGCACGGGGTACGAGTAGTCCCACGCGCCGCCGCGAACGCCACGGGCGGAACCGGACAGAGGCTCGACGGGGTCTGCGATCGACGGTTCGGTCGTGGCGCGGTACGGACGGTTGTAGTCCGCAATCCACTCCCAGACGTTGCCTGCCATGTCGTCGAGCCCGAAGGGTGATCGGTCTCCCGCGATGGAGCCCACCGCACATGTGCCCCCGCGCTGCGTTTCACCACCACTCCAGCAGAGCTGATTGCGTGGCGCCGTATTGCCCCACGGGTACACACGCCCGTCGCCGCCGCGCGCCGCGTACTCCCACTGCGCCTCGGTGGGCAGGCTCCCTCCATGCGCCGTGCAGAACGCGTTCGCCTGGTTCCAGTCGACGCAGTTGATCGGGTGGTTGTCGCGGTCGGCGTGGCCCCAGTTACACGACGCGGACTCCGTCCCTGGTGTGTTCGTCGCGCTCCCCGACCACGCGCGATACTGCGCCACGGTGACCTCTGTGCGGTCGATGCAGAACGCGCTCATCCGAACGCGGTGTTGCGGCTTCTCGTTGGGCTGTGCGTACGAGTCCGACTCCGCCGAACCCATGAGGAACTCCCCCGCGGGGATGTACACCATCCCCCTCGGACACCTCCCGTCCCACTCCACCACATCCTCCACCACCCCCGCCGCGACGCTCCACACCGCGCCCGTCGTACACGCCGCCGCGCACGCCGCGTCGATCGCCCATCGCCTCCACCCCGCGCGCGCATCCGCGACGCGCTCCCCCTCTCCCCTCGCGGCCTCCGCCACCCCGCGCAGCACCACCCCCAGCTCGCCCGCGCGCTCCCGCAGTCGCGCGCGCGCCTCGTCGCTCGCCGCCTCCGCCTCCAACGCGCGCGCCACCGCGGCCGCTGCACGTACGTCGTCGGCCACCACCGCGCGCTGAAGCTCCACCAGCGCGCGCTCTCGCGAGAGTAGCGCCGCGGCCCAGGTCCCCTCCGCGGCGGTGATCTCCGCGAGGCGCTGCGTCTGCCACGCGAGCACCTCCTCGCGGAAACCGCTTCCGACACGGCTCACGAGGTGATCGCGCAGCTCGCGTTCGAAGGTCCACCCCGCCGGGGCGCGTCGAACGCCCTCCATCGCGGCGATGCGCTGCACGGCCACGAACGGAAGCTCCGGCGTGAAGCGCCGTCGGAGCGCGTCGATCGTCGCGAGGTCGCACGGCTCGCACAACGCACACGCCGCAGCGAGCGGAAAGGCCGCCCCCACGTGCTCCGCGTCGTCGTCGTCGCGCACACGCCGCGAAGCCTCGCCGCGCACACCCCGCGAGGCCGCGAGGAGCGCCACCGTGATCCCCTCGATGGTCGGAGCGTGCACGCGCACGGGCCTCCCCTCGACGGTCAGCGTCTCGACCTCGTCGCCCCAGAGCCACGGGTCGCGCAGCTCCACCGCGGCCACGCGAGGGTGTCGCCACCAGCGCCGCAGCGGAACCGTCGACGGATTGCGCGCGTCGACGAAGACCAGCACCAGCTCGGCGCCCGCCACGTCACGCGCGCCACGCGTCACCTCGACCGGAACGTTGCGCTGCGTGAGCGCGCGCACGACCCCGGCCACGAGCGCCTCGGCCACCGCGTCGAGCCGCGCGGGGAGCACCATCTTCACGGTGCTTGTCACCGCCCTGGCGCGATACACGGGCGAGAAGATCCCGAGCCTCCGCGCGCTCTGGTTCACCGTGCGTCGCAGGTCGAGCTCGCGGGCCTCGTCGGAGCGCGCGAAGCCCGCCGCCCACGCCAGCGCGTCGCCTCCACGCGCGTCGATCGGCTCGGGCGCAGAGCGCCCGCGGTAGTCAGGCTCCGAGCTCGCGGGCGTGTCTGCGCGGAGCACGATCGGTGGCTTTGCAGGCTCGACCGGCAAGCGCGCGCGATGCTCCGCTTCCAGCTTCGACAGGAGGCTGGCGAGCGCTACCGAAGCCCCCGTGACGAGCACAAGGGTGAACCACCAGGGAGCGATCCCATCCGTCGTGCCGACCCACCGACCAAGGGTCACTCGCTCGTGAAATGTGGCCGCGGGCGTCGGAGGGGTCAGCACCGGGGTCGGGGCGACATCCACCGTCGCAGCATCATGCGGCGCCTGCTCGTCGGTGACGACATCGACCGCGGCGTCACGCGCGACGGGCGCTCCTCCGTCGGTCGTTGTCGACGTATCGCAGGCGCGGATGATCGCGCCACTCCCAGCAGCCACAAACCCCGCCACAAGCAGAAAAACGGAGGCACGGAACGCGAGGCGATCGAAAGGCTCGTCGACCACCGACCGGAACTCCGCGGCAGGGAGATGCACACGCGAGGCGCCATCCCGAAGGCTCACCAGCGCGGCGGCGACGTCGAGCCCCTCGGGCGCGCGTGACGCGATCGACTCGCGGAAGAAGGTCGCGAAGAGGGCTTCGAAGCGCGCGCGGTCGTCGGCGCTCCACGCGAGCACGGCGCGGAGCGTGTCGGCGAGGTCGTCGCGCGAGGGCATCACCGTGAGCGCGGCGTAGACCCGCAGCCGCAGGTCGGGGCCGTCGCGGCCTCCTCGCGAGGCCCACGCGTCGAGAAAGGGGTCGATCGGGTGCGCGCTCATCGCGCCGCGCGTTGCACCCGCTGAAGGTCCCCCGGCGTCTTGAGGAGCGCTTCGAGGTAGGGGAGGCGCTCCAGGTCGAGGCGGCGGAGGCTCTCTTCAGACACGCCGCCGAGCTCCGACACGGCGCGGAGCCACACGAGAAACTCCGCCAGCCCGATGGGGTGCTCGAGGTCGTGACGCGACTGGAGCGCCACGAGTTTCTCCACCGCGAGGTCTCCGAAGGACTCGCTGATCCCATTCAGCGCGCCGTGCTCGCGGCGCCGCTTCACGATGGCCTTCATCGCCTCGGGCGTCATCTCGACGTGGTGGTGCAGACAGCGCCGCAGAAACGCGTCGGGGAGCTGCCGCTCGCCGTTCGAAGTCACCACCAGCAGCGCGAGCCCGTGCGCCGCGGGAGCCCCGCGCGCCGACACGACGTGGTCTCGCTTCGACGCCTCGTCGTAGAGCTCGGGCACCGTGAACTCGCGCAGGTCGAACTCGTGCAAGAGGTCGTTGGGAAAGTCCCTCGGCGCCTTGTCGACCTCGTCGAGCAGCAGCACCGTCCGCCGCGCGTGCGCGCCTTCGAACGCGCGCCACAGGGGGCCGTGCTTGATGCACGCCGCGGGGTCGGGCTCCTGCTTCTTCACCTGCGCGAGGTAGAAGTACTTCACCGCGTCGAACTCGTAACGGATGCGCTGCGCGCTGTCGTCGGAGCGCACCGTGTGGTGGATCAACGCCGCGGGGTCGAGCCCGAGGTTGAGCGCGGCCCAGTACGCGGCGCTGGTCTTTCCGCTGCCCGGCGCGCCCGTGAGGAGGAGCGGCTGCTGAAGCCTCAGGGCGAGCCGCAGCGCGCTCACGAGCGAGGCCGTGGGGCGGTAGTGGAACGCCTCGCGCCACTTGAGGTTCTCGTCGTCCGAGGGCTTTCGAAGCGCGCGGTTGAGGTCGAGGTCGTCGTAGGGAGGCATCATCGTTCCTCGGTGCCAGACATGCGTCGCTGGAGCTTTCGGATGGCGTCGTCGTAGGTGTCGGCGGCGAGGCGTTCGAGCTCCTCGTCGGTCACCGAGAGGCCGTGACGCGCCACGAAATTACGGAGGTCTTTCGAAGGGGCGCTGCGAGAGAGCTCTTCGAGCAGCGTCGCGTCGGCGTGGGGCCCCGGCGTCATCTGGATCGCGCCGAGGGCCTTCACGGGTGCGCCCTGCACCGAGACGTGCGCGAACACACGCACCCGGGGAGGGAGCTCGCGCCCGAGCGCGGTGAGCTCCGTCACGTACGCGCGCAGGTCGTCGAGCGTGACCCGCCGCGTGCCCGCCGCGCCGTCGAGCGAGGCCACGCGATGCGAGAGCCACACGAGGAGCACGGGCTTTCCGCTCCGTTCGGCGAGCGACGAGAGCGCGGCGGCGAGCGACGAGACGTCTTGCGCACCGAAGGCGTCACAGACGCGATGCATTTGAAGCGGCGGACGATCGTGCCAGTCGAGCTCGACGCGCTCGACCGCGACGCGCTGCTCGCTGCCCTCGCGCCACAGCGGAGGACGCGCTTGAAAGCGTCGCAGCCCCGCGCCGTCGGGCCCCGCGGAGACAACCACCTGCACCCTGCGCCGCGTGGTCTTCGCAACGAGCGTGTCGAGCAGGTCGGTGAGCTCTCCCTCCTGGGGCTTGCGATCAAAGGTCACGTCCCAGTGCTCGGGGAAGCCGTGGCGGTCGAGCGTGGCGCGCGTCTCCCACCGCCCGAAGCAGCCGCGAAGCCAACGGACGTTGCAGTCCTTCGCAGCGACGCCACGGCCGCGCGCGGCGGAGGCGAGCGCCTCTTCGGGCCCCTGCGTCCCCGTGAGCACCTTCGGGAGCAGGTACGAGAGCCACGTGAGCGTCGGCGTCGCGGGCGCGTCGAGCGTCACGATCTCGTTGATGGGCACGCGCGGCGGAGGATTGCTCGCGCACCACACGAGCAGCGGACAGTACGCGTCGTAGGCGAGGTCCTGGATGCGCGCGGCCTCGTCGTCGTCGACCTCACCCTCGACCACGATCACGGTCTCTTGCGGAAAGGGTCCCTCCGAGGACACCCGATCGACCGGGTGCAGGAGCTCGGACGAGAGGGTCTCGACGAGCGTGCTCCCCGCGGCGGAGATGACCCCGATCGCGTCGCGCACGGTGTTGTACGTGATCGGAAAGCACGCCTCGGCGACGGTCCACCCGAGGTTGAACACATGGGTCTTCGCGCGCGGATGCTCCAGCGCGGGCCACGCGAGGTACGAGGGCAGCGCGGGCGTGTACGGAGGCGCGCTCGGGAGCTCGGCGGGGCACAGCCTCACGCGCCACGGAAGTTGCGCGTCGAGCACGCTCGGGAGCCTCCCGACGAGCGCCGGGAGGAGCATCCGAGGCTGCGGGGGCTCCTTCCACTCGAAGGGTCCCTGCGCGGGGTCGCCCTCGGGTTCGAGGGTGAACTCCCACCGATCCCCACGCGATCGGAAGGTGATGGTCAGCGCGCGGCTCATCGAGTCCCCACAGAGGGCGGCGCGGACTCTATCACCGCGGCGCGCCTTGCAGATACTCTCTGCGCGGTGGTACCCGACCGCACCGTGAAGGCCACGGGGACGCTCCCTGCCTCGTCGCTCGACCTCGCGCAGCGCTCGGCGCTCCACGGTCTCGTGTGCAGGGCCTTCCGCGACCGCGAGCGCGCGATCGACGCAGCCGACGCGCTGGCGCTCACCCTCTCGCGCGACCTCCCGCTCGACCACGCGTGGCAGCGCGCGATCGATCAGCTCCGCAAGCGCGGCGACGACCTCGGCCCCCTCGCGTCGATGGCGCTCTCGGCCCTCCCCGACGACCCCGAGTGGCGACGCATCCCGAAGCTCGACGCGCTCCGGGCATTGGGGTTCCGTGCGCCGACGCGCGCGAAGACCGACAGCGACGGACGACCGCTCGTGGCGAAGCTGCGTCGCGTCGGCGCCCCTTCGAATGAGTGGGGAACGGCGTGGCGCATCGATGAATCTCGCGTGCTCACGGCCGCGCACTGCGTCGGCGACCGCGCGCGACAGACGCTCAAGGCGAGCGCGGTGACGTTGGAGTTTCCTCAGGGCGAGGTGCTCGCCGACCTCCGCGAAGACGACGTCGACTGGGCGCACGACGCAGCTCTTCTCACGTTGCGCGAGGCTGTTCGCGACGGCCTCGCGCCCGCCCTCTCGACGACGCTCCAGGCGGGTGACTCGTGGCGCGTGTGGGGCTTTCCCAACGCGATGGAGACGGGCATGGTCGCGACGGGTACGGTCGCCGACCCCGACGGCGAGATGCCTACCACCGACGGCGACGCGCGCGTCTGCGCGGTTCAACTCACCTGCGATCAGGGCGGACTCGGTGACCTCGAAGGCTTCTCGGGCGCGCCCGTGTGGGCCCGCGGCGGCGTCGCGGCGATGGTGCGTTGGGGCACGCTGAAGCAGCGCGTGATCTACGCGACGCCGATCTCCGCGCTCCTCTCGCGTTTCACGCCGCGGAGGAGCCCGTGACAGAGATCCGCGCACGAGCCCTCACGATCGCGCTCCTGACCGCCGCGGGTCTTGCAGGCTTTCTCTACGCGTCGCGTGATGCTCACACCCCGCTCGGACGCGTGGGCACCGTGCTGTTCCTCCTCAGCACGGTAACGCTGCTGGGCTGGGCGAGTGCGACGTGGTTGTCGCCACGGCCTCGCGTACTGACGTGGGCCCGCGCCGTCGCAAGCGCGGGCGTGCTCGTGGCCGTCGCCGTCGCGCGCGTGCCGCTCGCTCTCTCGGGACTCGTGAGCGTCGCTGCGGCGCTCTCGCTCGCCGACACGCTCGGGATGTTCCGCATACCGAAGCTGACGCTGCGAGCGGGGGCGCGCGCCTCGCAGGCTCTCTCGGGGCTGCTCGAACTCGGGTATCGCCTCGGCTTCGTCCTGCTGTTCGCGCTGGTGACGACGTACAAGGTCGCACCCGATCGCGTCACCGGAGCGATCCGCGCGTTGTTTCCGAGCACCACAACGGTCGGGCCTCGCACCCCGATCCGCTTTCGCACGCTCGACGCCTCCGTCGCGCCAGCAGACGTCCCGACATCGACACGCTTGCTGCGGCCGCTAATGACAGGCGTGATGCAGAGCGACGTACCGGCCCCTCTCGATGTGACGGAGCCACCACCGGTCGAGACCCCAGAGGGTATTCAGCGCTGGCTCGCGCAAACCGAGGCCGCCGCGGCGCTACAGCGCAAGATGACCACGCTTCGCGCTCAATCCCCGGGGACCCGCTTCACGCGGACCATCTCTCGTCGAAACGAGTGCGGCTTCGTCGCGACCTTGCCCGACGGCCGCACGCAAGGCTGGGCCTACGACGCGACAACCCGCACAGTCGTCCAGAGCCGCATCCCCTGGGCGATGTAAGCCACAGATAGAAAGAGTCATGCGACACCTCTACGCCATCTCCGACCTCCACCTCGGCGGAGCGCCCGACGCGTCCGACGCGCCCGGCTCGCAGATCTGCACCGCCTACTCAGAGCTCGCCGCGTTCATCGATTGGATCGCCTCGCCCGAGTCTTCGCCGCGAGGCGAGATCGAGCTCATCGTGAACGGCGACTTCGTCGACTTCTTCGCCATCGACGGCGCCGACGGCGCGCGCACATGGACCGCCTCGGAGTCCGAAGCCATCGCGCGCCTCGAGCGCGTCCGCCTCCGCGCGGGTGTGGTGTTCGACGCCCTCGCGCGCTTCGTCGCGGCGGGGCACCGCCTCACGCTGCTCATCGGCAACCACGACGTCGAGCTCGCGATGCCGAAGGTGCGCGCGTACCTCCTGAAGCTGCTCGGAGACGGAGACCGCGTGCGCTTCGTCTACGACGGCGAGGCGTACACGGTCGGTCGCGCGCTCTTCGAACACGGCAACCGCTACGACCGATGGAACATCATCGATCACGACCGGCTCCGCGAGGAGCGCTCCGTCGCGTCGCGAGGCTTGCCCGTCGACGAGCGCGCCCGCAGGACCCGCTTCTTTCAGCCGCCCGCGGGCTCGCATCTCGTCGTGCGTGTGATGAATCGCATCAAGGCGCGCTACCGCTTCGTCGACCTGCTCAAGCCCGAGACCGGCGCGGTCATCCCGCTGCTGCTCGCGCTGGAGCCCGATCACCGACCGGAGTTCGAAGACGTCTTCGCCGCCGCGTCGATCGCGACGAAGCTCGCGGGCCACGGCCTCGACGGCCCCGCGACGCCCGCCAGCGCGGGAGACCTCGACACCTCGGGCGCCGCGACGCGCACCACCCTCGCGAGCGCGCTGGAGGAGGAGCTCGGACCGGATGCCGCGGTGTTCCGCGACGAGATCCGCCGCGCGACACTCACGGGCGGCGACCTCTCCGTCATAGACGACGCGGCCGCGGCGGCGCGCTGGCTCGCGGCCACGGTCGGCTCGCTCCGAGAGGGCGCGCGGAGCTTCACGAAGATCCTCGACGTGATCGGCGAGCGCGACCACGAGCAGCGACGCAACAAGCTCCTCACGGCGCTGCGCCACCTCAACGCGACGGACGGGTCGTTCGACGTCGCGCGCGAGCTGCCCGACTACCTCGACGCCGCGCACACCATCGCGACGCACGGGGCCTTCGACCTCGTGGTGTTCGGACACACGCACCTGCCCAAGCGTATCGCCCTCGCGCTCGACGGCAGGACCGCGCATTACCTCAACAGCGGCACGTGGGTCGACGTGATGCGCCTCCCGGCGGAGATCACAGGCTCCGACGAGCGTCTCGCGAAGGAGGCGCTCTCGGGCTTCATCGCCGCGATCGCTCGCAACGACTTCGTGCCCTACGTGCGACGCTACCTGTCTTATGTGGAGGCCGTGGTGGCAGATGACGGTCGCGTGATCGAAGCGGAGGTTCGCTCGTATTGCGGCTGCGAAAGGCCCCGCGCCCCCGCCCTCACCGACACACGCGAGCGGTGAGAGCAGCAACGCAGCGCGAGGCTCCTCACCCCGGCTTCGCCACGCCGCCGTTCACTGGCTTCTCCCCCTCGCCGCCACCGCCGCCACCACCGCCACCACCGCCACCTCCGCCACCGCCACCACCGCCACCTCCGCCTTCGCCGTTGCTCTTCGCCGCCCCGCGCTTCGTCGTGAAGTACGGCGCCAGCGCGCCGAGCTCGGGGACGCGGATCGCTTCGTCGAGCTCGTTCGCTTCCTTGAACGCGCGGTAGACCCAGTCGACGACGTGCA
>JBPOHC010001108.1:0-23049 GCA_052035985.1 Myxococcota bacterium | reverse complement strand
CCCACGCCGCCGCGGTGGCCGTGGTGTCGATCTCGACGGGCGTCGCCGCGGGTGGGACGGGCTTGTCCTTCGGGGTCTTCGGGGTGGCAATGTCAGGCTTGACCATGGGGGTGTTCTTCTCCTCCCGCCGCCGCGACGTGCGAAGCGCGCGTGACGCGACGACAGGGCGCGCAAGGTACCAACGGAGCGGGGCGGAGGTGAAGCGGGTTCGCGCAGGCCACGCGCGGAGGGGATGCGCGCCAACCGGGCGGGTCACGCGCCACGCCTCGACACGAGGCGCGGACCGGCGAGCGTGAACTCGCCCGGCGCGGAAGGGGACGCCCGCGGCTCCTGCGCGGAAACGCTCGTCCGCCGACGTTTCGATCGCCCCCCGGCGAGCGCGCGGCCTTGCAATGGCGGCGCCTTCGGTTGCGAGGAGAAGCGTCGGAGTGATATCCCCCGCCCGTGGCCGCGCTCGCCCAGGACTTCTCAGACGCCCCCGCGTGCAACCTCCCGGTGCTCACGAGCGCAGAGGTCGCACGCGTCGCCCCCTTCATTCCGAAGCGAACGCTTCGCTTCGTTCAGGTCTTCGTCGAGACGGTCGAGCAGGAGCTCGTCGAGCCGATGCTCCGTCAGCCGACGTTCGTTGAAGCTGCGGAGATCCTCGCGCGCAACCTCCCCGTGGTGCTCGCCGCTCGGCGCCCCGCGCTCGGGATGCTGATCGTTGACGCGCTGAAGAATCCCGTGCTTCGCGCGGAGCTCGAATCGGGGATCGACTTCGTTCGTGAAGAGCTGCGCGGCGCCGACGGCGAACTCTTTCAGGGTGAGACCGGCGGCGTGCTCGAAGAGGCCCTTGCCTTGGTCCTTCGGAGCAACCACGCCGTCTTTCGATGGCTCTCCCCTCGTTGGGAGCAGCACCTCGCGCGGCTCCACTACGTCCCCGAGCTCGAGACGATGGCGACGCGTGTCGACACGCTGCTCGTCGCGACGATCTTCTGCGCGCGCAAGACGAACCGGCCCCCCTGGTTCGCCGAGCTCGTGGTCGCACTCCGCGAACTGGCGCGCGACCACGCGAGGCTCATCAACCGGGCGCTCTTCGACCTCGGACAGACGACGCCGCTCGATTTTGAGATTCGCCGGAGCCTGACGCCCGACGAACGCGAAGCGGCGATCAACGACACGTTGGTTGCCTTCGAGTGCCCGAGCCCCGAGCCGGTGTGCGCGTTCTTGAAGGAGCGGCCGGACGTGTTCGAGGTGCTTCACGAGGCCGTCGATGCGCTGAAGCATCACTTCGGTGACGCCCGTCGGACGCTGGAGTTCGTCTCTGCCGGGAGCTGGGACGATCGACACGTGGCGGTTCGCGTCGTGGTGCCCGAGCGCAGCGAACTCACCGCTCGCCGAGACTCGTTCGAGAACGCCTGGTGGAACGAGAACGCCCACCATGCCAACGGCGGCCTCGTGATCGCGGTGCGATTGTCGTGAGCATGCATTGGGAAACCTGCCTCGCGTTCGCGGAAGAGGTCCTGGCGACGGCCTGGCCCCCGAGGCAACGCGAAGCCGCCGCGAGGGCTGCGGTCAGCCGGGCGTACTACGCGATCTTCAATTGTGCGCGCCTACGACTCGTTCGCGAAGGGTTGAACCTCCCTGAAGACGGGAGCGCGCACGGAGAGGTCATGCGCGCGTACGAGCAGCGCAGCGACGCGCCGTCACGAAAGATCGGATACATCCTGCGGGAGCTGCGTGATGAGCGACGCCGCGCTGACTACGACGACCTCGCCGTGCTCGCCATCGACGCGCCCCTGATCGTCGACCGCGCGAAAGAGTGCATGGCGATCTTGAGTCGCCTCCCCGAAGCACCGTAGCGAACTTTGCGACAGTGCCGGTAGCATCGCGGCCCCGATGACCACCGCACTCCGCGAACTGCTCGACATCCCCCGCGAGGCTTCGAAGACCTCCTTCGTCGTCAAGCTCACCGACGCCGTCACGCGCCCCGACGCGCTCCTGCGCGACTACGCCGTCACGCCGGGCATCGTCCACGCGCTCGACCACGCGCTCGACATGGTGCGCGGCGCCGTCCAGAACCACGGGAGCCGCGCCACCTACGTCCACGGCTCCTTCGGCTCGGGGAAGAGTCACTTCATGGCCGTCGTGTCGCTCCTCCTCGCGAACGACCCCGTGGCGTGGGCCGTCGAAGAGATCCATCCCCTGCGCCCCCGACACGCGTGGGTGGCCGACACGAAGCTCCTACGGCTGCACCTGCACATGACAGGCGCAGACACCTTGGAGTCGCAGCTCTTTCGCGCCTTCGTCGACGTCGTGCGCGCGCAGCACCCCACGGCGCCCGTGCCGCCGCTCTTCGCCGACCACGAGCTCTTCGAAAACGCCGAGGCGCTCCGTCAGCAGGTGGGCGACAAGGTCTTCTTTGCGCGCCTCGGCGGCGACGCCGACGAGGGCGACGGATGGGGCGAGCTCGGCGCCGAGGGACGTTGGGACGCCGTCCGCTTCGACGCCGTACGCAACGGCGAGAACGCCGACCAGCGGGCCGAGCTCTTCGACGCGCTCGTGCGGAGCTGGCTCCCCGCGTTCGCCGCGCAGGGCAACCGCTGGATCGACGCCGACAAGGGCTTCGCCGTGATGAGCCGCCACGCCGCCGCGCTCGGATACGGCGCCGTGGTGGTGTTCTTCGACGAGCTCATCCTCTGGCTCACGAGCCTCGCGGGAGACCGCAACCGCCTCAACGCCGAGGTGCAGAAGCTCGCCAAGCTCGTCGAGGCGCAGGACCTCCGTAGACCCGTTCCGCTCGTGGGCTTCGCGGCGCGTCAGCGCGACATCGCCGAGCTCGTGGGGCACCAGTTCGTGGGCGGCGACGCGCAGCTCCTCACCGACACGCTGAAGTTCTGGGAGGGCCGCTTCGAGACCATCAAGCTCGAAGACAGGAACCTCCCCGCGATCATTCGCAAGCGCGTGGTGAGGCCCCGCGACGAGGCCGCGAAGAAGCGCATCGACCAGGGCTTTCAAGACTGGCTCCGCAAGCTCAACCCCGTCGAGAAGGGGACGCTCCTCGGCGAGAACGGCGACGAGAAGGCCCTGCGCGACCTGCACCCCTTCTCGCCCGCGCTCGTCGAGGCCCTCGTCGCGATGAGCGCCTTCCTCCAGCGAGATCGCACGGCGCTCAAGATCCTCCACGAGCTCCTGCTCGAGCACCTCGACGACTACCAGTTCGGTCGCATCGTCCCGGTGGGAGACCTCTACGACGTGCTCGCGGGCGGCGAGGAGCCCATGGACGGCGCCATGCGCGCGCGCTGGCAGTCCGCGCGGCGGCTCTATCAAGCCGAGCTGTTGCCCGTGATCCAGTCGCAGCACGACACGGCGCGGCCCGAGCGCTGCCAGCGAATGCGCGAAGATCACCGCCCCGAGATCGGCTGCTCCAACTGCAAGGAGTCCGCGTGCCGCGCGGACAACCGTTTGATCAAGACCGTGATCCTCGCAGCGCTGGTGCCCGAGGTGCCCGTGCTGCGCAACCTCACGGTGTCGCGCCTCGTGCAGCTCAACCACGGGACGCTCCGCGAGGTTGTCCCCGGCACCGCGGGGCAGCAGGCGGTCGTGCGACTCCGCCGTTACGCAGGACAGGTCGGCAAGCTGCGCGTGGGTGAAGAGCCCGATCCGCGGGTGAGCGCCATCATCGACGGCGTCGACATCAAGCCCATCCTCGACGGCGCGCGCAGCTACGACACGCAGGGCGGACGCAAGGCCATGCTCCGCGAGCTCCTCTTCTCGGCGCTCGGGTTCACCCGCGTCGAGGGCTCACCCATCGACTTCGAGGTCGACTGGCGAGGCTTCACCCGCAAGGGCCAGATCCACTACGGCAACGTGCGCGAGATGGACCGCTCGTACTTCGCGGTGCCGCACGGCTACGACTTCAAGGTGGTCATCGACTTTCCCTTCGACGACCCGGGGCACACGCCGCAGGAGGACGAGCGCTACGTCGTCGAGGTGAAGGACAAGGGCCTCGAAGCGACCACCGCCGTGTGGCTCCCGAGCTTCTTCTCCGACCGCCTCCAGCGCGAGCTCGGCGAGCTCGTCGTGCTCGAGCGCGTGCTCGGCGACGAGAACCGTCAGCGCCTCCTCCAGCACCTCCGCCCCGACGAGCGCCGCGCCGCCGAGGCCGAGATGGAGGCCCTCCGCAACCAGAAGCGCAACCGCATCCGCGACGCGCTCGACATGGCCTACGGCATTCGCAAGCCCGACGCCGAGAGCCTCGACGAGGCACGCCGCGTCGACCGGCACTTTCACCTCTTCGTCCCCGAGACGGGGATGCCCCTGCCCACGGAGACGCAGCTCGGCCCCGCCCTCGTCCGCGTGGTGCGCGGGCTCCTCGACAAGCGCTACCCCCGCCACCCCTCGTTCGCCGAAGAGGCAGGAATCTCTCGCAAGCGCCTCGAAGACGCGCTCCGCAAGGTGCAGGAGGTGGCCCTCGCCGACAGCCAGCGCGTGGCCTTCGACCGCGCCGAGGCGAAGCTCTTCGACGTCGCCTCGGTGACGGCCTTTCTGCTCGTCAACGAGAGCAACGCGACGGTGCGAACCGACGGCGCGCAGCAGGTCGAGAACCGCCTCCGCGACAAGGGGATCGAGTCACCCACCGTCGCCCAGGTGCGCGCCGCGTACGACCCCGACGGACAGATGGGCCTCACCTCTGAGCTCGCGGACTTCTACGTGCTCGCGTGGGCCGCGCTCCTCGGGCGCGAGCTCTACCGCGACGACCGCGCGCTCACCGACACGCCCCCGCTCGGCAAGCTCGATGGCGAGCTCACGCTCCTGCGCCCGCCGCTGCCCCCCGCGGTCTCGTGGACGAAGGCCCTCTCGGTGATGGGCGCCCTCTTCGGGGTGAACCGCGAGGGGATGCGCACCTGCTCGGGTCGCTCGCTGCGCCGCTTCGCCGACGAGTGCGAGCGCCGCCGCGCCGCCGCGGTGAAGGACGGCGCCGACCGCGTCGCCCTCGCGCTCCAACGCTGGGAGTCGCTCGGCGCGGCGTCTGGAACCGCGCGTCGCGACACGGCCGAGAGCGCGGTGACGCTCTTGCGACTGCTCTCGACGAGCGACCCGGTGGCGCTCGTCGAGGCGCTCGCGGGCTTCTCGGCGCGCACGAGCGAGACGGCCCTCGCGGCGCATCTCAAGCACGCCACGTCGATGCTCGCCGGGCTCGACAAGACGTACTTCCTCGACGGGTTGAGCGCGTTGGTGGGCTTTCCCCACGACGACGCCCCGGCGGTGCTGGCGGAGCTCACGAGGCTGCTCGCGAGTGACGAGTTGAACGAGTCGATCGGCAAGAAGCTCGAGCCGCTCTTTCTCCGCGCGCAGGAGATCACGAGACCGAAGCCGACTGGCAGACGAGCACCTCCCGAGGAGGAGCCGAAGGAGCGCGGGGACGGCATCACGCGGCGAGACGCGCAACGCGTCGGCGGCGGCGTGGTGAGCGAGCTCGCGTCGCTCGACGACGAGGTCGCGAAGATGAAGCGCGCGCTCGCCGAGGCGGGCGATGGGGCGACGCTCACGCTCCGCTTCGAGTGGACGGTCTCGAAGCCCGCGGTGACGTGATGCCGATGCCCGCGGAGATCCCGTCGCTCGGCGAGGCCGACCTCGTGGCCGAGCTGGAGCACATCCATCGCACCGCGCGGCGCACGCGCGACACGGCGTTCTACGGCCGCAGCGACGTGCGCACGGTGCAGGCGACGCTGCCCGACGGCGTGACGACCTTTCGCGTCGTCCCCGCGCGCTGCGAGCTGGAGCTTCGTCGCGCACTCGTGGCCCCGCGCTCCGAGGCGCTCCTCGCGCTCGTCGACTACGACGTCGCGCCGCTTCCGCTCGACCTCGCCGCACGGCTCGCGCGCGGAGAGGTCCGCGTCGTCTCGTCGGAGTCGCGGCTCCGACGGCACCTCGGCGTGCGCTGGATCCACCCCGAGGTGCAGCGCCTCCGCGGACTGTGCGAAGCGCTCCTCGCCGACGACACGCGCGCGACGTCGGCATCGCCCTCGGCGCAGCTCGACCCCGACCTCGCGTGGCGCCTCGTGCTCTCGTCGCGTTGCGGACTCTCGCGCGAGGTGGCCTTCACACTGCGGAGGCTCCTCGAGCACCTCGCGACGCGCGCCCCGGAGCCCCGCTGGACGTCGTGGATGCGCGACAACCCCGAGCTCCGCGGTCCCTTCGAAGCGTGGCTCGCGCGCACCGTCGACCCCATCGCCCCCGCGCTCTGGAGCCACTGGGAGGAGGGCCTCGGACGCCCCGTCGCGGCGCTCACCTTCGCGCTCGGCCCCGTCGCCCCGAAGATCGCTACGGACGTGCTCCTCCGCACGCTCGTTCGGGCGTGGCTCAACAAGGTCTCGTCTCGCCTCGGCCAGTCCGTCGGCGGCGACACGGCCGCGCTCGCGCGCTGGGGAGCCTGCGAGACAAGCCTCCGCGACGCCCTCAAGCTCTCGCACGGCCGCACGCTCGACGCGCTCCTCCGCGACGTCGACGCGCTCGTCCGCGACGACGCGACGGAGCCTCAGGTTCGCGACGCGCTCTCGTCGAGCCCCTCGCTCGGCCTCGCGTGGGACGCCTCGCTCCATCGCTTCGCCGCCGCCCTCGACGCCTGCCTCGCGGACCCCTCCCGCGAGCGTCACCTCTCCGCGGTGAGCGCGTTCGAACAGCTCCGCGCGCACCGCAACGCCGACGCCAACACCCGCGTCATCGACCGCGCCCGCGCCGCGCTGCGCCTCCTCGCGTGGAGGAGCGCCCGCCCCGACCTCGACCACCTCCGCACGAGCGGCGCCCCGTGGGAGACCGCCGTCGCACTCGCGCGCGACTACGTCTCGCAGGGGGGCTTCGTCGACCTCGCGCGCCGCGACGTCCGAGGCAGCGACGACGGGGCCTTCGGGCGGAGCTGCGCGGCCGTCGAAGCCGCCGCCGACCGCCTCCGCGACGACGACGACCAGCGCTTCTCGGCCTCGCTCAAGCACTGGGTCGATGGCGGACGCCGCGGCGACCACGTCGTCCCCATCGAGCGCGCGCTCGACGCGTTCGGGGCGACCTTCCTCGAAGGCGCCGAGTCGCGGAGGCTGCTCGTGGTGCTGCTCGACGGCGCCGCGTGGCCCAACCTCGCCGAGCTGCTGCTCGACCTCGAAGACCGCCACCACCACGGCGTGCTCCGCTGGCAACCCACATGCAACAGCGCGTCGGTCTTCGTCGCGCCGGTACTCGCCGCGCTCCCGACGATCACGAAGGTGAGCCGCGCGGCCTTCTTCGCGGGCGCCGTGCCCGAGCCCGGCGAGCGCCCCGACACGGGCAACGACCCGAAGCGCTTCGCGTCGCACAAGCGGCTGCGCGAGGTGATGACCACCGAGGCGCCGAAGCTGGTGCTCGAACACGACACGCCGCATGTCTCCGAGGATCTCCGCGCGGCGGTGCGCTCGGGTCGGCGCGCGGTGGGCGTGGTCTTCAACGCCATCGACGACCAGCTCCACGGGAGTCAGCAGATCGCGGTGCGTTACACGGCCGAGACCATCAAGCCCCTGGTCGAGCTCCTCGACCTCGCGCGCGTCGCGAATCGCGCCGTGCTCTTCGCGTCGGATCACGGCCACGTCTCGGCCGCGCGGCTCCATTCGGTGTCGACCTCGCGTGAAGAGGGAGAGGGCCGCTGCCGCTACCTCGACGACGACGCGGCCCCCGACGCGGGCGAGGTGGTGATCACGGGCGCGGGCGTGTGGACCCCTCGCAAGGGTCAGCGCCTCGCGCTGCGAACGCGCGAGACCGAGGCGATGGGATCGACGCGCGGCAACGGGCTCCACGGCGGCGCGACGCTGGCCGAGGTGGTGTGTCCGACGGTGCTCGTCGCCTCGGATGCTCTGGCGACAGCCGCGGGCGTCGAAGACCGTCCGCTCGAAGTGCAGCCGCTCCCGCGCCCCGCGTGGTGGGACCTCCAGTGGTCGGCGGCGCCGCGTCGCAGCGTGGTGAGCGCGGCGACGCTTCCCGTGCAGCCCACCCTCCCGCTGGTGTCGGTCGCGCGCATCGACTCTGCCCCCGTGAAGCCCGTCGACGCGGCGCCGAAGGCGACCACCGCGCTCGGTCGCGCGATCCTCACGGCCGAGACCTTCAAGTCGCTCCCCGAGCACAAGCGACGCCTGCTCCTGTCGCACGTGGTTCCGATCGTCGAGCTGCTCCTGCAACACGGCGGACAGCTCTCACCCGCCGCGGTGGTGCGTGGCATCGGCATCCTCACGAGCGGACGCGCGGAGAACATCGTCGCCGCCGCCTCCGAGATCCTCAACATCGACGCGTACCCGGTGCTCACCATCGACGCGATGACCGACCGCGTGCGCCTCGACGACGCGCTGCTCCGTGAGCTCCTCGACGTGAAGGAGGGCGCGTGATGGCGCCGATCCCGCTCCCCCGACGCCGAGAGATCGTCGCCGCGCTCCGCAACGGAACGGTGCCCCGCCGCGGCGTCGAGGTGCTCGCCTCGGGCCTCGACGGCTTCGTCGCCGCCCTCGACGACGAGCTCGCCATGGCCGCCTCGGGCCACGGCGTCTTCAAGGCCGTGCGCGGCGACTACGGCACGGGAAAGACCTTCTTCTCACGGTGGTTCGAGCACCGCGCGATGCAGCGCGGCTTCGCCGTATCCGAGGTGCAGATCTCCGAGACCGAGACCCCGCTCCACCAGATGGGAACGGTCTACCGCCGCGCGATGGAGGCCCTCCGCACGGCCGAGTGGGACGAGGGGGCGTACCGCAACCTCGTGAGCCGCTGGTTCTTCTCGCTCGAAGAGGAGGTGCTCGCCGATCCCGCGCTCCCGAAGGACAACGCGCGCGCTCTCGCCGACGCGACGGGCGCCCTCCTGGAGCGACGCCTCGCGCGGGTGAGCGTCTCGCAGTCGTCGTTCTCCGCTGCGCTCCGCGGGTGTCACCGCGCGCGCGTCGAGGGAGACTCCGCCGTGGCCGAGGGGCTCATGGGCTGGCTCATGGGTCAGCCCAACGTGGGCGCCGCGATCAAGCGCGCCGCGAGCGTCAAGGGCGAGATCGACCACGACACGGCGGGCGCCTTTCTCCGAGGGACGCTCGAGCTCCTGGTGCAGTCGGGCCGCAAGGGTCTGGTGCTCGTGCTCGACGAGGCCGAGACCATCCAACGGATGCGCGGCGACGTGAGGGAGCGCTCGCTCAACGCGCTCCGCCAGCTCATCGACGACATCGCGTCGGGGCGCTATCCGGGGCTCTACCTCCTGCTCACGGGGACGCCCGCGTTCTTCGACGGCCCGCAGGGGATCAAGCGCCTCCCACCGCTCGCGCAGCGACTCCACGAGGACTTCTCGGGCGATCCCCGCTTCGACAATCCCCGCGCCGCGCAGGTGAGGCTCCAGCCCTTCGACCGCGCGAGGATGCTCGAGGTCGGTCGCCGCGTGCGCGACCTCTACCCCGCGAGCTACGCCGATCGCGTGTCGCGCAAGGTCGACGACGCCGTGCTCGGCGCGCTCGCCGACAGCGTGACCGGCGCGCTCGGCGCGAAGGTGGGCGTCGCGCCGAGGCTCTTTCTGAAGAAGCTCGTGGGCCTGCTCGACCGCGTCGACCTGCACGAAGACTTCGAGGTGAGCGCGTACGCGGGCGTAGCGCCGTCGATCGCCGAGATGACGCCCGAGGAGGCTTCCGCCGCAGGTGTCGTGCGCGACGCGAGCGCTCTTTCGGCGGTCGATGATCTCGCGCTCGACGAGCCCGGATCGTGAGCGACGAGGCCTTCGCGCGGCTCTCGCCTGCGATGCGGTACCAGATCGTCAACGGGCTCGGCTTCGCGTCGCTGCGCCCGGTGCAGGCGATCACGATCCCGCCCGTGCTCGACGGAGAGCACGTCGTGGTGCTCGCGCCGACCGCGGGCGGAAAGACCGAAGCGGCCTTCTTTCCCCTGCTCTCGCGCATGGACAGCGAGGACCACCGCCCCGTCTCGCTGCTCTACGTCTCACCCATTCGCGCGCTGCTCAACAACCAGCGACAACGCCTCGAACACCTCTGCGGCCTCCTCGGTCGGCGCGTGTTCACCTGGCACGGCGACACCACGCAGGGGGCGCGAAAGGGCTTTCTCAAAGACCCCGCCGACGTGCTCCTCACGACGCCCGAGTCGCTCGAGGTGATGCTCATGTCGCCGCGGGTGCCTGCACGACGAATCTTCTCGGGGCTCCAGGCCGTGGTGATCGACGAGGTTCATGCCTTCGTGCGCGACGACCGTGGAGGTCACCTCGCGGCGGTGCTCGAACGCCTCACGCGGCTCTGCGGACGGGACCTCCAACGCGTCGCCCTCTCGGCCACGGTGGGCAACCCCGAGGAGATCCTCTCGTGGCTCAAGGGGAGTTCGAAGCGGGCGGGTCGCGTGCTCCGCGCGCCTGCGGCGAAGGCCGACCCGGAGATCGTGATCGACCACGTCGCGAGCGAGGCGAACGCGGCGAAGCTCGCGGCGAAGCTCTTCGTGGGCGACAAGCGCCTCGCGTTCGTCGAGTCGCGCCGCGGCGCCGAGGCGATGGCGAGCGCGCTGCACGCGCAGGGCGTGACGGTGTTCGTGTCGCACTCGTCGCTGTCGGCCGACGCGAGGGCCCAGGCGGAGCGCGCGTTCTCCGAGGCGCGCGACTGCGTCATCGTGGCGACGAGCGCGCTGGAGCTGGGCATCGACGTGGGAGACCTCGACCGGGTGCTCCAGGTCGACGCGCCGGGCTCCGTGGCGTCGTTCCTTCAGCGCATGGGGCGCACGGGGCGACGCGCGGGCGCGCGGGCCAACTGCACCTTCCTCTGCACGACGCCGCAGAAGGCGGTGCAGGCCGCGGCCCTCGTGAGGCTCTTTCGTCGCGGGTACGTGGAGTCGGTGCGAGCGCCCCGCCGCGCGGCGCACCTGCTCGCGCACCAGATCATGGCGCTCTCGATCGAGCGCGGTGGCGTTCCCGAGAGTGACGCGTGGGCCCTGGTCGAAGGCGCGGCGCCCTTCGCGGAGCTCACGATCGCGGACTACCGCGCGCTCGTCGCGCACATGCTCGACGCGGAGATCCTCCATCGCGACGGGGGCCTCCTCTCGCTCGGCCCCGAGGGAGAGAAGCGCTACGGCCGCAGGAACTTCGAAGCGCTCTACGCCGTCTTCGACGCGCCTCGGATGCTCACGGTGATGCACGCGGGCCTCGAGGTGGGCAACGTCGACGCGCACTTCCTCTCGCTCCAGCAGGAGGAGGGCGAAGCCGAGGAGACGCTGGCGAGGCCGAAGGGGCCGATGGCCTTCGTGCTCGGCGGACGCGCGTGGCGGGTGATCTCGGTCGAGTGGTCACGCGGCGTCGTCCATGTGCGCCCTGCGGAAGACGCGCGCGTGGCGAGGTGGATGGGCGACCCGGTGGTGCGCTCCCCCGCGCTGTGCGAGGCGATCCGCGAGGTGCTCACGAGCGAGGACGAAGACGCGTGGTGGTCGAAGCGCACGCGCGAGGTCATCGAAGCGCAGCGCGCCGAACACGCGTTTCTCCCGCGCGAAGGGACGTGCATCGCAGAGGCTCCCGGCGGCCTGCGGTGGTGGAACTTCGCGGGGGCTGCGGCCAACCACCTGCTCGCGCGAACGCTCGACGCGATGCTCGGCGGCACGGCCGCGGTCGACGACCTGGGGATCACGTTCCGCGAAGAGGCCGCGCAGAGTGAAGCGGGGCTCCGTCAGGCGCTCGCGAAACTGCGAAGCGAGGGACGTCCGAGCACCCTCGACGCGCGCGCGGTGGTGGCGAAGATGAGCGGCGCGGGGCGGGTGTCAAAGTTCCAGCCGTGCCTCACGCCCGAGATGCTCGCGGACCTTCTGGTCGAGCGGCTCTTCGACGTGAGCACCGCGAAAGCCGTGATCGCGGGCGCGTGACGGCTCAGCGTCCGAGCGCGTCGGCGAGGGCGTCGACGGTCTCTCTCACCGCGTCAGAAGCGTCGTCGGAGCGCACCTTCGCATCGAAGGGCGTGCGACCGAGCGCGCGGACCTTCTCGACGCTCACCTTCGGCGGCACCGAACGCCCCGCGCCGGGCGTCGCGAGGAGCACCGTCGCGAGCCCGAAGAGCTGCCGCTCCACCGGGCGATCGGCGACGAAGAGCACCTGATCGGCGAGGTCGAAGCTCCCGCGGTGTGCCGCGAAGAGCGAGACGAGCGCGCGCAGCGCAGCGAGGCCGCCCGCGACGATGCGCGACGAGGCCACGAGGCGAGGGAGCGCCGTCGCATCGAGCTTCGGAACCGTCACCTCCCACTGCGCGGCGGCCTCGTCGAAGGCCGCGACGGGATCGCTCGACACGGTCCCCTCAGAGCGCAGCAGCGAGCCGGAGAGGCCGCGCGGAGGCCCCTTCCACGAGACGCCGAAGGGGTCTTCGAGCGAGAGCCCTTCGAGCGCGAACACCTCACGCGGCGCGAAGGCGAGCGGCGTCTGCGTGGCCGCGTCGCGGAGCAGCAGGTCGAGTCGATCGGCGTCGGTCATGTCGCCACGGAACTGCACCCACCGCGCGTCGGCCTCGGGGCCGAAGCGACGGCGAACGCCGCGGCTGTCGAGCACCCGCAGCCCGATGTGCGCGGCCTTGTAGAACGCCCCGGTCGACTCGAAATCCATCATCGCGGAGCGACGGTATCGCGAGGCAGGGCGGCGCTGCCAGCGGCGACAGACTCCCCGTCTTCGATGGCTCTCTGTCCCGGCGAGCAGAGCCCCCGCATCGGGCACCGGCTGCATCGGTCGAGCGCGGGAGACGGTGGAAAGCGTCCCTCGCGCAGCATCGTCGCGGCCTCGTTCGCGGTCGATCGGATCCCGTCGATGAGCCCGTCGTCGACGGGTCGGACGTCGCGCGTATCGTGGTCGAGCTCCCACACCTCGACGGCCTTCGCGTCGCGGCCCGTGAGCGCGCGATACCCGAGCGCGTAGAGATGGAGCTGCGCCTGCGTCTGGAGCTCGGACTGCGCGTGCGCCGAGCTCTTGAAGTCGACCACGCTGGCGTTCCCGTCGTCCCTTCGCACGACGAGGTCGATGCGCCCCGACACGGTGACGCCGTCGCCCATCGGGAGCTCGATGGCCTGCTCGACGAACTCGACCGCGTCGAGCGCGTCGGCGTGCGAGTCGAGGTACCGCGTGAGGATCGCCTCGGCGGCCTCACGGCGCTGCTCGAGCACGTCGGAGGTCGCGAAGGGGAGCTTGAGGTGTGAGGCCACGAGCGCGGGAACGTCGTCGGTCGTCGGTCGCACGCTGTCCTTCGCGCGGCGGTGCATCTCGGCGAGGGCGTCGTGGATCGACGCGCCGAACCCCTGCGCCGGCTCTGGAGGAGCAGAGAAGCCGTAGACCGTCTGGAGCCTGAAGCGCTGCGGGCACTCGAAGAGGTTCTTGAGCGTGGTGAAGTCGAGGGAGACGTTGGCGATCCCGCGTCGCGCCTCGGGCGTGAGGCGCTCGCTCGGCGCGACGTCGCGCGGAGACAGCTCCTGACGCTTCGAAGCCCAGCGAAAGAACTGCGACGGCGTGCGCATGAAGCTCCATTCGGGCGAAGGCGCGAAGCTCAAGAGCAGATGCTTCTGCGCGCGCGTGACGGCGACGTAGAAGAGCCTCCGCTCGTCTTCGAGCGAGCCGCGGTAGCGGGCTCCGTCGTGCACGGCTTCGAGGGGGATGAGGTCCCACCAGTCCTTGCGCTTCTTCTTCCGCGGGTCTTGCGCGTAGGGCAGCGAGGGAAAGCGCTTCTCGACGAGTCCCGGGATGGCCACCACGGGCCACTGGAGCCCCTTGGCCTTGTGCACGGTCATCACGCGCACGGCGTCGGGCGAGGCGAGCGCCTCGTCGAGCTGCGCCTCGGCGTAGTGGTCCTGCGCGGCGTGGTCGAGGAAGTCGACGAGCATCTCGTACTTCACCGACGGCGACGCGCGGTGGTGCACCGACTCGAACTCCTTGAGGAGCCGCGAGAACACCCCGAGGTTCGCCAGCGCGACCTCCGCGCGCCCCTCGACCGCGCTCGCGTTCGGCGACCACACCCTCGCGAGGAACTCCAGAAACACTCGCTGAGGGAGCAGCTCCCAGGCGCCCTCGTCGGCCCCGAAGGCGACGTCGTCGCGCACCGCCTCGGCGTAGCCCATCGCAACGTCGAGAGACCCGGGCGACGCCCATGGACACGCGCTCGCCCACATGGCGCGAAGACCTGTTGTCTCGCTGCCCGCCTGGTCGGCGAGGTATCGAAAGAGCTCCGCCGCGGCGCGGGCCTCGGGCGTGTCGAAGAGCGTGTTGAGCCCGCTGACGAGCACCGGAATCCCCCGCGCTTCGAGGGCGCGGACGATGGGCGTCGCGTTGCGACGGAGGTCGCTGCGCACGAGGACGCAGAGGTCACTCCACGCGAGCCCGCGACGCCGCGATCCCTCTTGAAACGCGGCGCCGTGAAGGGCTTCGAAGCGCTCGGCGATCCACGCGGCCTCTTCGTCGGGGTGATCGAACGAGCGTGCGACGAGGTCTCCGTCGTCGTCGGGCTGCGCGCCGGTCGATTCCATCTCCTTCGCGAGCCGGTCGCGGTTCTGGGCGACGAAGGCGCGAGCGAGCGAGACGATGCCACGGCTCGAGCGAAAGTTCTCCTGGAGCCTCACGGTTCGCACGTCGGGGTAGCGATGCGCAAACGAGAGGATGTTGCCCACGCTGGCGCCGTTCCACTGGTAGATGCTCTGGTCGTCGTCGCCCACGACGCAGAGCCACGCGCCGAGGTCGGCGAGCGAGCGCACGACGCGCTCCTGCATGGGGTTCACGTCCTGGTACTCGTCGACGATGACGTGCCGCACGCGAGCCGCGACGCGCGCCCTCACAGCCGCGTCGTCACGGAGGAGCGCGACGGCGTGCTCGGTGATGCCGGTGAAATCGAGGCACCCGCGCTCATCGAGGAGCGCCCTCCACGCGGCGAGTCCCTCGACGACGCTGACGCCTTCGAGGCGGCTCGGGTCGAGCTCCGCCTCGCGTAGGACGCCCAGCGCGCGGAGGTACACGCCGGTGTCCTTCCACGGTTGGAGCGGGTCTCCGTGGAGAAAGCGCGTCTGTGCGCGCCCGCTCCGCGCGGGGTGTCGCTCGATGAGCATCCGCTGCGCGACGTCGTCGAGCACGGTGCGTCCGAGATACGCGGCCGACTCGGCGCGAAGGAGGTCGAGGCACCAACCGTGGATCGTCCCGACGAACATCTCCGCGAGCCCAGGGACATCACCGTGCATGTCGCGCACGCGGGCGGTGATGCGCTCCTTGAGCTCGGCTGCGGCCTTCTCGGTGAAGGTGAAAGCGATGACGTTGCGCGGCTCGATGGGGGTCGCGCCCTCGACGGGCGAGAGGAGCTGCGCGACGCGGCGCGCGACGACCTCGGTCTTGCCCGAGCCCGCGCAGGCGATGAGTTGCAGGTGTCCGTCGCGGTGCGCGATGGCGTCGCGCTGTGAGGGCGTGAGGTTCATCATGACGGCGTCAGAGCGCATGGTCGCCGACGCTGCGACGCCGAGGAAGGCGCTTCTGACGACACGTTGGAGCGCCGATCGTCGACGCTACCGGGCGTGAATACCTCCTCCGCACACGACGGCGGATCGACCACCCGAGTGACCTGATCGCCGACGGCGAACGCTCCGACCCGTTGCTGCAGAAGCTCCGCGATCTCGAAGCGCAAGTGCGCGACGAGCAGACCACGATAGCCGCGCTCGCGGCGCAGGCGTCCGAGGTTCCCCGACTGCCCTCCGCCGATCAACTGCTCGCGCGCGTCTTCGATCTCCCGGCCCGCCTCGCCCAGGACCCCCTGTGCAGTCGCGAGGAGCTCCGCCGGTATTTCAGAGGTGGTGCCATCCGGCTCCAGCCTCAGGCTGACGGTGCGTGGATCGCGCGGGCTGAACTGCTGCCTCTAGCAGCCTTCGTCGGCCCAAATGCGCAACGGCCGGATCCAGAGGCTTCTCTGGACCCGGCCGTATATAGCGATGGTTGCGGGGGCAGGATTTGAACCTACGACCTTCGGGTTATGAGCCCGACGAGCTACCAGGCTGCTCCACCCCGCGTCGAGTGGGACGCTTATCTATCGCCCCACGCGGTCAGTGTCAACGAGAAATCGTCACGCCTTCCGACGGGGCTTTCCGCGGGGCGCTTCGGGCTTCGCCGCGCGGTCGTCTGCGCCGCGCGCATCGCGCTTCGGTCCGCGATCATCACGCGCCGGTCCACGCGTGTCGCGAGCGGGGCCGCGATCATCTCGCCTCGGCGCGCTCTCCTCGCGCTTCGGTCCGCTCCCGTAGCGCCCTGCGGAAGCACCGCGCTTCGGTGCACCCTCGTCGCGAGCAGGACCACGCGTGTCGCGCGCAGGACCGCGATCCGCTCCGCGCGGCGCGCGATCATCACGCTTGGGTCCGCTCCCGAAGCGTCCCGCCGGAGCCTCGCGCTTCGGCCCGCGCTCATCACGCTTCGGCCCGCGATCATCACGAGCCGGACCACGCGTCTCACGAGCCGGACCACGATCAGCTCCGCGCGGCGCGCGCTCCTCGCGAGCAGGCCCGCGATCATCACGCCTCGGTCCGCTCCCGAAGCGCACAGCCGGACCTTCGCGCTTCGGCCCGCGATCATCACCGCGCGGTCCGCGATCTTCACGCGCAGGTCCACGCGTCTCACGCGCCGGGCCGCGATCATCACGCCTCGGCCCGCGATCATCGCGCCTCGCTCCGACCGGGCCCTCGCGCTTCGGCGCTCCCTCGAAGGGACGCGCTCCGCCATCGCGAGACACCCGCTCGGCCCCTCGACCGATCGCACGCGCGGTCTCGCGTCGCGGAGCACGCTCGCCCACAGCCCCTCGCGGAGCACGCTCGCCCGCAGCCCCTCGCGGAGCACGCTCGCCCACAGCCCCTCGCGGAGCACGCTCGCCCGCAGCCCCTCGCGGAGCACGCTCGCCCGCAGAGGCTCGCACCGGACGCTCTCCATCGGCCCTTCGCGGCGCGCGCTTCGGGCGCTCCTCATCGAAGTCGTCGGGCGTCGGTCCCCCGAACGAGCCCTGCTCCAGCGGACGGAGGAAGCGCACGCGAAGAGCCGTGAGCTCCTTCTCGGTGAGCTCTCGGAGCTCGCCGGGACGCAGCCCCTCCGTGGTGATGTCCGCGAAGGAGATGCGAACGAGGCGCATCACGAAGAGCCCCGTCGCGTCGGCCATGCGGTGAATCTGCCGGGTGCGCCCCTCGCGCAGCGTGACCTGGATCCAGGTCGCGCCGGCGCCCGTCGTCGAGTCTTCGCCGGGAGGTCCCTGGCGCAGCACGCGGACCTCGGCAGGGAGCGTCTTGGTCGGACGCTCGTCGGGGTCTGACTCCGTCGGAGGGAGCACCACGCCGTTGCGCCACGCGTCGAGCTGGGTGTCGCTCGGGATGCCGCGGATCTTCGCCACGTACACCTTCGGCACGTGCTGCCGGGGGTGGAGCAGCGCCTGAGACAGCGCCCCGTCGTTGGTGATGAGCAGCGCGCCCGACGTGTGAAAGTCGAGGCGCCCGATGGGGAACACGCGCGCCCCCAGAGACTTCACGCTCTCGGCGATCGTGGGGCGTCCTTCGGGGTCCGCCAGCGTCGTCACCACGCCGCGCGGCTTGTGGAGAATCGCGTACACGGGCGACTCGAGGACGATGCGTCGACCGTCGACCTCGACCTTGTCCTCGTGGGGATCGACGCGCATCCCGAGCTCCGTCACCACGCGGCCGTTCACGCGCACGTGCCCCGCGACGATGAGCTCCTCGGCGTGACGACGAGAGGCGATGCCGGCGCGGGCCAGCACCTTCTGGAGGCGTTCCTGATTCATTGATTCCTCGATGCGTGGGAGGCGTTGCTCGCGGTCAGTTCGCGGGCGCGGCGGGGGTCGTCGCGGCGGGCGTGGCGGCAGCGGGCGTGGTGACAGCAGGCGTGGTGGCAGCGGGTGTGGCGGCGGGCGTCGTCGCGGCGCCGCCGGGTGTGGTCCCCGACGGGGCCTGCATCGTCCCGTCGGAGGGCTGCGCCGCCGCGGGGGTCTGCGCGTTCGCGTTCGGGAGGCGCAGCGGCGCGAGGCGATCGACGCGGTCCCACCGATCGGCGCGGCCGTCGTGGTCGTAGTCGGTGCCGATGCGCACGACGTGGCCGCGCGTGTCGTAGAACTCCCAGTAGTCGGGGCGAAAATCCGCCGCGTTGTCGGTCTGGAGTTCGCGCTCGGCGCGGTACGGGCGGTGGTCGCGGTAGTACATCCGCATGTCGACCATGCCGTCGCCGTTCGTGTCGAACTCGCGGCGCACCACCTCGCCCGCGTCGAAGAACGTGATCACGTCGATGCGGCTGTCGAAGTCGCGGTCCTCCTCTTCGCGCAGCGTCCGGCCCGTGTCGCTATAGAAGCGGAACACGTCCTTGGTGCCGTCGTGGTTGAGGTCGACCTCTCGGCAGATCAGCACCGAGTGGGCCTCCTGCCCCTCGCCCACGATCTGAAAGACCTTCCGCACGTCGGGCACGCCGTCGGTGTTCGTGTCGTACTCGCTCGCCGAGCGCCCCGCCCCGGTCGCGTCGCAGCGCCGGTGGTCATCCCGCGACGTCGCCGTCCCGAGCGTCGTCGGGTTGCGAATCGCCACGCGTCGGGCCGTCCCCGTCGTCGACGAGCACGCCCCGACGGCGACCATCATCACGCACGCCCCGAACATCGTCTGGATCTTCATGACCGGGCCTCCCGGGTCTTCTGGGCGCGCGGCGCCTCGGTGGTCGGCGCGGGCGCGGTCGCGGCAGGCGTCGGAGTCGTGGCAGGCGTCGCCGCAGGAGCGGTCACCGCAGGCGTCGTCGCGGCAGGTGTCGTCGCAGCAGGGGTCGTCGCAGCAGGGGTCGTCGCCGCGGGCGCACCGGCGTCGGGCGCTCCGTCGGGCTCGCCGTCGTGGTTGGCGTCGACGGCCGAGTAGGTCACCGCGCCCGTCGTGTCGAAGCGCTCCCACGTGTCGACGCGACTGTCGCCGTCCGCGTCGCGGCGGAGCTCATAGATGTGCCCCTCGCGGTAGTCGCGCCAGGTGTCGGTGCGGCCGTCGAAGTTCGTGTCGAGGATGTCGCGCGCCGGGAGGTTGTTCTCCCACGTCGAGACCACGTCGATGCGCCCGTCGAAGTCGTAGTCGTCCTCGACGCGGGTCACGTAGCCGTTCGAAAGGTCGAACCAACGGTAGATGTCCACGCGGCTGTCGAAGTTGGCGTCGGTCTCGCGGCACTTCGGCCGACCGCCCTCCATCACGGTGCGCACGTCGGGCTGACCGTCGCCGTTGACGTCGAGGCTCTGGATGTCGCCCCCGTTCGCGACGCACTCCTCGTGAGGCATGGGCTCACCCTGCGGCTCGTGGCGGGCCTCCGCGTCGGAGCGACGACGCCCGACCGACCCCGTCGCGTTCTCCCCGCTGCACGCGAGGAGCCCGACCACCACCCCGATCAACACACCGCAACGTCTCATGACCTCTCCGTCCATCATCGATCCGACCGGCGGGTACTCTAGAAAGACTCTCGCTCCACGCGCAAGCGTACCGATGCAGCGCCACCGGTAAGGTCCCGTCTTCGAGTCGCCGTCAACTGCTACATGACGCGGAGCCGAGAATTTCAGTCACAGCGGTAGTTTCTGCCCCGGCGGGGGGTCCCGGCGTCCGGCGCATTGACAGTGCACGTACCGGCATCTAGGGTACATTCACGGTCACGGGCTCCCAATGCACACGAACGCGGACGACAAAGCCGGTGAGCTGACGGCCACGGCACATGTGCATGACGAGTCCCTGGCAGATCTCACGGTACCTTCCTCATCCCCGCCCGATGCGTGGCGGAGACCGGGACGACGAGCGATGGCCCGCAAGAAGGTCTCGACGACCATCTATATCGAACCCGAGCAGCTCGAGCTCCTGAAGGTGCTCAACGAGCGAACGAAGGTCCCCATGGCGGAGTACATCCGCGAGGGCATCGACCTCGTGCTCCGCAAGCATCAAGACAAGCTACCCGGCCAGATCCCCCTCGACGCCGCCGTGGCCCGCAAGGTCCCCACGGGCGGCTGATCCGCCGACGCGCTCCGCTCGCACCCCGCCCGCTCGCTCCCTCCCCCGCCGCTTCATTCCCAACGCACCGCACCGCACGCGCTGACGCTCGGAGCGCTTCTCGTGCTAGAGACGCGATCCCCTACGGCCATGCCGACTGAACCCTCCCGCATTCGAAATTTCTCGATCATCGCGCACATCGACCACGGCAAGAGCACCCTGGCCGATCGCATCCTCGAGTACACCGGCGCCCTCTCTCAGCGCGAGCTCGTCGAGCAGTTCCTCGACAAAATGGACATCGAGCGAGAGCGCGGAATCACCATCAAGGCTCAGCACGTACGCATCGGCTACAAGGCCGACGACGGGGTGCTCTACCAGATCAACCTCATCGACACGCCCGGCCACGTCGACTTCACCTACGAGGTCTCTCGCTCGCTCCAGGCGTGCGAGGGAGCCCTCCTCGTGGTCGACGCCACGCAGGGCGTCGAGGCGCAGACCCTCGCCAACGTCTACCTCGCCGTCGAGGCCAACCTCGAGGTGATCCCCGTGCTGAACAAGGTCGACCTCCCGTCGGCCGACGTCGACCGCACGCGCGCCGAGATCGAAGACGTCGTCGGCCTCGACTGCTCCGAGGCCATCAAGGCCAGCGGAAAGACCGGCATCGGCATCCGCGACATCCTCGAGGCCGTGGTCAAGCGCGTGAAGGCCCCCTCGGGCGACCCCAACGCGCCGCTCCGCGCCCTGCTCTTCGACTCCTGGTACGACTCGTATCGAGGCGCCGTGGTGGTCGTGCGCGTGGTCGAGGGGACGCTCCGCAAGGGCGACAAGATCTACCTCATGGCCACGCAGCGCGAGTACGAGGTCGTCGAGATGGGGGTCTTCACGCCCCACCCCATCGCCCTCGAAGAGCTCGGGCCCGGCGAGGTGGGCTTCGTCGCCGCCAACATCCGGTCGGTGCACGACACGAAGATCGGCGACACGATCACCCACGCGAAGCGGCGCACCGACGCGGCCCTGCCGGGCTTCAAAGACGTCAAGCCCATGGTCTTCGCGGGCATCTATCCCACGGACTCGGCGGACTATCCCAACCTCCGCGACGCCCTCGAGAAGCTCAGGCTCAACGACGCGTCGTTCCGCTTCGAGCCCGACACCTCCGAGGCGCTCGGCTTCGGGTTCCGCTGCGGCTTCCTCGGCCTCCTCCACATGGAGATCATTCAGGAGCGCCTGGAGCGCGAGTACAACCTCGACCTCATCATCACGGCCCCGAGCGTGGTCTACCGGGTGCGCCTCAAGACCGGCGATGTCATCGACGTCGAGAACCCCGCGCGCCTCCCCGACGCGGGCAAGATCGACGCGATCGAGGAGCCCTTCCTCAAGCTCACGCTGCACACGCCCGTCGCCGCCGTCGGCGCCATCATGCAGCTCTGCCAGGACCGCCGCGGCACGCAGACGGCGATGCAGTACGTGGGCACCGAGAGGGTGATCCTCACGTACGAGATGCCGCTCAACGAGGTGGTCTTCGACTTCTTCGACAAGCTCAAGAGCGCGTCGCGCGGCTACGCCTCGATGGACTACGAGCTCCTTGGGTACAGGGTGGGGTCGCTCGTGCGCGTCGACCTCATGGTCAACGGCGAGGCCGTCGACGCCCTCACGGTCATCATCCACAAGGAGAAGGCCCACAAGCGCGGACGCGAGCTCGCGGAGAAGCTCAAGGAGGTGATCCACCGGCAGCAGTACGAGGTCGCCATCCAGGCGGCCATCGGCGGCAAGATCATCGCTAGAGAGACCCTCGGCGCCCTGCGGAAGAACGTCACGGCCAAGTGCTACGGCGGCGACATCACCCGCAAGCGCAAGCTCCTCGAGAAGCAGAAGGAGGGCAAGAAGCGCATGAAGTCCGTCGGATCGGTCGAGATCCCGCAGGAGGCGTTCCTTGCGATCCTGAAGATCGACTGATACGACCCGCCGCGCCCACGATGGAGCACAACCCCCGATGAACGAAAGCTCGTGGCAGGACCGACTCTGGTACCTCACCTGGTACATCGTGATCCCTGCCGTGCTCGCGACGGCCCTGGTCTTCGGCCTCGCGGCGATGCGAGTCATCGAGGCCCCCGACCCCTGGCGCTGGCTCCTCGCCTTCGCCGTCTTCGAGATCGTGGTGCTCGGCGTCCGTGATCGGATCTACGGCTCGCGCTCGGCCGACGGGGTCCGCGAGATGCGCACCGTCGCCGCCGAAGCCCGAGAGCTCCAGCAGGAGCACGAGAAGCTCCTCGGCCGCTCGAAGCTCGACGCCGACAAGAAGGCCGAGCTCCTCACGGCCTCGAAGAACCTCGACGAGCTCATCAAGAACAAGGATGCGGACAAGGCCGCGAAGGCCGTCCGCGACTTCGACCTGCTCCTCACGCGGTACCTCGGCCACGCGCGCAAGGGCACCGTGCGGGAGTACACCGAGGCCATCGTCTTCGCGGTGCTCGTCGCGGTGGTGATCCGCACCTTCGTGATCGAGGCCTTCAAGATCCCGTCGCCGTCGATGTATCCGACCCTCAACGTGGGCGATAACATCTTCGTCAACAAGTTCATCTACGGCCCGCTGATCCCGTTCACCAACCGCAGGCTCTTCACGGGACGCCCCGTCGAGCGCGGCGACGTGGTGGTCTTCGTCTTCCCCGTCGACCCCTCGAAGGACTTCATCAAGCGCGTCGTGGGCATCCCCGGCGACCGCATCTGGGTGCGTGAAGACGGCTCGGTGCAGGTCAACGGCCGCGCGCTCGACCGCTGCGAGCTCGGTCCGTGGCGCGGCGACGACGGCGAGGGAGCCACTCACGGCGAGCAGCCGCTGCGTCGCGTGTTCGCGGAGCGTGACTCGCTGCGCCACCGGCGTTACCTGACGATGTACTCGCGCGATCCGTCGGAGCGCGAGTCATCGGTGGCGGAGTTCTGCGTGCGGGAGCCGTGCACGGTTCCGCCGGGTCACGTGTTCGTGATGGGCGACAACCGCGACAACAGCTACGACAGCCGCTACTGGGGCTTCGTCCCGCAGCAGAACATCAAGGGCAAGGCGCTCTGGATCTG
>JBPOHC010000786.1:0-1706 GCA_052035985.1 Myxococcota bacterium | reverse complement strand
GCGCGCAACGGGCACTCCGGGTCGCGCGCGAGCTGCGCCGCCACGACGTGCAGGTCCGCGGTCACAGCGAGCCTCCGAACAGCGGCAGCGCTGCATCGCTGCCGAGGCAGTGCGGCGATAGCCACAGTCGCTCGCGCGAGGCGTTCTCGTTCGTGCCGGTCTTACGTTGGCCGCCGTACCCGCCGCGCGCTTTCCACGGCACCACGCGCCACGTCGAGGGCATCTCGTGTTCGCCGTCGAGCCCGCACAGGATCACACGCATGTCCCGTCGCTCACCCGCGGCGATGGCCCACTCGCGCACGTCGGCGGGCAGCGCATCCCACGCGGTGCGGTGTGCCTCCCACGCGAGCATGAGAGGGCTGTCGGTGCGGGGCGTCGAGGGCAGGCGCGCGATCACCGCGGCCCACGCGTGGCGGCGCGCGCGCAAGGCGAGGGGCTCTGTCGGGACGTCGAGCGAGGCGACGGCATCGGCGCGAGGTGGGGTCACGCGGTCTGCCCCTCCGTCTTCGCCGCGCGGCCGCGCCCCCGCTTCGGCGCCGGGGCGGGCGGTGCGTCGTCACCGGGGTCCGTGTCGAGGCCTTCGGCGAGAGGGTCCGCCGCCGGCGCCTCGTCGAACGCGAACGCCGCCTGCTTCACGACGACGCCCGCGCGCGCCGCGGCGATGTTCTTCACCGCCTGCCGGTAGTAGCTGGGCTTGAGCTCGACGCCGACGCCGAACCGTCCGAGCTTCACCGCGCCGTACACCTCGGAGCCGACGCCCATGAACGGCGTGAACACCTTCTCGCCAGGGTTCGAGTAGAGCGTGACGAGCCGCTCGATCACATCGAGCTGGAGCGGATGGACGTGCTTCTCGTCGTCGGTGTCGCGCGCCTCGCGGAACGGGAGCACGTTGTCGATGCGGATGTCATCCCACACGCTCGACGCGTACTGACGCCAGATCCAGTGCGAGAAGCGGTTCTCGGTCTGCTTGCCCTTCCAGCCGCGGTAGCGGTGAAGCTCCGCGGGGATCTCGCGCTCTCCGGCGTATTCGAGCAGCCCCTCCGGGTGCGTGATGGGCACCGCGTTGTCGCCGTCGCGGCGGAACATGAGCACGTAGTCGGCGCCAGCGTTGCCGCAGAACGACGCGTCGTCGACGATCGTCTTGTGTGCGAGGTTCTTCGCCATGGTGCGCGTGCGCACGGCGAGGGGCTCCTTCCAGATCGTGTACCGCGCCGTGAAGTGGAAGCCGCGCGCCTCGTGAAGCCGGATGATCTCGCCGGGCAGGTCGAAGAGACCATCACGGCCGCTGTTCCCCGTCGGCACGTCGGCGCAGTGCACCCCCGTCATGCGACCGGGCTTCGTCGCCCGGTGGATGTGGTCGACGATGAACTGGTAGTGCCGGAGGAACTCATCGAACGAGCGCGCGTTCGACAGGTCGCGCGGGCTCGACGAGTAGCTGTAGAGCGCGCCGCCGTCCTTCTTCGCAAAGGGCGGCGAGTAGATGGAGAGGTCGAGGCACGCCGCGGGGAGCGTCGGCAGCACCTCACATGAGTCTCCGTTGTAGATCGCGTGACGGTCCCCGATGTCCTGATCGATCACAGCCATGACGGCACCACTGCTCCCTTCGTTCCGTAGCTGTCGCGCGCGAGGTCCATCCCGTCGCGCATGTGTCGGATGAGTTCAGCGAACATCTGTTCGCTCTGCGCGGCCTTGCGCGTGAGCGCGGC
>JBPOHC010000329.1:0-5420 GCA_052035985.1 Myxococcota bacterium | reverse complement strand
AAGATCGAGCAGGGATGGAGTCCGGCCTGCATCGCGCAGCCCGCGCAAGAGGGGCAGTGGGGAGTGCTCAAAGTCGGCTGCGTGAACGGAGGTGTCTTCCATGAGCAAGAAAACAAGACGCTTCCCGAAGAGCTGGCGCCGCTCCCTGAGTACGAGATTCGCGCTGGTGATGTGCTGGTTTCACGCGCGAACACCGTGAGTCTGGTCGGGTCGGCTGCCTATGTCAGTGCGGTTCGGTCGCGCCTCCTGCTCTGCGACAAGCTCTTTCGTCTGCACGTCCGCGACCGTCTGCTCCTCCCGAGGTTCGTGACATGGATGCTCGCGGGCAGGTGTGCCCGCTATCAAATCGAACGTGGTGCGAGCGGCGCGAGCGATTCCATGCAGAACATCGGTCAAGACACGCTGTGGCTGATGGTGGTGCCGCTCCCGTCGCTGTCAGAACAGCAGCAAATCGTCGCGCACCTCGACGCCGCCACCGCGCGCCTCGACCGCGCCGCGGACGCGCTCACCACGCAGATCGCGCGCCTTCGCGAGTACCGTCAGGCGCTCATCACCGAGGCTGTCACGGGGAAGATCCCGCTCGCGCGCATGACCGCGGCGTGAGGCAGCGCCAGCACTGATTGGAGCCGAAGCCATGACCCGACCCGAGACCGAGCGCGCCTTCGAGGAGGGCATCGTCGCGCACCTCACCGCGAACGGCTGGCGCGAGGGTGACGCCGCGCGCTTCGACCCCGTGCAGGGCGTCTTCGCCGACGAGTTCATCGCCTGGGTGCAGGCGTCACAGCCCGCGGCGTGGGCGGCCCTCACGCGCCTCCACGGCGACGGCGCGGGGCTGCGACTCGTCGAGAAGCTCGTCGCGGAGCGGGCGGTGCGAAAGACGCCCGACGTGCTGCGCAAGGGCTTCGACCTCTTCGGTCAGCACGTCGACGTCGCGACGTTCCAGCCCTCGCAGGGGCGCAACCCCGAGCTCCTACGGCGCGTCGCGGCGTCGCGGCTCACGGTCACGCGGCAGGTGCGCTTCGATCCCGCGGGCAACGGCTCCGTCGATCTGGTGTTGAGCCTCAACGGCGTGCCTGTCGCCACCGCGGAGCTCAAGCAACGGACCCCCGAGGGCGGTTGGGAGCGCGCCGAGAAGCAGTACAGGGCGCGGCCTACGGGCGTGGCGCTGTTCCGCTTCGCCGAGGGCCCGGTGGTGCACTTCGCGGTCGACAGCGAGGAGGTGTGGATGACCACGCGCCTCGCGGGCGAGGCGACGCGCTTCGTCCCCTTCAACCGGGGCAACGAGCAGCTCGGCGGCGGCAATCCCCCGCATCCGGCGGGCGCGCGGACCTCGTACCTCTGGCACGAGGTCTGGGCGCGCGACGCGTGGCTCGACACCCTCGGACGCTTCGTCCAGTACCTCCCCGAGGAGCGGCGCAGGGAGCGCGTGCGCCCCGCCGAGGTGGTGTTTCCGAGGTACCACCAGCGCCGCGCCGTGCAGCGCATCGTCGACGCCGCGCGCGACGAGGGCCCCGGCGGCGCCTACCTCGTGCAGCACTCCGCGGGCAGCGGAAAGAGCAAGACCATCGCGTGGCTCTCGCTGCGCCTCGCCAACCTCCACGACGCGCGCGACCGGCGGCTCTTCGACGCGGTGCTCATCGTCACCGACCGCCGCGTGCTCGACCAGCAGCTCGAAGACGAGATCCGACGCTTCGACCACGAGGCCGCGGCCGTCGCCGCGGTCGACGGATCCGTGGAGCTGCGCGAGGCCCTCGTGGGCAAGAAGGCCAGGGTGATCCTGGTCACGCTCCAGACCTTTCCCTTCGTGGTCGAGATGGTCGACGCGCTGCGCGCGATGCGCTTCGCGGTGATCATCGACGAGGCCCACAGCTCGCAGCAGGGCGTCACCGCCGAGGCCATGTACAACCTCCTCGGCATGGAGGTCCCGAAGGTGCCCGAAGAGGCCCCGGCGCCCTCCCCCGACGCCCTCGTGCTCGCGATGGCGCGCGCGATGGCCGAGGCCCGCCAGCGCGCGAGCGTGAGCGTGTTCGCGTTCACCGCCACGCCGCGCGCCGAGACCAAGATCGCCTTCGGCCAGGTCTTCGACCTCTACGCCATGAGCCAGGCCATCGAAGAGGGCTTCATCCGCGACGTGCTCGAACGCTACGCCACCTTCGACTCGTACTTTCGCCTCGTGCAACTCACGCCCGAAGACCCCGAGGTCGACCGCCGCAAGGCCGCCGCGGCCCTCGCGCGTCGCATCTCGAACGACAGGCTGAGCATCGACGCCAAGGCCGACTGCATCGCGGAGCACTTTCTCCGCGTGGTGAAGCGCGAGGCCCGCGGGCGCGCGAAGGCCATGGTGGTCGCGCCGTCGCGCCTCGTGGCCGTGCGGTACACCCAGGCGCTCCGCGCGCGCTTCGAAGCGTTCGGACAGCGCGACGTGCAAGTCTTCGCGGCCTTCTCGGGCACGGTCACCGACCCGAAGACCCGCGAGGAGTTCACCGAGGTGGAGCTCAACCACGGCGTGAAGGAGAAGCAGCTCCCCGCGCGCTTCGACCGCGCCGACGGGCGGATCCTCGTGGTGGCGAACAAGTACCAGACGGGCTTCGATCAGCCGCTGCTGGTGGCGATGTACGTCGACCGCGCGCTCTCGGGGATTCAAGCCGTGCAGACGCTCTCGCGGCTCAACCGCGTGCACCCCGACAAGGGCGCGACCTGGGTGCTCGACTTCGTGAACGACGAGGCCGAGATCGTCAGCGCGTTCCGCGAGTTCTACGGCGCGGCCTCGGTGGTCGCGGCGCCATCGGCCGATCAGCTCGCGGCGCTGCGCGCGCGGCTCGACGCGTCGGGGGTGTACACCGACGACGACCTCAGGGCGTGGGGGAGGGCGTTCTTCGATGGCGCGTTGTCCGCCCACGCGAAGCAGGCCGCGATGCTCGCCGCGGTGGGGGGCGCCGCGGAGCGGGCGGGCGCGCTGCCCGAGGCGCGCAGGGCCGCGTTTCGCGCCGACCTCGACGAGTTCGTGCGCACCTACGCGCTGCTCGCGCACGCGCTCCCCGAGGTCGACGAGCGCTCGGAGCTGCTCATCGGCTTCGCGCGCTGGCTCCTTCCGAGGGTGCGCGGCGGTCGCCCGACGGGCGCGCTCCCCGACCTCTCGCGGAGCACCGCCCTGGTGGCGTACCGCATCGATGCCCGCTTCGAAGGGAGCCTCTCGCTCGTGGCCGACGGCGGAGGGGGAGGCGACGGTGACGGCGACGGGGGCGTGGTGCGCGCTGCGCCCGCGCGTCAACCGCAGGAGAGCCGCGCGAGGCTCTCGGAGGTGCTCGCGTCGCTGCACGAGCGCTACGGCCTGCCCACGGACCCCGCGGTCGAGGCGATGCTCCAGCGCGCGGTCTCCGACACGCTGCGCGACGAGACGGTCTGCACACGCGCGCGGGCCAACGACGAGGAGAACTTCGTCCGCGCGACGCGCAACCGCGACGGGATGCGGCGGCGGGTGCAGCGCGGCGCCGACGACGACGGCCTCGCCGAGCGCTTCGCCCCGGCGCCCGAGGCCCTCGACACGCTGGTCACGGCGCTGCTTCAGCGCGTCTACGACGTCGCGCGCGCCGCGACGCCCGAGGGAACACCCGACGGCGACACGCTCGACGCCGCGGGGCGCGTGCGCAACGCGCAGCTCAACGAGCGCCGCAACGTGCTCGAACCGAGGCTCCGTCGCTTCGTGCGGCGCGTGCTCGAAGGCGCCCTCGGCCCCGAGCGTTGGATCGACCCGGTGCTCGCCGTGCTCCCCTCGCAGACGCGTAGACAGGTGGAGGGTGTGTCACCCGACGAGGTGCTTTCGAAGCGCCTGCTGCTCAGCAACCTCATCGAGGTGATCGACGCGAACTGGGGCTCGTGTTTCGCACCCGCGCTCGAAGCGGGGCGCACGCCCGACGCGCGGGTGACGCGCGCCCAGGTGCGCGTGCTGCTGGAGCACGTGAACGCCCACCGAGAGGACGCGCACGCGCGGCCCATCACCGACGCGGACTTCGCCTCGGTGACGATCGCGATCGAGCAGCTCCTCCGGGTGATCGGCGAGGGCTGAGGGCGGCGCGTGTCGTGGGGAAGGGCTACTTCGTCGGGGGCGTCGGCGGCGTCGGAGCGGGCTTCTTCCTCGCGGGAGACTTTCGCTCCGCGGCGCCGACGGCGATCAGGTGCGAGCGGCGCGTGGTCGCCTTCTTCAGGATCAGCACCCACTCGTTGTGCCACTCGTAGAGCGCGACGAGGGCGTCTCTGTTGGCGGTCTCAGCGCGTGCTGCTTCTTCTGCGGAAGGGGGCTTCGCGGGCGTCGCGCCGCGCTTGACGGCGACGAGCCACGACCTCGCGGCCTTGCGCTCGTCGTCGTTGATGCCGCGCGTCGCGAGGATCGAGAGCGCCGAGGCGGCCTGCTCGCGCGTCACCGTCGGCGTCACGTCGGAGGCGGCCTCGGGCACAGCGTCGGCGGTCTTCTTCGCGCGCGCGGGCTTCGCCTCCGTCGCCGCGCTCGCCGCGATCGACGTCAGCGCGTCGAGGCGCGTGAGGAACTTCTCGACCACGGCCACGGACTCGACGCCTTCGGCGGGCGTGAGGTCACCCGCGAAGAGGAGCGCGTGCGCCTCGGGCTCGCGGCGACGCAGCGCCACGTCGGCGATCGGGAGGTTGTCGTTGTCCCACGCGTCGAGCTTCGCGAGGGCCGCGCGCACGTCGGTCTCGGACGTCGGCGTCGGCGCGTCCCCGACGGTGGCCGCAAGCAGAGGATCCGCGGCGCGGAGGAGCGTCCACCCCCGCTCGTGCTCCGCGGTGGCGTACCCGCGCCGCTCCAGCAGACCGCGAATCACCGAAGACCCTCCCACCCCGAGGAGGAAGTTCAGGACGCGTGTCGGGGTGCGTGCGAGCGTGGACTCAGACGGCAACTTCGCGGTGCTCAACATGACGGTGATCTCTCCTTCGCGCGGCCGCACGACGACGTGCGCCACAACGCCTCCCAGGCTATCGCCGCGCAGTCGGAGGCCGCGATCGAAAAGGTGGGTTTGTCCAACGATTCTCCTCGCGTCGTCGCCGTCGCGTGGCGCTTCCCCAGCGGGCGCGATCGCTTCCCCAACGAGGGCGATCGCTCCTCCAACGGCGAAACCGAGAGAAATACGGCGAATTCAATCGTCGTTGGCGGCGCGCGCATCGGGGCGCAGCGGCGGGGAACGTCGAAAATACCTTGCGGGTAGCCCTTCTCCGCGCTGACGAAGCGATCGCCTCCGTTGACGAAGCGATCACCCCCGCTGACGAAGCCCTCGGCGCCGTCGCTCCGATTTTGTGACTCGTCCGTAGCGCGTGGTAGGCACGCAGACCCTTGCGCTGCGATTCTGTCGCTCGCTCAAGCTTCTTTGCGTGTTACCGATCTGGTCCCTCCAGAACCGCCCCAGGAA
>JBPOHC010000310.1:0-62642 GCA_052035985.1 Myxococcota bacterium | reverse complement strand
GATCATGCCGATCGCCATCTTGGTCGGCGTCGACGTGCGGAAACGCCCTGAATCAAGGGAGATCCACATCTTCGAGAAGAGCGGCCCGAGCGCCACGATGAGCAGCGGGTTGATGGCCTGGAACTGCGCCGCAGGGATCTCGTAGTGCCCCGTGGCGATGAGCTCCTTCATGCCCGGCGCGGCGACGAGGGCGGCGGCGGCGACGAAGAGGCCCGAGACGGCGAGCCAGAAGCCCTTGGCGTGCGTCTGCTCGCGCGTCGAGGCCCAGATGTTCGCCGCGGCGCCGAGGATGGCCACGACGATGAGACCCATCGCGCCCCAGCCGAGCATGCGGTCGGTCTGCGAGTCGGCGAAGAGGGTCATCGTCCCGCCGGCCTGCTCGAAGCCCATCCAGAAGAAGATGTTGAACAGGCACAGGATGATGATCACGCCGAGCCGCTGCGCCTCGTCGGACGACGCGCCGCGGAAGAGCCGGTAGAACACCGCGCCCGCCGCCGCGAGGCCCACGACGCCGCGCGCGGCCGAGGGGAGCGTGCTCCACAACGGGCCCACGACGTTCCACGCGAGGAGCGTTCCGATCACCACGCCCACGCCGCCCGCGACCCAGATCGCGACGTCGACGTAGTCCTTCGTGACGAGCAGCACCGGGGCGTCACCGGGGACCTCGCCCTCGCGGTACGCGCCGTCGCCGACCTTCTGCGGATCGCCCTTGCGGTTGGGCGGGAGACCCACGTTGCCGAGGAGCTTCTGCCACGCGACGAAGACCGCGAGGCCCGCGGCCATGCCCACGGCGGCGGCCGAGAAGCCGTAGTGCCACCCCACCTTCTCGCCGAGGTAGCCGCACACGATGGGCGAGAAGAACGCGCCCAGGTTGATGCCCATGTAGAAGATCGTGAAGCCGCCGTCGCGACGCGGATCGTTCTCGTGATAGAGCCCGCCGACGATCGTCGAGATGTTGGGCTTGAAGAAGCCGTTGCCGACGATGAGCAGCCCGAGCGCGTAGAAGAGCAGCGACGGAAAGGCCATCGCGACATGGCCGAGCGCCATGAGAATCCCGCCGATGAGCACGGCCTTGCGCCTACCGAGGATGGCGTCGGCGAGCGCGCCGCCCGCGAGCGGCGTGAGGTACACGAGCCCCGTGTACGTGGCGTAGATCGCCAGCGCGTGAGGCCGATCGAAGTGAAGCTGGCGCGTCATGTAGAGCACCAGCAGCGCGCGCATCCCGTAGTACGAGAAGCGCTCCCACCCTTCGGCGCCGAAGAGCACGTAGAGCCCTCTCGGGTGCTCCTTCTCTTCGGCGTGCGACGCGTTCGATGATTCCGTCGTGGTCTGCATCGGGCGGAGACGCTACCGCGGTTGATCCCGGCGACGCACCGTCGTTGTGGGCGCCGTGAAGCACCCCTCCGCGCGCCCGCAGCGGAGTTGACATACTCCGTCGATGTCTCCAAAGGCAGTGTCTCCGATGCCCGCGCGCCGCCACCTCCCCGTGCTTCAGAACACCGCCGCTCCGAGCGCTCCGACCGCCGCCGAAGGGAGCGCCGAGGAGCCCCCTCCGTGGCACTGGATTCCCCTCGGGACGGTCGTCTCCGTGGTGGGCTTCGCGCTGCTCGCGCAGGGGGCCGCGTCGCTCTCGACGCGCGTGCTCTCACGCGTCTACCGCCCTGGCATCACCGTGGCCGAGATCGCCGCCGTGCGCCGCGCGAACCCCGCGGGCGCGTACGCCACGGAGCTCGCCGCGGGGATGATCCCGCTCCTCGCGCTCGTCGCCTCGGTCGCCCTCGGCGGATACTTCATCGGCCGCTACGGCGAGCGCACCAACGCCCGCCACGGCACCCTCTCGGGCGCGTGCACGGGCGCGCTCTTCTGGCTCGTCACGGGACGCCTCTCCACGATGCTGCTGGTGATCCCCTTCGCGATGGCCGCGGGTTGGGGCGCCGCGCGCGCGGGGAACCTCGTGCGAGACCGCGCGGGCTGAGGCTCAGCTCTTGGTCGGCGGCGGCACGCTGATCGACGGCACGACGAGCGACGGCGTGTTGCGCAGCCGCGGCTGACCCGTCGACTCGAGCACCGAGAGCCACAGGGCCCCGTCGGGGTCGACGCGCTTGCGCTGACCCGTCGCGTACGCGAGGGGCACGTGCGTGAAGCGCCGGTGCCAGCGCCCCACGAGCACGCCCGTGCGACCGGCCATGCCCGCGTGCACGGCGTTGCGCGCGAGCTCGTTGCAGAAGATCGCGTCGGAGGCGTTGGCAGGGCCCGAGCGGATCATGTAGCTCGGGTCGATGTACTTCACCGTCGAGGGGATTCCCCTGCGCTTGAAGTGGTTCGCGATGGCGTCGCGGAGCGTGGGGCCCACGTCGTTGCCGCCGTTGGCGTAGCGCGCGTTGCCCGACGCGTCGCGCGCGATCTCGGTGGCGAAGTGCGCGGCGCATCCCTCGGCCACGGCGATCACGGCGTGACCGCGCAGCTCGAGCCTCCGCTCGAGCGCCGCGAGGAGCCCCTTGGGCCCGTCGAGTTCGAAGGGGAGCTCGGGCACGAGGCAGAAGTTCACGTCCTCGCTGGCGAGCGTGGCCGAGGCCGTGATGAAGCCCGCGTCGCGGCCCATGAGCTTCACGATGCCGACGCCGTTGCGGGCGCCGCGGGCTTCGGAGTGCGCGCCGTCGATGGCCTGCCGCGCGATCTCGACGGCCGTGTCGAAGCCGAAGGTCTTGTCGACGGAGAAGACGTCGTTGTCGACGGTCTTGGGCACGCCCACCACGGCGATCTGAAGGCCGCGGCGGATGCACTCCGCGGCGATGGCGTTGGCCGCGCGGAGCGTGCCGTCGCCGCCGATGCAGAAGAGCACGCTGATGTTGTTGGCGACGAGCGTGTCGACCATCACGTTGATGTCCTGCTTGCCGCGCGAGAGGCCGAGCACCGAGCCGCCGTGCTTGTGGATGTCCTCCACGGTGGCGGGGTCGAGGATCACGGGGGGGACGCCCACCGCGGGGTTGAGCCCCTCGAACCCGTAGCGGAACCCGATCACGTCGCGGACGCCGTACTTGTGATGGAGCTCGAGCACCATCGAGCGCACGACGTTGTTGAGACCGGGGCACAGGCCGCCGCAGGTCACGATCGCGACGCGCGTCAGCTTCGGATCGAAGAAGATCTTGAGCCGCGCGCCGGCCCGCTCGAAGGCTTTGTGAGAGGGCACCTGGCCCTCGTTGAACTCCACGTCGACGAGCACGCGCGCGTTGTCGTCGGTGTAATCGGGGATGAAATCCCCGGTCATGGTCGAGAGGTTGAGCGGCGAAGGAATCCGGCAGGGGCCGAGCTTCTGAACGATGAGGTCGTCGGAGACAGTCATAGCGAGCCGAGGATAACAACTCTCGCCGCCCCGTGAGCGTGGCGTTCTCGCGACGCTGACTTTGTGTGGCGCTACGCGTTGCGCGTGAAGGTGACGAACGACATGCGCTGACGCCGCGACGGGTCTCTCAGCGGCAGCGTGATGACGAAGCGTGCGCCTCCGCCGGGGCGGTCTTCGAGTCCCACGTCGCCCGCGTGATCGATGGCGATCTTGCGCACGATCGCGAGGCCGAGGCCCGTGCCCTCGCTCTTCGTCGTGAAGTACGGATCGAAGACCTTGAGCTGGTTCTCGCGAGAGATTCCGGGGCCGTCGTCTTCGACCACGAGCCACGCCTGATCGACCTCTTCGGGCGCGGCGCCCTCCGTCGTCGTGACCGTCACCCTGCGACGCTCGGCGCGCACCCACACGTTGCCGCCGCGCGCACCGATCGCCTGCGCGGCGTTTCGTACCAGGTTCTCAAACGCTCGACGGAGCATGATGCGATCGACCATCACGGGGATGCTCTCGTCGCTCGTCGAGAAGGTCACGGTCACCTTGCGCGCCGCCTCGCCCGCGGCCTCGTCGAGGAACTGCCGCGACGACTCCATGTCGCGCACGAACTCCGCGAGGTCGCCGGGCGCGGGCTTCACGTCGGGCAGCCGCGCGAACTCCGAGAAGGCCGTGACGAGTCTTCGAAGCGTGGCGACCTCCTCTTCGACGACCTCGCGCGCGGTCTCGAGGGCGCGCTTGAAGCGATCGTCGTCGCCCGCGTAGCGGCGCGCGATCTCCTGCACCGCGAGCTGGATGGGCGTGAGGGGGTTCTTGATCTCGTGCGCGAGTCGACGGGCCATGTCTTGCCAGCCCGCGAGGCGCTGGAGGTAGTCGACGCGCTCGCGCGTGAGCGAGAGCTCCTCGGCCATCTGGTTGAGGGCGCGCGCCGCGGGGTCGAGCGCGTCGCCGCGCGGTCGTACGCGGGCCGAGAGGTCGCCCGCGCCGATGCGCGTGGCCGCGAGCTCGACGGCCGCCACGCGACGAGAGAGCGCGCGCATCGCGCGGAGGGCGACCCACGCGGCGATGCATCCACCCGCGAGCGCGACGAGCGCCGGAGGCCACCACGGAGGCCGCGAGGGCGCGCGCACTTCTCTCAGCGCGTCGAGGGCGTCGAGGGCGTCGCAGTCGTCGTCGAAGGTCGCGACGACGCGGGGCTCCGAGAGGCGCTGGAGCACGCGCGGAGGACACCGCGACGGGGGCGCGCCGCGGTCCCAGCTCGCGAGCACGGTGCCGCGCGCGTCGACGAGCTGCGCGCTGCGGAGCGTGGCGAGCTCGGCGCTCCGCTGCGCGAGGTTCTCGGGTCTGCGCGCGAGCGCGTCGAGGGAGGCGCCCTGCTGCTCGCGGCGCGTTCGGAGCGACGCCTCGATGCGCGACGCCGCGCGCCGTGACGGGCTGCGGTGCTCGCCCCAGGGCGCGAAGGAGAGCGCGACGGCGAGGGCCGCGGGCGCGAGCGCGAGGGCCAGTGCGATCGCTGCGGCGCGGCGCTCGGGCGGGATCAATCGCTCGCTCAGGAGCGCGCCACGAGGCGCGCGACGAGGATCACGGAGGTGAGGGTCGACGCGGCGAGCGCGGCCCAGAGGATGAGCTCTTCGCGCTTCATCACGGGAAGATGTCTCGCTCGCGGTAGACGGTCTGGAGGCGGTCGAGCGCGAGGCCGTAGGCCGCGAGGCGCAGGTCGACGTCGCGGTCGCGCGCGAAGGCCACGACCTCGCCGTACGAGCGCTTCATGGCGCCTTCGAGCTTCGCGTCGACCTCCTCGAGGGTCCAGCTCTCGGAGCGCTTGTTCTGCACCCACTCGTAGTAGCTGACGGTGACGCCGCCCGCGTTGGCGAGCACGTCGGGGATGACCGTGATCCCGCGGTCGAGGAGCACCTTCTCGCCCTCGGGCGTGCACGGTCCGTTGGCGCCCTCGGCGACGAGTCGGCAGTCGATGAGCTTCGCCTCCGAGGGGCCGATCTGACCTTCGAGCGCGGCGGGCACGAAGATGTCGCACTTCGTCGAGAAGAACTCCTCCTTCGTGATGACCTGGCCCGAGGGGTAGCCCGCGATGGAGCCCTTCTGCTTCACCCACTCGGAGAGCTTGTGGGGGTTGAAGCCCTCGGGCGAGCGCATGTACCCCGAGTGATCGCCGACGGCGGCGAGCGAGGCGCCGAAGCGCGAGAGGATCGTGGCCGCGTGGGAGCCCACGTTGCCGAAGCCCTGGACGGTGTACGTGCTCCCTTCGAGGTTGAAGCGGCTCTCGCGGCACCACTCGGTGATGCAGTGCACGACGCCCTGGCCCGTGGCCTTCTCTCGGCCGAGGGTGCCGCCCGAGGCGACGGGCTTGCCGGTGACCACGCCGCGGTTGGCCTGCTTGTTCACGTGGCCCACGGTGTTCATGAACGTGTCCATGATCCAGGCCATCATCTGCGAGTTGGTGCCGACGTCGGGCGCGGGGATGTCGTAGTCGGGGCCGATGTTGCTCCCGAGCGCGTGCGTGAAGCGCCGCGTGATGCGCTGGAGCTCTCCCTGCGAGTGCGAGCGGGGGTTGAACTTGATGCCGCCCTTGGCGCCGCCGTAGGGGAGGCGCATGAGGGCGCACTTCCAGGTCATCATGGCCGCGAGGGCCTTGGTGTCATCGAGGGTGACGTTCTCGTGGTAGCGGATGCCGCCCTTGAAGGGCCCGAGGATGTTGCTGTGCTGGATGCGGTAGCCCTTGAAGAGCTTGATCTCGCCGCCGTCCATCTTCACCGGGAAGTGAACGATCACCTCGTTCTTGGGCTGCGAGAGCATGGTCTCGACGGCGGGGTCGAGGTTCACCACCCGCGCGGCCTTCGCGAGGTAATCCTGGATGACCTTGAAGAACTCGAATTTCTCGGAGGACATAGGGGCCTCTTCCTTGGTGTTCGCGCGCGGCGTCTGAGATGAGCGCCCGTCGCGCGAGCGCGGCGCGCGGGACTTGAGCACCCCGCGGCCGCGAGCGTCAAGACCCGCGGATCGCCCTTATTTCAAGGCCGATCGCGTCATCGGTCGCGACGCGCCGCGCCAACTCAGCCCCCGTCGCCGACGTCGTCGCTCGGGTTGCCGACGTCGCTTGGGTTGCCGTCGTCGCTCGGGTTGCCGACGTCGCTCGCGTCGCCGACGTCGCTCGCGTCGTCTGCGACGTCGTCGTCGGCCGCCGCGTCGGGGAACCCGTCGTCGGTCGTCGCGTCGAGGGCGGCGATGTCCGTGGGGGAGTCAGGGGCGTCGCTCGTGGTGTCGTCGCTCGCGTCGGTCCACGACGCGTCGACGGTGGCGTCGGCGCCCGCGTCGGCGGTGACGGGGCGCGCCGTGATGCGGTCGCAGTTGGCGAGGCCCGCCGCGCCGAGGCCGTCGTAGCAGAGCACGAAGCTCTGCGGCCCGACGTTGCTGCCCTCGAGGAACACCGTCACCACGCGCGTCTGCGAGAGGAGCGAGCTCTTGAGGCGCGTCGCGTCGCTGCGGGCGATGACCGTGCCCGACGCGGTCATGGCGCTGATCTGCACCTGGATCACGGCGAAGGCGGGGACGGTGAACGCGCCCCACAGGGCGTTGCAGGCGTAGTCCGCGGCGCTGCCGTAGCCGACGCTGGCGGCGAAGACGCGCATCGACGCGAGGTCGCTGCCGAGGAGCCGCGGGTCGAGCACGGGGTCGAGCGAGAAGCTCAGGCGCTGCGAGGCGCTGGCGGACACGGCGTGCACGGCGCGGACGTCGACCTGACGCGACTGGCAGTCGGTGCAGCTCGCGTCGGAGAGGACGTTGAGCACGCCCACCACGCCGCCGTCGGGGGAGCGCTCCGTGGTGAGCACGAAGAGGCGCATGACGCCCGGGTCGAGCTGCGCGGAGCGGAGGGTGAGGGCGCCGCCCGCGGCCTGCGAGCAGGGCGTCCCGACGGAGACGACGGCGAACTCCCACGGGTCGTTGGCGCGCGTGATGACGGCGTTGAAGGGCGTCGCGGTCGAGACCTGGCCGTAGCCGATTCCGCCCGCGGGCCAGGCCGCGGCGCTCACGGGCTGAAACGCTTCGGTGCCTGTGCGACGGCGCATGCAGAGGTTCACCGCGCCGAGGTCCGCGGCCATGTGGGCGAAGCGAAAGCTCCCCGTGTCCGATCGGCCGGGGGTGCAGGTCACGCGGTCGGCGGCCGCGTCGGTGCGAGGGACGTCGACGGGCGCGCGGTCGACGGTCGCGTCGGTCACGTCGGCGACGCCGAGGTCCGTCGAGACGTCGAGGTCGACCGCCGCGTCGGCGCGCGCGGGGACGCGGAACTGATCGAAGTCGAGCGCGCACGACGCCGTGATCGCGCACGTCGACGCGAGCGCGGCGAGCGAGGGGCGCATCAGAAGCTCCCCCCGACGCGGACGCCGCCCGGTGTGACCGAGACGGTGAGCGGGACGAGGTGCGATCGCGCCCCCACGAAGAACATCACCGCGCCCGTCACAGCCACCCCCGCGCCCGCCCCGAGGAACGCGTACGAGAGCGTCTGCGCGAGGTCTCCCTCGTCGGCGAGCGTGGTGTCGACGGCGTCGCGCTGCTGCTGCTCGAGGAGCGTGTCGTAGCGCCCCTGCGCGACGAGCCGCAGCGCGCCGCCCGTGATGAGCGCCGCGCCGCCCACGACCATCGCCGCGATCCCCGCGTTTCTAAGCCCCACCGACGAGGGGGCCGAGATCATCACGGGGGCCGCGCTCGCGTCGGCGTGCGGCGTCGACGGGCTCGACAGAGGGCGCCTCGCGGGCAGCGCCTCGAGCTCCACGGTGACGCGCTCGTGCGCGCCAGGCGACAGGGTGAGCGCGTGGTGGGCGTCGCGAAAGCCCTCCGCGCGCGCCTCGACGGAGACCTCGCCGGGGTCGAGCGGCATCTCGACGCCGACGTTCGCGCGCTGCACCTCGTGACCGTTCACGCGCACGTTGATGCCCTCGGGCGCCGAGGGAGCTTCAATGATCAGCCACCCGATCGAGGGCGCGAGCGCGTCGGCTTCGAGCCTCGCCGCGTCGCGCGTGGGCGTGTACCGCGGCTCCGTGGCGGCCCGCGTCGCGGCGTCGCGCGCGGCCCGATCGAGCATCAGGTACGCCTCGGCGTTACGCCCGAGGCGCTGCAGCGCGCGGCCGAGGTACATCCTCGTGTTGGGGCTGTCGACCGTGTCGAGCGAGGTCTGAAAGAGGCCCCGAGCCTGCTCGAAATCCTCCGCGAAGAAGCGCTCGCGGCCCTGCTGGTAGAGCGCCTGCGCGCGGGCCTCGAGGGTCAGCGACGCAGTGGGCGACGACTGGGCGCGCGCCTCCCCGGGTGCGGCGACGAGGGCGCACACACACAGCGCTACGGACATGAGGTATGGCGCGTGGAGTTGCACCGTCGAGCGGGGGCGCGGTCATCGGGCCGCACGACCCGACGAGCATCCTGTCAGATCCCCGGAGGGTCGTACAGTGAGCCGCGCTCATTCGGAGCTTCCGCGGCGGCGCCGTGGCGATGTCGCGCGCGATGGCGGTGCGATCCGCGGTGGCGCGAGGGCGCCGCGTCGGTCGTCGTGGTCGCGGTCGACGGAGCAGAAGGCGCGGGCGCTGCGACGGGCGCCGGGGCGGTCACGGGGGCCGCGGGTTCCAGTCGGGGGGGCGCGACGGGTTGATCGATGGCGCGGCCCGTCTCGCTCGCGAGGAGCGCGGCGGCGGGGTGTCTCACGGTGCGCGTGACGCCGCTCGCGCGGATCGCGACGATGAGACCGAGGCCCGCCACGAGCGCAGCGACTGCGGCGATCCACCACGATGCGCGCGGCGGAGGCGGAGGCGACGGGGGCTCGGGCTGGGCTTGCGGCGCCTCGACGGTCTCGGCGAGCACGGCGGCGGCGGGCGCGAGCGGCGCGGGCCCTTCGGCGGCGGGCGCGACGACGGAGAGCTGCCCCTCCGCGGGGGTGAGCTTCAACGGCGCGGCCACGGGCGCGGGCGGAGCCTCGGGCATCGGCGTCGCGCGTCGCGGGCGCATCACGTCGACGTCGGGGGTCGCGCGTCGCGGTCGCATCGCGTCGATGTCGGGCGTCGCGCGCCGCGCGCGGATCACCTCGGTCACGGGCGTGGGCCGCCGCGCGCGGACGGTGCCGCTGTTGCTGGTGCGGCTCGCGCCGTCGCGGGCGCGCTCGTAGGCGAAGCCGGCCCAGCGCTCGTCGAGGCGCCCCGCGAGGGCTTCGACGAGGGCGTCGACGAGCTCGCGGCCCGTCGAGAAGCGGTCGTAGCGGCTGCGGGCGAGGGCGCGCTCGGCCCACGCGTCGAAGGCCGCGGGGAGCTCGGGTCGCAATGTCGACGGCGCGGGGATGCGGTGCGTGAGGATCGCGACGAGGAGCTCGGCGATGGCCTCGCCCTCGAAGGGGTGCGACCCGGTGATCATCTCGTACGCGATCATGCCGAGGGACCACACGTCGGTGCGGCCGTCGAGCTCTCGCAGCGAGCGCGCCTGCTCGGGGGACATGTACCGCGGCGTGCCGATGAGCGTGTTGCTCGCCGTCGCGTGGCCGCCGTTGGCGAGCGTGTCGGTGAACTTCGCGACGCCGAAATCGAGCACCTTCACCACGGCGCCGCCGCGCTCGTTCGCGAGGAAGACGTTCTCGGGCTTGAGGTCGCGGTGGACGATCCCCGCGAGGTGCGCGGCGTCGATGGCGGCGGCGATCTGTCGGACGATCTCGACGGCCTCGGCGTCGGTGGGCCTCGGGGCGCGGGCGAGGCGGCGCGCGAGCGACTCGCCGCGGAGGAGTTCCATCACCAGAAAGGGGCGGCCGTCGGCGGCGAGGCCGAAGTCTTCGACGCGCACGACGTTGTGGTGCTGGAGCTTCGCCGCGATGCGCGCCTCGCGCAGAAACCTCTCTACCGAAGCCTTGTCGCGCGAGACCGTGGGCATGAGCACCTTCACCGCGACGGAGTGCCCGAGCACGGCGTGGCGCGCAGAGAAGATCTCGCCCATGGCGCCCTCGTCGATCTTCTCGACGAGCGCCCAGCGGTCAGCGAGGATTTCTTCCGCCTGCGGCATCAATGCCCCGACTCTATCGGTGCCCGTGTAGAAGGGCAAATCCTTCTGGGGGCGCCTCCAACGCGTAGGACTGGTGGCGCCGCCCCGAGTACAACTACCGTCCCGCCCCGTCGCATCCCGTGAGCGAAGTCACCACCACCGCCCGAACGCCTCGTCGACGCCGCTTCGGGGCGCTCTCGGTGGCCTTTCTCATGCTGGTCGCGACGGCGGCGTTCGTGCTGCAAACGCGGTGGTTCGCGGCGCAGGTCGCCACGCGCATCCAGCGCGAGGTGAGCGCCGCGACGGGCCTCGACGTCCAGATCGGCGAGGTGAGCTTCTCGTTCTGGGACTTCGCCGTCCGCGTCGAGCGGGTCTCGGTGGGTCGCGCCGGGGCGGCCGTCCTCGCGCGAGTCGACGCCCTCATGGTCGCCCCCTCGCCGCAGGACCTCATCCGCGGCCGCGTCCAGCTCTCGCGCGTGAGCGTCGACGGCGCCGAGGTCGATCTGCGCTTCGAAGAGCGCGACGGGCGCATCGTGCTCGCCAACGGCCCCGTCTCGCGCGGCGGCGGCGGCGGTGGAAGCGGCGAGCTGCCCTTTCGTGACGTCGACGTCTCCGACGTTCGCCTCCGGGTGCGACATCCCCAGCTCGGCGAGCTCACGCTCGACTCCGTCGACGTCGACCTGCTCAACACGCCCAATCGCAGGCTCATGGTGGGCGTGCTCGCGTCGGGCGGGACCATCACCAGCCCGCGCTTCTCGGGGCCCATCCGCCGGCTCGAAGCGCGCGTCGCGCTCGATCAGCAGACGGGCGAGCTGCGCGTCCCTCTCGCCAACGTGGCCGTGGGGCGGATCTCGCTCGCGGTGCGCGAGGCGCGGTGGTCTCCGCGGGCCCACCAGGTCGACCTCGACGCCCGCGTCGAGGCGCCCATCGAAGACGTGCTCCGCGCCGTGCCCGCGACGGTGCCTGACATCCGCGGCGTGGCGGCCATCGACGTGCGCGGTGGGGTCAACGTCGAGACGCTCGACTACCACGCCGAGGCCACGGTCGACGTGCGCGACCTCGCGCTGCACGCGCCTGACAGCCAGGATCACTCGCTCCTCCTGCGGTACAGCCTCGGCGACAGCATCCACCTCAGGGCCGACGCCAACCGCGAGCGCGTGATCGCGCGCGACCTCCGCGCGGAGTGGTCGGGGGCGGTGGTGTCGAGCCCCGCGGTGACGCTCGGGCTCACGGGCGCGATGCCGCTCTCGGGCGACGTCACGGTGCGCGACCTCGACTTCACGAAGCTCATGAAGAGCGTCACGATCACCGACCACACGATCGTGCTGTGGACGCTCAACGGGCTGCTCCACCTGCGCGGCGCGCTCAACCCGCTGCGGCTCTCGTTCGAGATCCCGGGGCTCGAAGCCACTGACTTCGCGATCCTTCAGAACGGCTGGGATCGCCCGCCGCAGCGGCCCATCATCCGAATCCCGCGCGCGCGCATCAGCGGCGAGATGGTGATCGATGACGTCTCCATCGGGTGGTACGGCGTCACGGCGGCCTTCGCGCACTCGCGCCTCGACGCCGAGCGCATCCGCGTGCGCACCAGCAAGGACCGCACGGGGAGAGACAAGGACATCCAGATCTCGGGCGTCGTGTCGGACCACATCGACCTCGGCGATCTCGGGGTGGTGAACGAGATCCCCATTCGAGGCATCGGGCGCACGCGCGTCTCGGTGCTCGGCAACAGCGACGACCCCATCGTCACGGGGACGCTCCGCGTCGAAGACTTCGCGTTCAACACCTTTCCGCTCGGCACGCTCGAGACCGCGCCGGGCACGCACTGGACGCTGCGGAACCTCCGCGTCGAGTCGCCGCACATCGTCGGACGCCACCGACGGAGCCCCTACGAGCTCTTCAACGCGTACCTCGATTTCGGCCGATGGACCCTCGCCGCGGGCTCGCGCTTCACGTCGCCGCGGATGCAGGTGCGCGACTTCTACAACATGTTCCATTTCGACGGCGACCCGACCTTCGAGCCCTACGACGGCGTGGGCGAGGTCGACGCGCAGATCGATTACGTGCTCGGCCGTCCGCACGACGACCGCGACGGCGTGATGACCGTCGACGCCTCCGTGGCCCACGCCGACGTGGTGGCCTTCGGAGAGCGCATGGAGAACGCCTCCGCGCGCCTCGCGTACGAGTGGTTCCGTCGGCGGGAGGGCGTGCGCGGGGCGCGCGTGTCGCTCGAGTATTTCCGCGCGACCAAGGGCGGCGCGCCCATCGAGGTGTCGGGCGCGATGGACCCCGGCGCGCGCATGCACTTCGTCGCCAGCGCGCAGGACGTCCCCCTCCGCGCGATGGACCTCCTCCAGCACTCCGAGGCCCCCGTCGCGGGCACCGCCACGGCCTCCATCAGCGTCGAGGGGACGCCCGACGCGCCGCGCGTGCTCGGCGACGTCTCGCTGCGCAACCTCTCGGCCCTCGGGCGCTCCCTCGGCGCCGTCGATCTGCGCGTGTCGCAGGTGCCCGACGGCCCTCCCTCGCGCGCGCCGGGGGACCGTCCGCCCGCGGGCGTCATCACCCTCGACACGCGCCTCCTCGACGATCACTTCCACGTCCACGCCGCGCTCCGCGTGCCCTGGGAAGAGAGCTCGTGGCGCGACGTCCTCGGCGTCGAGCACCGCGACTACTCGCGCTCGTGGGGCCGCGCCGAGCTCTCCGCGCGCCTCGCGACCACCGAGCCCATCGACGTGCTCCCGTGGCTCCCGCCCACGGTGCTCGCGCGCGTCGGAGACGCCAACGCCAGGGCCCGCGCGGGCTTCACCGCCGTCATCGAGCGCGCCCGCCTCGACGACATCCCTCACGCCGACGCGCGCGTCGCGGTCGACGTCCTCGATGCGAGCGCGTCGGGCCTCAGCGCTCACCTCGGCCCCGGCGCGACGCTCGTCGTGTGCGCGCGCGACGGCTCGTTCTGGCTGGCCTCCGCGGCCGAGCGCGACGCGTGCGGCGCCATCCCCGCGAGCCTCACCACGTCGCAGCGCGAGCACGCCGAGTTCGACCTCGCGCGACCGCTCCTCATCGGCCCCGGCGGCGTGCGCCTGTGGCTCTCGGGCGGCGGCCTCGTGGGCGCGACCGCCGACGACGCGACGCGGCTCTACGGCAGCGTGCGCGCGGAGCTCGACCTCGCGCGCGCGGCCGCGCTGGTCCCCTCGCTCTCGTGGGGCCGGGGCCTCGGCGTGCTCGAGGCCGACGTCGCGTGGGACGGCGCGCAGCCCAACCTCTCGGGCTCCCTCGAGATGCACGACGCGTCGGTGGGCGTGACGGGGCTCCCGACGCCCGTGCGCGGCCTCGAGCTCGACGTGCGGCTCCGCGGCAGCGACGTCGTGATCGACACGGCGAGGGCTTCGTACGGCGCGGCCACGGTCGACGCGTCGGGCGGCCGCGTGCACCTCGAACGCACGCAGATCGAGCGCATCGACGTGCCGGTGCGCGTGCGCAACGTGGTGCTCTCTTCGCGCGATGGGCTCCCCGACGGCGTCGAGGTGGGCGCCGACGCGGACCTCATGTTCTCGCGCGCGCAGTCTGACGAACCCGCGCTGCTCGCGGGTGATGTGACCATCACGCGCGGACGCTTCACGCGACCGTCGTACCTCTCGTTCGACCTCGCGGGGCGACTCGGCGGCGAGGCCGGCTCGTCGATCGCGCAGACCTCGGCGGCGGCGGCGCCCTACGACCCGGCCAACGACTGGCTGCGCTTCGACGTGAGCGTGCACATGCCCACGGCGTTTCGCGTGGCGAACAACCTCATCGACGCGGACATCCGCTTCGGGCAGGGCAGGCCCTTCACCGTCGTCGGCACCAACCAGCGCTACGGCATCCTCGGGACGCTCGAGATCCCGCGCGGGGTGATGCACCTCAACGAGACCGACTTCGAGATCCGCCGCGCGCGCATCGACTTCGACAACCCCGAGCGCATCGCGCCCGCGTTCGACCTCGTGGCGCAGACCGAGATCCGACGCACGGCCGACACCACCGTGCGCTCGCAGTGGCGCGTGAACCTCCACGCGTACGGCACGCCCGACCGCGTGAACCTCGACTGGAGCGCCGAGCCGTCGCTCTCGCTCGAAGACATCGTGCTGCTGCTCTTCTTCCGCCTCACGCGCGCGGAGATGGAGCGCGTCGGCGGCGTCAACGCTGCGCAGGCCGTTGGCATCGAGGTGCTCTCGCGCGGGCTCGGGCTCGACCGCGTGATCCAGAGCGCGCTGCCCTTCGTCGACGAGTTCAGGCCGGGGAGCACCTACAACTTCCGCTCGGGCGTGATCGAGCCGTCGCTCTCGCTCGGAGGCCGCGTCACCGACTGGCTCCGCTGGGGTGGAATGACCACGTTCAGCGCGCAGCCCCTCGTGCACGGGACGCTTGATTTCAGCCTCGGGCGCGCGCTCGGCCTTCAGATCTTCCTCAACAACGCGACCAACCAGCCGAGCACGCAGCTCCCCAACGCGGGCGTCGACGTGCGCTGGAGGATCCTCCGATGAGGCTCCGCGCGCTCGGCCTCGCGCTCCTCGCGTGGACCTCCGCCGCGGGCGCGCAGACGCTCGACGAGGCGCCGCCCACGACGGATCCCGTCGAGGCCGCGGCGACGCTCACGGGCCCCATCGTGTCGGTGGTCATCGCGACGCCCCTCCGCGGCGAAGATCCGTGGCAGCGCGTGGGGCTCTCGCCGGGCCTCGCGTTCACCGCGGCGCGCGCGAGGGAGGCGCTCCGTCACGCGCTCGCGAGCGGCACCTTCGCGTCGGGCAGCGTGTCGGCGCGCGCCGTTGATGGCGGCGTGGAGCTCGTGCTGCGAGGCGAGCGGAGATACCACCTCGTCGACCTCGACGTGCGCGGCGCGTCGGCGCGAGACCCCGAGCTGGTGCGCGAAGACGCCGACCTCCACGGCGACATGACCGTCACCGAGGCCACGGTCACCGAAGCCCTTCGGCGCGTCGAGGAGTCGTATCGCGAGGCGGGCTTTCCCGACGCGCACGCGACCGCGGAGTGGCGCGAGACGGGAACGCCCGGCGCGAGGGAGCTCACCCTCCGCGTGGCCGAAGGCGTCGGGCTGAGGGCGCGCGCCGTCGAGATCACACACGTCGCAGCGGAGTTCATGAGCGGCGCGCGCGAGGCCGCGGGCATCACGGCGGGCGACCTCGCGGGCCCCGTGCGCGTGCGCGTCGGCGAGGAGGCGCTCACGACCTGGCTCCGTCGAACGGGCTTTCTCGACGTGCGGGTGGTCTCGTCGGTGACGCCGCTGCCCGATGGGGGCGCGCGCGTGCGCTACGACGTCACGCCGGGCTCGCGCTACGTGATGGCGTGGTACGGCGCGCTCTCGCTCCCCGAGGAGTCGCTGCTCGAGTCGCTGAGGCTCGGCGAGGAGCAGGGCTTCACCGACGCGACGCCCTCGTCGTTCGCCGCGCGCGTTCAAGACTTCTACGCCCGCCGCGCGTGGAGCGAGGCCCGCGTGCGCGCCTCGCTCGCGCCCGAGAGCAGCGACGGCACCCGCACGCTGCGCTTCTCGATCGTCGAGGGGCGCCAGGTGCTGGTGCGCTCGATGCGCTTTCCCGGCGCGACGGTGCTCTCTGAAGAAGAGCTGCGCACCATGGTCGAGGAGGCCGCGCGCGCCGAGCTCCCCGCGACGCCGCACCCGTACCGCGGACGCATCTGGCGAGAGCGCACCTTCACCGTGGGCGCGTACGGCACCGCCGCGCAGCGCATCGTGGATGCGTACCGCGAGCGCGGCTACCTCGACGCCGCGGTGGCCACGCCCGACACGGCCCGCGTCGAGACCCCCGAGGGACCGCGCCTCGACGTCACGCTGCGCGTCACCGAGGGCCCGAGGAGCTACGTCGAAGAGCTCGTTTTCGACGGGAATCGCGCGCTCCCGAGCGCGGCGCTGGCCGAGGTGTGGGGGCTCCCGCTCGGCGTGGCGCTGTCGTACCGCGAGGTGAGCGAGGCGCGCGTTCGGCTCTCAGACTGGTACCGCGAGAAGGGCTACGCGTTCGCGCGCGTCGAGCCCGAGATCGAGCGCTCGCCCGATCACACACGGGCCCGCGTGCGGGTCGTCGTGCACGAGGGCCCGCGCGTCCGCATCGGCCGCGTCGAGGTGCGGGGGAACTCCACCACGCGAGACGCCGTGCTGCGCTCGCGGCTCGACCTGCACGAGGGAGATACGTTCTCGCTCTCGGGGCTGCGCGCGAGCCAGCGGCAGCTCTACGACCTCGGCGTCTTCAGCGCGGTGAACGTCGGCCTCGAAGACGGCGACATCGAGGCGCCGGTGAAGACCCTCCTCGTGCGCGTGGTGCAAGACCGCCGCGTGCGGCTCGAGATGCGCGCGGGCTTCTCGCTCGGACAGGGCGCGCGCCTCGGCCTCGAGTTCGCGCTGCTCGACATCGGCGGCTTCGCGATGAACCTCGCGGTGCGACCCGAGGCGGGCTACCTCCTGCCCGTTCCGCTCGTCGCGCCGACGGCGCCCACCAACGTCGAAGACTGGGATATTCAACGGTTCTCGTATCGCCTCCCGGTCTCGCTGGCGTTCCCGTTTCTGCCCGGCGTGGGGCCGCGCTTCAGCGCCTCGCTCGACGCCGTGGTGAGCCGCGCGCTCCAGCCCTGGGCCCTCGCGCTCACCACCTACGGCATCGGCGGAACGCTCACCTGGCGGCCCATCCCGAGGTTCTCGCTCTCGCTCACCAACGAGCTCCAGAACATCGACGTGGGCGTCTTCGGCGACGCGGGCTCGATCCGCGGGAGCTTCTACACCAACTGCATCAACAGCCGCCGACCGCAGAACCCGCCGCAGGGGTGGCCCGACGCGGCCACCGTGGCGATCTGTGACCTTCAAGCGAGGCAGCAGGCGCAGAGCTTCGTGCGCTACATCCCCGGGCGCAGTTTGCTCTTTGCGACGCGCCTCGGCGCCGTGTGGGACGGCCGCGACAACCCCCTCACGCCCCGCAGCGGCTACTACGCGTCGGTGACCACCGAGGTGCTGAACCTCCTCGGCTTCGACGCCGCGCCGGGCAGCACCGACGCCGCTTCGAAGACTCCCGCCGATCGCACGCTCCACGTCGAGGCGCGCTTCACGGGGTACGTCCCGCTCTTCTCGCGCGTGGTGCTCGCGCTGAGCGCGCGCGGCGGATACAACCACACGCTCTCGGGCTCCTCGGCGACGAGCACGCACCCGTCGAGGCTCTTCTGGCTCGGCGGCGCCGGGTCGATGCGCGGATGGACGCAGAACCAGCTCGTCCCGCAAGACCGCCTGCAGAGCGCGCCCGCGGCGGGCGTGGCCCTCGCGCCGGGCGGAGACCTCTACGTGAACATGGTGGCCGACCTGCGCGTGCCGCTCGCGTTCATCTCCAACAGCTTCGAAGTGGGCGCCTTTCTCGACGTGGGGAACGTGTGGGCCGACGCGACGAACTTCATCGACGACTTCGCGCTGCGCTACTCGCCCGGCGTGGGCCTGCGCTACGTGTCTCCCGTGGGCATCGTGGCGCTCGACGTGGGCTTCGTGATCGCGCCCGTCACGAGCGCCGGCGAGAGCGTGTTTCAGACGTTGCAGTTCTATCTCGGCAACACGCTGTGAGCGGTGATCAGGTCTTCTCCTCCGAGGCGTCCGCCGCGTTGAGCTCGGCCTCGAGCTGCTCCACCGACGGGAGCGCGCCGACGAACTCTTGAGGCAGCGACGCGACGAGGCGCGTCTCCCACTCCGCGACGCCGATGGGCTTCTGCACGTCGCGCAGCGCGTACTCAAGCACCATGCGGTCACGCCCTCTGCACAGGATCAACCCGATGCTCGGCGCGTCGCTCGGGTGACGCATCTGGGCGTCGACGGCGGAGAGGTAGAAGTTCATCTTGCCCGCGAACTCGGGCTCGAAGGCCACGGCCTTGAGCTCGATCACCACGAAGCACCGGAGCTTGAGGTGATAGAAGAGCAGGTCGAGGTAGAAGTCCTGCTCGCCGACGCGGAGGTGGACCTGCCGCCCCACGAACGCGAAGCCCACGCCGAGCTCCAGGAGAAAGCGTTCGACGTGCGCGACGAGGCCCGCTTCGAGGTCGCGCTCGTGGGCCTCGCGCCCGAGGGTCAGAAAGTCGAAGACGTACGGGTCCTTCAGCGTCTGCTGCGCGAGGTCAGACCGAGGCGGCGGGAGCGTCCGCGCGAAGTGGGTGATCGCCGCGCCCTCGCGCTCGTGGAGCCGCGTCTCGATCTGGGTGAGCAGCACCGCGCGACTCCAGCCCCCTTCGACGGCGGCCCGCGCGTACCACGCGCGGAGCGACGGGTCTTTGAGGCGCTGAAGCGTGACGATGTGGTTCCAGGGGAGGTCCGGCACTCCGGCGGGAAGCGGCTCCGCGAATTGTCTCACAGGCTGTGAGACAATTTCGGAAGGCCTATTTTCTAATGGGTACGCGAGGTAGAAGGCGCGCATCCGGTAGATGTTCGGGCGCGAGAACCCGCCCACGCCGGGGAACGCGCGCTGGATCTCGTCGGCGAGCTGGTCGATCACGCGCGCGCCCCAGCCTTCGACGTCCTGCCGGTCGGTGATGGCGCGGCCGATGTTCCAGTAGAGCGTCAGAAGCGTGCGGTTGACCGCGAGCGCCGCGCGGAGCTGCGACTCGCGGATGTGCGCCTTGAGCGCGTCGACGAACGGGCGGAAGCCTTCGGGCAGTTCAGTCATGGCGTCGGTCCTTCGCAACGCGCGCGGCGTCGCGCCCCCTCGATTCGATGCTCTCCGCAGTTCTATCTCGGCAACACGCTGTGACGGACCGTGCGCTCGTCAGCGCGGGGTGAAGCGCAGGCCCGCGGTCGTCGCGACGGTGCCCGCGTGCGCGACAAACTGCGCGCCGCGGTCGCTCTGGAGCCCGATCGTCGCGAGCGCGCCGTGGACGTACTCCGCGATGGTGTCTCCCGTGGGATCGAGGCGGCTGTAGATCACGTCGACGGTGTTCGTGGTCTCGGTCAGCACGAGCTCGAACGTGAGGTGCGTCGTGTCGTAGGTCGTGTGGTACGCGTCGAGCCACTCGATCACGAACTGTCGGTCGGGCGCCGTGCCCACGGTCCGCACGCAGAGGTCTGACCCCGGCGCGGCGCGCAGCACCAGATCCGCCCAGAACGCCGCCACGAGCGGGCCCTCGTCGGCGGGAAAGCGATCGCGTCCGCCCGCCCGATCCTGCGGCGCCGTCGCGCCGAACACCGCGTAACCGTTGGTGCTCGGCCACACCTGCGTGTAGTCCACCCCGAAGAACCGAAACGTGAACGGGATCGTCAGCGCCGCCGTCGCGTGCGCGTCGTCGCGTGAGGTGCCCGCCAGCGAGACGCGCGTGCCGCCCGTCGCGCAGGCGTTGATGAAGGTCGGCGGCGTGAGCCGCGACTCGACGTAGGGCGCCGTCCGGCAGGTCGACATCCCCATCGCGGTGGTGCAGCGCGCGGGCGCGACGCAGACGTTGGTCACCCCCGCCGGGTCGCAGCGCTCGCCCTCTGCGACGGCCGTTCGACACGTCGGCGAGAGGCGGTCGTCGTCGCACGCGAGGCCCGTGTCGCAGCGCGAGGACGCCGTCGCGCGGCACCGGCCTCCCATCGCGCCGTCGGCCACGCAGCGCGCCATCGTTCCGGTGCCCGCGCAGGTCGAGGCCATCGCGCAGACGTTGGTGCGTTCGGTCGGGTCACACGCTCCGCCCACGGGCACCACCGGCAGCGTGGCGGCGTCTTCGGCCGCGTCGGGCGGCGCATCGATCGTTGCGACATCCGCGGGCGCGTCACCCGAGGGCGCGTCTGCATCGGCCGCATCGGCGCGCGTGACGTCGACTGCGCCGTCTGTCGCGGGGCCTGCGTCGCCGCTGCTCTCCGACGAGCAGGCCGCGAGCGCGAAGACAGCCAGAACACCGCGAAGCCTCTCCGTGATCACACATCGGCACGTCGCACGGCCGCGCGGGTCTCGTCAATTCGTTGAGTCCGTCGCTCGCGCCGAGCGCAGGTCAGCAGCCGCAGACGCCCGTCGCGCAGCAGAGCCTCGACGCGGCGCACGCGCGGGCGTTGCAGTCGGGGTCTGCGCAGTCGGTCCGTCCGTCGCGGTCGTTGTCGGCGCCGTCGTCGCACTGCGACTCCGTCGCGACGCCGCTGCCGCAGACGCAGCCTGTTCCGCACGAGGCGCCCGCGCGGCAGCTCAACAGGTCTGCGCAGTCGCTCGCGCCGTCGCCGTCGTTGTCCGCGCCGTCGCCGCACGCGGTCTCTTGCGCCGTGCTGCCCACGCACGCGCACCCGGAGCCGCAGCTCGCGCCGTTGCAGCTCGCGTCGGCGCAGTCGGTCCGGCTGTCGCCGTCGTTGTCGATGCCGTCGGCGCACGCGGTCTCCTGCGCCGCGCCGGCCGCGCAGGCGCACCCCGCGCCGCTGGACTGCGACGCGCAGTCGGTGTCGGCGCAGTCGACGCGCCCGTCGCCGTCGTTGTCCGCGCGGTCGCTGCACGCGATCTCTTCGGGGGCCCCCACGGCGCACGCGCACCCGAGCCCGCAGCTCTGCGCCGCGCAGTCGGTGTCAGCGCAGTCGACGCGGCGGTCGCCGTCGTTGTCGGTGCGGTCGTCGCACGCGGTCTCGCGCACGACGCCGCCGATGCACAGGCACCCCGGGCCGCACGCGAGCGCGTTGCAGTCGGGGTCGGCGCAGTCGACGCGCATGTCGCCGTCGTTGTCCGTGCCGTCGGCGCAGAGCGTCTCCTGGCGCGCGTCGGCGACGCAGCGGCACCCGACGCCGCACGACAGCGACACGCAGTCGAGGTCGGCGCAGTCGATCCGCCCGTCGCCGTCGTTGTCGACGCCGTCGGCGCAGACCGACTCCGTGCTGCGTCCGCGGCAGGTGCAGCCCGCGCCGCAGGTCTGGTTCAGGCAGTTCGGGTCGTCGCAGTCGATCCGCGTGTCGCCGTCGTTGTCCGCGCCGTCGGCGCAGAAGGTCTCGGCGACGGCCATCCCCGTGCACACGCACCCGAGCCCGCACGAGCGCGCCGCGCAGTCGGGGTCGGCGCAGTCGCTCAGCCCGTCGGAGTCATTGTCAACGCGGTCTTGACAGTCGCTCTCGGATTGGATCCCTGCGAGGCACGAGCACCCCACGCCGCACGACTGCGCGTTGCAGTTCACGTCGGCGCAGTCGATGTCGCCGTCGGCGTCGTTGTCGAGGCCGTCGCGGCACGCGGCCTCGGAGCGCGCGCGGGCCACGCACAGGCAGCCCGTGTCGCACGCGCGAGCGTCGCAGTCGGCGTCGGCGCAGTCGACGGTGCGGTCGCCGTCGTTGTCGATCCCGTCGTAGCAGCTGATCTCGGCGCGCGCCTCGCGGAGGCACACGCACCCGACGCCGCAGGCGAGGTTCTCGCAGTCGGGGTCGCCGCAGTCCTGCACCCGATCGTTGTCGTTGTCCGACGTGTCCGCGCAGTTCGACTCGGCGCGCGCGCCTCGTACGCAGGTGCAGCCGGGGCCGCAGGCGAGCCCCTCGCAGTCGGGGTCTGCGCAGTCGGTGAGCGCGTCGCCGTCGCTGTCGAGGCGGTCTGAGCACACCGACTCGGCGCGCGCGCCTCGCACGCACGTACACCCCGCGCCGCACGCGCGCCGGTCGCAGTCGGAGTCCGCGCAGTCGGTCCGCCCGTCGCCGTCGTCGTCGCCGCCGTCGTCGCAGCGCGCCTCGGTGCGCGCGCCGCCCGCGCACACGCAGCCCACGCCGCAGGTCTGGGCCTCGCAGTCGGGGTCGGCGCAGTCGATCCGTCCGTCGCGGTCGTTGTCGGCGCCCTCCGCGCAGGCTGACTCCGCGGGCCCTGCGGGGCCGCACGCGCAGCCCTGACCGCAGCCCACGGCCACGCACTCGGGCCGCGCGCAGTCAGAGGGCGCCGCGCACGGCGGAGGCGCCTCGAAGACGTCGACCTTCCCCGCGTCGACCTCGACGCTCCGGGGCGTGCCGTCGACCAGCGAGACGCCGTCGCAGCCCGCGAGCGCGGTCGCAGCGAGGGCCGCGCCGACGATCGCGCTCAGCAGCCGCATGTGCCGCTCGCGCAGCAGAGCCTCGACGCGGCGCAGGTGCGGGCGGCGCAGTCGGTGTCGGCGCAGTCGGTCCGTCCGTCGCGGTCGTTGTCGGCGCCGTCGTCGCACTGCGACTCCGTCGCGACGCCGGCGCCGCAGACGCAACCCGTCCCGCACGACGTGGCCGCGCGGCAGTTGAGCGTGTCGGCGCAGTCGGTCATGCCGTCGCCGTCGTTGTCGATGCCGTCGGTGCAGGTGGTCTCCTGCGCGGCGCCGCCGACGCACGCGCAGCCCGTCCCGCACGCGAGGGCGTTGCAGTTGACGTCGGCGCAGTCGACGCGCATGTCGCCGTCGTTGTCGAGGCCGTCGTTGCAGGTGGTCTCCTGCGCCGCGCCCGCGACGCAGGTGCAGCCTGTCCCGCACGAGGCCGCGTTGCAGTCCGAGTCCGCGCAGTCGACGCGCATGTCGCCGTCGTTGTCGAGGCCGTCGTTGCAGCGGTTCTCCGTGCGCGCCGAGAGCCCGCACGCGCAGCCCGTCCCGCACGACTGCGCGTTGCAGTCGGAGTCCGCGCAGTCGACGCGGCGGTCGCCGTCGTTGTCGACGCCGTCGGCGCAGGCGGTCTCCTGCCCGGCGCCGCCCACGCAGTTGCAGCCCGTCCCGCAGGCGAGCGCGTTGCAGTCCGAGTCCGCGCAGTCGACGCGCATGTCGCCGTCGTTGTCGACGCCGTCGGAGCAGCCGATCTCCTGCGTCGCGCCGAACCCGCAGCGGCACCCGACGCCGCACGAGGCGCCCGCGCAGTCCGAGTCCGCGCAGTCGATGAGCATGTCGCCGTCGTTGTCCGCGCGGTCGTTGCAGAGCGTCTCGGTGCGCGTCGCGGAGGCGCAGGTGCACCCGGCGCCGCAGGTGACGCCCGCGCAGTCGGAGTCGGCGCAGTCGACCTGCATGTCGCCGTCGTTGTCGGTGCCGTCGGAGCAGAACGACTCGAAGCTCGCGGTGCCCACGCAGGTGCACCCCACGCCGCAGGAGCGCCCGCTGCAGTCGGGGTCGCCGCAGTCGACGCGCGTGTCGCCGTCGTTGTCCGCGCGGTCGTTGCACACGGTCTCGGCGCGCGCCGTCGCCACGCAGGTGCACCCGAGGCCGCACGACTGCCCGTTGCAGTCGGGGTCGGTGCAGTCGGCGCGCGTGTCGCCGTCGTTGTCGACGCCGTCGCGGCACGACACCTCGACGCGCGCGCTCGCGAGGCAGGTGCAGCCCGCGGCGCACGCGCGGCCCGCGCAGTCGGGGTCGCCGCAGTCCGTCGCGCCCTCGTCGTCGTTGTTGATCCCGTCGGTGCAGTCGGTCTCGGCGCGCGCGCCGCCCACGCAGTTGCAGCCCGCGCCGCACGAGGCGTTGTTGCAGTCCGCGTCGGCGCAGTCGACGCGCGTGTCGCCGTCGTTGTCCGTCGTGTCGGTGCAGTTCGACTCCGCGCGGGCGAGCGTCGCGCAGTTGCAGCCCGCGCCGCAGACGCCGTTGTTGCAGTCGGAGTCGGCGCAGTCGATCCGCATGTCGCCGTCGTTGTCGCGCCCGTCGCCGCAGAGGGCCTCGGTCGGCGTGGGCGTCGCGCACACGCAGCCCGCGCCGCACGAGAGGCCGTTGCAGTCGGGGTCGGCGCAGTCGGACAGCATGTCGCCGTCGTTGTCCTGGCCGTCGGAGCAGAGCACCTCGGCGCGCGCCCTCCCTCCGCACGCGCAGCCCACGCCGCACGACTGGGCCGCGCAGTCGGGGTCGGCGCAGTCGCTCATCCCGTCGCGGTCGTTGTCTGCGCCGTCGTTGCACGCGGTCTCCGTGGGCGCTCGCGCGAGGCAGGCGCAGCCGGCGCCGCAGAGCTGGCCGTTGCACTCGGGGCGCGCGCAGCTCGACGGGGGACAGCTCGCGCCGAGGTCGGCGCCCAGCGAGGCGTCGACGCCCGCGCTGTCGACCGTCGCGTCGGCGGTGGGCGGCGCGGCGTCGCACCCGAAGGAGGCCACCGCGAGGAGAGCGAGCGACGCCAGCGGCGCGCGGAGGGAGAGCCACGAGTGGAGATCGCGCATCGTTGTTGGCGCCGAGACTACGGCACGCCGCGAGGGCTGCGAAGGCGGAATCTTTCGTTCTGATTGCGTCTTCGGGCGCGACCGGGCGACACTAGCGCCGCCCCATGCGAGCCCGACGCGTCGCCTTCGTCACACTGCTGGCCGCGCTCGCGCCGTGCTCCACCGCCTCCGCGCAGGGGATCCGTCGCCTCGCGTTGCGCCTCGAAGGAGGCGTCGACTGGATGCTCACGACGCCGCCCACGCGCAGCTTCGGCATCGGCGTCGACGGCATCGCGCGCCTCGGCGTCGACCTCGTCGGACCGCTCGGGCTCCAGGCTTCGGTGGGGACGTGGTGGTTTCGCAACCGCGACCCGAACGCGGTGGACAGTCCGCCCGGGCGGCTCACCATGATCTCCGGCGGCGTGCGCCTCGCGCATCAGTTCCGAAGGCGCTTCGTGGGAGGGCCCTTCATCGACGCGAACGCGGGCCTCGCGATCACGGGCGACCTCCAGCGCTTCGCCTTCGACGTGGGGGTGGGATGGGAGTTCGCGCTCGGCCGCAGCGTCGCGCTCGGCCCCGTGGTGCGCTACGTACAGGTGACGCAACCCCCGGAGCTCCAGAACCCGCAGCAGGCGCGGTTCCTCTCGGTCGGCGTCGCGCTCACGCTGCGCATCCCGGAGCCGACGCCCGCGCCTCCGCCCGTGGTGCCCGACCGCGACAGCGACGGCGTGCCCGACGACGTCGACCACTGCGTGAGCGCCCCCGAAGACCACGACCAGTACGAAGACTCCGACGGCTGCCCCGACCGCGACAACGACGAAGACGGCATCCCCGACACGGCCGACCAGTGCCCCTTCGAACGCGAGTCGCGCAACCATTTCGAAGACACCGACGGCTGCCCCGACGACGCCCCCGTCGCCGCCGCCGAGGTGCGCGACGAGCGCATCGAGATCTCGCAGCGCATCCGCTTCGACACCGCGCGCGACGAGATCCGCCCCGAGTCGTTCCCCGTGCTGCGCGAGGTCGCGCACCTGCTCGTGGCGCACCCCGAGATCCGTCGGCTGCGCATCGACGGCCACGCCGACGAGCGCGGCGCGCCCGAGTTCAACATGGACCTCTCGAGTCGTCGCGCCACCGCGGTGATGGTCTTCCTCCGCGCGAACGGCGCCACGGGGCCGGCCATCGAGGCCGCGGGCTACGGGTCGACGCGCCCGCTCTGCAACCGCGACACGGATGCTTGCCGCGCCGTCAACCGCCGCGTGGAGTTCGTCATCACCGAGGTGGTCGCGGGCACCGTGGGCCCGGTCATCGCGACGCCGACACCCGTCGCGGTTCCTGTCGTCGCGGCCCCCGTCGCCGCGGCCCCCGAGGAGACCCCCACCGCAGCGCCCGAAGAGGTCGAAGGGCACCACCGCCACGGCCGTCATCACGGCCGCCATCGGGAGCATCGCGAGGGGCATCGCCGGGGTCACGGCCACGGGTCGTCGCACGAGCGTCGCCGCCGTCACCATCACTGAAGCGTGATAGCGTCGCGCGCCCATGCGACGCGCGAAGAAGACCTCCCGACGACGACACATCTCCCTCCTCGCCGCGCTCGGGTTCGCGGCCTTCGCGGCGCGCGACGCGCGTGCCGAGTGGCCCATGGCGCGCCACGACCCGCAGCGCACCGCGGCCTCGACGGGACAGAGCGCGCTCGAGCGCCCGACGATCGCGTGGCGCACCTACCTGGGCGGCTCGCTCGGCGCGCAGCAGGTCTTCGCCGCAGACGTCGACGGCAACGGAACGGGCGACGTGGTGATCCTCTCGGGCGGGCGCCTCGTGGCCAAGCGCTTCGACGACTCGATCCTGTGGGAGACGCCCCCCTTCGACCTCTTTCGCATCGACGCGCTGCGCGACCTCAACAACGACGGCACGCTCGACATCGTGGCCACGGGGCGCCCGGGTCGCGTGATGGTGTTCTCGTCGCGCACCGGCGCGCTGGAGTGGCGCTCGAGCGCGCCGCCGTACGGCCCCTCGATCGGCGCCGTGCGCTTCGCGCGCCTCGACGGCGACATGATCGACGACATGTACATCGCCGACGCGGCCTGCGGGAGCACCGACTCCGCGGGCGACGTGTCCTACGCGTACAGCTTCGCGCGCGGGTTCGGCGCCGGGGTCGACAACGGCGACCAGCGGCTCTGGCAGCTCGAGCGAGGCCGCGAGTACAACTGCGGCCAGAACGACGTCGTCGCGGACCTCAACAACGACGGCCGCACCGAGGTCGTCGCGTTCGGCACCCGCAACATGTACCTCTTCGAGGGCCGCACGGGCGCCAAGGTCGCCTCGGGCGGAGAGGACCCGCAGGGCGGCTTTCCCACGGGCTTCTCGATCCCCTACGGCACCAACGTCACCGACGTGGTCGACATCGACGGCGACGGCAACCTCGACATCGTCGGGTACACGAACCAGTCGTACGCCGCCGCGATCAACTCGCGCGCGGTCTTCGTGGCGAGCTACGACCCGCGCCGCCCCGCGGCCACGCGGCTCTACGTGCGGTGGTTCCGCAACGTCGCCAACCAGGAGACCGACGTCCACACGTTCCTCCAGAACAGCGCGGCGGACTTCGACGGCGACGGGCGCGTCGAGATCGCCACGACCTTCCTCGAAGCGGGCGTCACGACGACGTACGTCTTCGACGGCCCCACGGGCGAGGTGCGCGCGCGGCTCCCCGACGCCACCGTGCGCGGGATCTACACCCTCGCGATGGGGCAGCGCCCGACCCTCGTGGTGCAGCGGGGCACGAACCTCCTGGGCTATCGCTTCACGACCCTCAACGCCGACGCGGCCGTGCCCGCGCCCGCGTTCACCCTGCCCAACGGGTCGTTGCCGCAGTACTTCCGCCGCAACGAGTGGGCTTCGGGGTCGGCCGCGAACGCGCAGCTCGACCTCGCGCTGCCGGGCACCGACCGCCGCGGCCTCCTCCTCGTGCGCAACAACGCGGTGGAGCTCTGGGACGCCACCGAGCCGCCCGTGATGCGCGCCACCTACGCGCTGCCCGAAGACACCTCCGTGGTCACCGCCACGCCCGAAGAGGACGTCGCCGCGCCGGGCCCCGGCGTGCTCCTCGCGCGCTCCGACGGCTTTCTCCTCGTGCTCGACCCGATGCTCCGGGTGATCAACTTCGGCGACGCGCAGGAGGTCTCGCTGCCCGGCATCCGCACGGGCGGGTTCTACTCGGGCTCGAGCGCCATCGGCCCCGTCCCCATCGCAGCACGCTTCGACCGCCCCGCGAGCGAGATCGTCACGCAGAACTCCCGCGGCATCCTCCAGCGCATCGACGCCTCGCAGGCCACCATCACCCGTCAGCCCGAGCGCCGCTGGGACTGGCGCGGCGCCACCAACCCCGTCGCGATCGACGAGAACGGCGACGGCGCGCACGACCTCCTCGTCGCGACGCAGGGCGACGCCATCGAGGGGCGACGGCCCGACGGCACGACGTCGGTGTTTCGCGTCCCGCTGCTCTCGGCGCGGCAGGCCTTCAACGGCGACGTGGTGCCGCTGCGCAGCACGTCGGGCCCCACGCGCTACGCGGCGCCGATCGTCGACCGCACGAACGGCGAGGGCACCGTGGTGGCCGTGGCCAACGGCGCGGTCGCGTGGACCTCGAACCCCATCGTCGTGGCGGGCAGCGGCTTCGGCTACCTCGGCGTCGACGACGCCGACGGCGACGGGCGCGACGACGCGCTGATCTCGATGCAGTCGCCGCTGCGGCTCCTGTCGGGCGACACGGGCGCGCTGCTCGCGTCGGGCTTGCCGATCTACGTCTCGACGCCCGTGAACGTGCGCGGTCGCGCCGGCGCGGTGACGGTGATCGGCAGCGGATCGGTGGGCGCGCCTTCGGGCGCTGTGATCCAACGGTCGCCGCTCGCGATCAACACGGCGTGGTCGCTGCCGACGGGGACGCGCTCGACGCGCATCCTCGGCGCGGTGGTGCAGTGCCCCGCGGGGCTGATGTTCGCCGACGTCGACTACGGCGGCGCGCACCTGCTCATCGCCAACGCAGAGACGGGCGCGGTTCGGAACAACGTGGTGCTGGCGGGCGGGCGCGCGTTCGCCGACGACGCGGCGCTCGCGGCGACGAACGTCAACGCGGGGCTCCTCGGCAACGTCACGGCGACGGCGCACCTCTGGGGCGATCAGCGCGCGTTCCTGGTGGGCAGCACCGACGGGTACCTCTACGCGGTCGACCCCTGCGCCGCGGGGCCGGGGCTGCTCTGGGCGCTGAACCTCCGCGCGTCGGTGGGCGAGGCGATCTTCGCGGACACCGACGGCGACCGCGAAGACGAGCTGCTCGTCGAGGCGTCGGACGGCTTCCTCTACGGCATCGACACGGAGCGCTTCCCCGCGCCGATGTTCGTGAACGACATCGACCCGGCCACGCCCGGCACCGACGACGTCGACGAGACGCGCGGCGCGGGCATCGCGGCGTCGTGGGCGGCGGTGCCCGGCGCGACCCAGTACGAGTGGGCGGTGTTCACCGCGGGCGGCACGGCGATCTCGCGCAGCGCGACGGACCCGGCCAACCCCTTCACCACGGTCGACGCCTCGACGCGCCAGGTGCTCTTCGGCACCGGGCTCACGACCAACCGCCGGTACTTCTTCGCGGTCCGCGCCATCGGCCCCTCGGGCACCTCCGCCGAAGTGACCAGCGACGGCACGCGCTTCACGCGCTCTGTCGGTCCGCTGCCCGACGCGTCGGCCCCCGCCGACGTGCCGCTCGTCACCGACGCCTCCCTCGACGCGCGCGCTGGAGACACCGGCGCGCAGCCGCTCCCGCAGGGCTGCGGCTGCCGCGTGGGAAGCTCGAACCGCGGCCTCGGCGCGATCGCGCTGCTGGCGGGCCTCGCGCTCGTCACGCGCCGTCGGAGGCCGCGCGCGTAGCGCCGCAGAAAACTCGCGCTCCTCGGCGCCCTCGTAGTTCGATCGCCCGGAGAGTACCCAATGAGCGTTGAGATCGGCCCCGGCACCTTCCTGCGGATTCACTACACACTCCGCGACAGCCGCGGAAACCTCCTCGAGAGCACCGACGGCGAAGACCCGCACGGCTTCGTGTGGGGCCTCGGCGCGGTCGTCCCGGGGCTCGAGATGGCCCTCGAAGGCTCGCGCGCGGGCGACGTGGTCAACGTCACCGTGACCCCCGAAGACGCCTACGGGCTCCGCGACGACACCGACGTGTTCGACGTCGACCGCGAGGAGTTCCCCGACCCCACGAACGTGGTCATCGGGCAGGAGTTCTCGGCCGAGGGCGACGACGGCACCACCATCACCATGCGCGTCATCGAGGTGCACGACGACCACGTCACCGTCGACGCCAACCACCCCCTCGCGGGCGAGACCCTCAATTTTCAGGTGCGCGTCGTGGATGTCCGCAAGGCCACCGACGACGAGCTCCTCGCCGCCCGCGTCGAGCTCGACGACCCCAAACCCCCCCCGGGCGAGGTCTCGTAGACAGAACACACCTCCTGTGCTCCCGCCTCGCGCGGCGCTGGTGAAAGCGATGGCGTCAGCGTATGGTACCCAACGGCGAGCGACGGTGCGACCGCAACGCCACCGCGTACGATCCACTCTCGCGATGATGGACTCCCCCTGTGTCTGCCTCGTCTTCTAGCAACAACCGCCCTACGCCGCGCACCGTACCCTTTACGGTCTCACCCGAGCGCATCGACGCCGACGCCGCCAAGGTCGTCAAGCGCCTCGTGCGAGCGGGCCACGCGGCCTACCTCGTCGGAGGCTGCGTCCGCGACCTCCTCCTCGGCAAGACGCCGAAGGACTTCGACGTCGCCACGAGCGCGCGCCCCAACGAGGTGAAGCACCTCTTCCGCAACTGCCGGATCATCGGGCGACGCTTCAGGCTCGCCCACATCATGTTCGGGTCGAAGATCATCGAGGTCGCGACCTTCCGCAAAGACCCGTCGATGGAGCTCCCGCTCGACGACGTCTTCGACCCCGCGGCCTCGCCCGAGGGCGACGGCGACGACGGCGTCGAGAACAACACCGAGCCGCTCACGGTCACCACGCGCCGCCCGCGCCCCGACGACGATCAAGACCTCCTCATCCGTCACGACAACGTGTTCGGTGAGCCGTGGGAAGACGCCGCGCGCCGTGACTTCACGATGAACGCGCTCTTCTACGACCTCGAGCGCCGCGAGATCGTCGACTACGTGGGGGGCCTCTCGGACATCGAGCGCAGGGTGATCCGCACCATCGGCGACGCCGACGTGCGCTTCCGCGAAGACCCGGTGCGCATCCTCCGCGCGATCAAGTTCGCCGCGCGCCTCGACCTCGGCATCGAGCCTCCCGTCTACGACGCCATCGTGGTGCACCGCGACGACCTCCTCCGCGCCGCGCGCCCGCGGCTCCTCGAAGAGATCCTGCGGCTCCTCCGCGGCGGCGCGTCGCGGCGCTCGTTCTGGCTCGCGTGGGAGACCGGCGTGCTCGCCGTGGTGCTCCCCGAGCTCTCGGCCTTTCTCGACGACGACCCCGACAACGCGACGCGACTCTGGCAGCGCCTCCGGGCCCTCGACGCGCGCACGCTCTCCGACGGAGCCGGCTCCGACGCGACGCTCTTCGCGGCCCTCGTGCTCGAGCCCGCGCTCGAGGCCCTCGAAGGCGAGCGCGACATCGCCACGGCGGTCACCAGCTTCTTCACGCCCATTCAAGAGCGCCTCGCGATCCCGAGGAAGCTCTTCGACCGCGTGCGCCAGGTCGTGGCCGTGCAGCGCCGCATCGCGGCGGGGCGGCACCACCCCCTGCTCAAGCGCGATTTCTACCCCGAGTCGGCGGCGCTCTTCACCCTCGACGCGACGGCGCGGGGCCTCGACGCGCAGACGATCCAGCGCATCGTCGAGGGCCGCGACACGCCCGCGAAGCCGCGCCCCGAGGGGCACCACGCGCCCCATCGAACCGTCGCCGGTCGCTGACCGCCGAGCGCGCAGACCAGCACACGCCGCTCTGCTCGGCGCTGTCTTGACACTCGTTCAGTGAAGGGATCGCGAGAGGCTTCAAGCATCACTTGAAGCCCCTGCGTGGATGCTCAGTGCTGTTCAGTGAACCGAGTGGATGCTGCGGAGGAAGATCATCACCTTGGCGAGGTCGGCGTTCGAGAGCTTCGCCGGTCCGATGGCCTTCATGCGCTTCTGACCGTTGCGGATGATGGTGGTCATCTCCGCTTCGGTCTTGTTCAGGTTGTGGAGATCGGGACCGGTGTCCTCGTCTCCGTGGGGGTGGCACCGGCCGCACGCCTTGTTGAACTGCGCGACGCCGTTGACCGCGGCCGGTCGTCGCTGCGCCTCTGCCACCTGGGGCGTCGAGACCATCGCGCCGGCGAGCACCAGCGCGCCGAGCACTCCGAAGCAAACACCCCAACGACCACGTTCACGATCCATCTTCATCGCCACTCACGCTCCTGCTCGCAGACTCGCTGCGGCTTCTCTATGCCACGACGCGGCGGTTCCCTTCACCATTCAGCGTCGCGCTCAGAAGGTCAGGCGCAACGTGAGGGTCGCCCCATCGGACGACGCGCCCGCCATGAGCCTCGCGCCCTCGAGCTCGCGCGGCACCGGCCGGGGCACCACGGTGCGCCGACGCACGGGCTGCCACGCGATCTGCGCTTGAATGACCCCGCCGAGGATCACCGCGCCCAGGAGCCCCGTGGAGATCCAGTTGGTGAGCTGGAGCGAGTACGCGAGCTGCGCCTGCGAGTAGTCGTCGAGGGCGAAGCTGCCGCCCGGCGGATAGATCGACTGGTGCAGCGCGAAGGTCGTCGCGCAGGTCACCGTGAGGGCCGCCTCGAGCGCGAGGAACACCGCGCCGAGCCCCCGCTGACCGTTGGCGAACTGGCCCACGCCGAAGGGCACCCACATGAGCTCTCGCGGCACGCGCTCGATCTCGGCCTCGTGCGAGATGAGCTCGCGCATGAGGGCCTCGTGCGCGCGACGCGTGGCCTCGGCCTGCTCGCGGGCCAGCACGCGCTCGGTGAGCATGCGATCGAGCTCGGGCTGAAGCTCGCGCTGGAGGAGGTCGAAGGACCGCGTGAAGCGAGGGTCGTACTGCGTCTGATCGAGGCGCGCGAGGGGATCGTCGCGGAGCATCTGGATGAGCATCTCGCGCGCGGCGGCCTCCTGGTGCTGCGCGTAGAGGCACGCGGCGTAGTAGCGGCGCGCGGCCGTGACGAGCGCGACGACGCGCGGCGTCGGGGCCACCATCGAGACGAGGGGACGGAGCCGCTCGAGGGCCTCGCCGTACTCGCCGTTGATGTACGCGTCGCGGCCGAGGATGAGGTCGTCGACCTCGTCGGCTGCGGCGATCCCCGGCGCGAGCGAGAGGGCGAGGGCGAGGGTCAGTTGAGCGGCGCGGACGTGGGCCGGTCGATGGCCGCGGTGCCGTTGGCGTCGGGCGTCGAGCGAATCGCGGGGAGCCGCACCCGCGGGACGCTGAAGGCTCCCTGACCGGGTGGGATCACGCCGTTCCATTCGAAGGGTTCACGGGAACCGTCCATCGAGGTGACCACGACTCGAACCTGTTGGCCCACACGAAAATGCCCGATCGGCTCCTGTGACGACCACCGCGTGACCGGGCCGCCGTTGACGGCATACACCACATTCAGGGGGTTCGGGAAGATCCTCACCTCGCGCATCGGGCCCGTCGCCAGCGCGCCCGCGTCGCTCGCAGCGCGCGCCGTGTGGGTCTCGCGGTGCCCGTTGGTCACGGCCGTGTGGGCCTCGACGGGAGGCTCCGCGACGCTCGCGTCGACCGCGGCCACGACGCGCGGCTCTCCGTGCGCGGTGTCGGTCGCGCGCACGATCACCGTGGTGGGCACGGGCTCGCGGTCGGGCGACGGGTCGGCCTGCACCACGGGCGCGCGAGGCTTCGGCGGGACGCGCGATTGCAGCAGCGTCACCGAAAGCACAGCGGTCACCGTGGCCGCCGCGGCGACGATGCCCACGGCGCGTGCGGCGCGCTCCATCTGCCGTCGGCGCGCGACGCTGCGCACCATCGCGAGGATCTTCGTGTTGCGGGGATCGAGCGCGAGCGCGCGGTTGAAGTACCCCATCGCGTCGCCGATGGAGCCGCTGCGCTGCGCGGCCTGACCGAGCTGCGGGAGCCGTTCTTTGATGCGCTCTCGCAGCGCCGTGACGTACCCCTCGGGGTCCTCGAAGTAGTGTCGAAGCTCCTGCTCGGGGAACTCGATCCCGGCCTCCTTCACGAACGCGCAGAGGTCTGCGCGCAGGGCCTCGGCGCTCGCGTAGCGGTCGTCGGGGAGGCGCGCGAGGCACCGACGGATGATCCCCGCGAAGCGGTGCCCCACGGCGGGCGAGGCGCGCGACGCGTCGGTGAACTCTCCGTCGAGGATCTTGCGCAAGAGCGCGTGCGCCGTGGTGCCTTCGAAGGGCAGCTTCCCCACCGCGAGGAGGTAGAGCACGGTGCCCGTGGCGAAGACGTCAGTGCGCGCGTCGACGTCGGCGCCCTCGATCTGTTCGGGGGCCATGTGCGCGGGCGAGCCGAGCACCTGCCCCGTCACGGTCATCCCGTTGCCGTCGGAGACGAACGCGATGCCGAAGTCCGTGAGCTTGAGCGCGCCGCCCTGGAGCATGAGGTTGTCGGGCTTCACGTCGCGGTGAATGACCCCCTGCGCGTGCGCTGCTCCGAGCGCGCCGCACAGAACAATCCCCACGAGCGCGGCCACCTCGGCGGGCACGTCGGGGTGACGCTCGACGAAGCGCCGCAGCGTGGGCCCTTCGAGGAGCTCGGTGACCATGTAGCTCTCGCGCTCGTCGGGCCCCGAGAACTCGTACACCTCCACGATGTGGGGGTGGCGCAGCCTCGCCGCGGCGCGGGCCTCGCGTTCGAAGCGCGCGCGGCTCTCGGGGTCCTTCGCGAGGTGCGGGTGCAGCACCTTCACGGCCACGTCACGGCCGAGTCGCGGGTCGTGCGCGCGGTACACCACGGCCATCCCGCCGGTGCCCAGCTCGCCGAGCACCTCGTAGCGCCCGATGTGGTGGGCAGACGTATCGGAGGCGCGCTCCACGACCTTGTGAGCGAGTCTAGAACACAATCATCGCCCGGCGATACCCTCCGGCGACCCGCTCAGCGGTACGGGAGCACGTTGCGGGGATCGCAGGGGACGCTGTTCTCCTGATCGACGAGGTGTTGCGGCGGATCGACGCGCATCGGGTCGAGGCCCTGTCGCATGAGCCGCACCTCGTAGTGCAGATGCACCACCCCGAGCGCGCCCGAGTCGCCCACGAAGCCGAGGGTGGTCCCCGGTCGCACGGTCATCCCGCGCGCGATGTCGGGCGCGATCGCGTCGAGGTGACCGTGCAGCGCGAGGTAGGTCTGGAGCGACGCGCCCTCTCGCACGACGTGCCGGAGCACCACGCTGTTGCCGAAGAGCTCTCCCGCGAAGACCACCTCGGGCTCGCCGACCTCGCCTCGCAGCGACACGACCTTCACCGGCGCGCCGCGCTCCTGCGGAAGATCCACGCCGCCGTGTCCGACCGCGCGGAGCGTCGCGCCTCGACGCTGCGACTCGTCTCTGCGATCGAGGTCGTAGCCGCTCGTCACGGTGTGTCCGCCGTAGGGCTCTACCGGGTAGATGTATCGGTCGTAGTCCGCGGGCAGCTCGGGGCGCCGCGGGAGGTGCTCGTACACCACGCGCCGCCCGCTCCGGTCGACGTGCGCGTTGGTCTCCATCGACGCGCCGCGGTCTTCGTCCATCGCAGCGCCCGTGGGGATGCACAGCCCGTCGAGGTCGAGCTCACCCTCCGCGCATCGGGGTTCAGGGAGACAGCGCCCCGCGATCTCGCGCCCCGCGCAAGGGTCTTCCGCGTGCGTGCGCTCGGCGGTGCGCGCATTGGCGACTCTTCGCTGCGGCCTTGCGGGCGCCGACGCTGGCATCCACGCGACGGGCACGAACAAGAGCGGGATCAGCGTGAGCGGCAGGCGCATCGACGGTCGTGAGGGTGCAACGTCACCGGGGGCCGCGTCCATTCCCGCTCGGGCGCGACTACGCGGCGGCTGCTGCTTCGTCGCGCGCGTCGAGCTCCTGCTGGAGCGCGGGGAGCGCCGCGTAGCGCTCTCGTAGCGCGGTGAGCCAGCGGTGCCCCTCGGCCTCGCCTTCGAGGCGCGCGTCGAGCGCGAGCGCGCGTGAGATCACCCTGCACGCCTCGCGGTACTGCGGACGGCTCCGCTGCGCGATGAGCCCCTCGACGACGCGGCGGTACACGGCCCTCGCGTCGCGCGGTCGTTGCACCTCCAACGATTCAGCGAGCTGGCGCTTGAGCGCGATGGCGGCGGTGAGCTTGAGCCTGTCGCCGAGGGCCACGCGCAGCGCGTCGTCGAGGCGACCGTCACGCACGAAGACCTCGAGCGCGAGCGGATTGCCGCGCTCCTCGAGCCACGCGTCGACGCGCGCCTCGACGGACTCCCACAGCCCGTGTTCGCGGGCCTTCTCTCGCAGCGCGTCGTACGCGGGGATCTCGGGTCGCGCGCGCAGCTCGGCCTCCATCGCAGAGACCACCCCGAGCGCGTCGCGCCTCGCCTCGGCGCGCGCCTTGAGCCACGCGGACATCCTCGCGCGGTTGGCCTCCGAGGCCCGCTCCAGTCGCGCCGTGACGATCGATTCGGCTTCTTCGACGAGCCCCTTCGACGCGAGCGCGCTCGCCGCGTCGAGCACCTCGGCGTCGTGCACGCGCCTCGCCTCGTCGAGCGCCTCGGTGAGCCTGTCGCGATCGGCGAGGTGACGCGTGAGCGCGCCGAGGCGCTGAAGCTCTCTCGCCCGCGACTCCCAGACCTCGTCGTCGATGATCCCCTCTTCGAACGAGAGCAGCGCGATGGACCACGCGCGCCTCGGCCAGTTGTCGGCCTCCTCGCAGGCCGCGCGGAGCCTCGCGGCGATGGCGCGTCGCTCGTCGTCGGTCGCGTTCGACGAGGCGAGCGCGACGGCGTGACGTCCGGGCGTGAGCGCGTGCTGCGTGGCGGTGCCCTGCTCGACGTCGAAGCGGTAGAGCCCCGTGAGCGCGTCGAGCATCGCGGCCCGCTCGCACGCGTCGCTGCATCGCGAGAGGCACATCGCGAGCGCGTCGATGCACGCACGCGCGACGGAGAGCGCGGGCGCCGCGTCGGTGCCGAGGCGACGCCAGCGTCCGATGATGGCCGAGGCGATCTCTTCGAACGCGCGCGCTCGCTCCGTCACATCGTTCGCAGGAACCTCACACACGAGCGCGTTGAGCGCGTCTCCGAGGCTCGTCACGCGGTCGCCGTCGAGGTGCGCGCGGAGGATCTCGGAAGCCCGCGTGAGCCACGTGCCATCGCGCGCGGGTGCGCTCGTTCGAGGCTGCGGGACGAGCGATTCGACGAGCGGTTCGAGCTCGGGACGTCGCGCGAGGATCTCTCGCACGAGCGCGAGGAGCGGTCCGTCGCCGAGGGCTGCGAGGGCGTCGTCGAGGGGCGCCGTGACGACGAAGCGCGCGGGGGCTTCGAACCACGCGAGGAGCAGCGCGCCGACGTGCTTGCACACGCCCGCTTCACCGACGGGGCACGAGCACGCGGCCTCGGCCACGCCGCGCGCGTCGAGGCGGGCGCGCACGCGGTAGCGCTCCTCGGCGGAGCCCTCGCAGCGGGCCGTGAGCGTCGCGCCCTGACGACGCGTGTCAGAGAGGGCGCCCCAGGCGAGGTAGAGCCGCGCGCGGTCGAGGTTGCGCGCGCCGACCCCGTCGCGGATCAGCGCGAGGTCGAGGCGAGGGAGCGCGTCGTTGGAGGCCGCGGTGCGGTGATCGAAGGGTTCCACGCGAGAGAGCGTGCGGCCGTGAGAGGCGCGTCGCAACGCGCGCGGTGACGTAGCCTGTCAGTGACAGAGAACGTCACATCGACTGGAGCACGTCGGCCCAGGTCTCCATCGCGAGGGGGTCGAAGAGCACGACGCGGACCTCGCGGACGTGGTCGGGTTCGAGGGTGCTGAAGGTCCGCACGGCTTCGAGCAGGAGCTTCGCGCCGAGGGCCATGGGCACGCCGCCGATGCCCGTCCCGAGCGCGGGGAAGGCCACCGACTCGCAGCGCCGCGCCTCGGCCTCGAGCAGCACCCGCAGCGTGCAGCGCTGGAGGCAGATGGCGTTGTCGAGCGCGGCCACGGCGTGCGCGACCCAGTGGGCCTTGAGGTCACCCGCTGCGGTCCACACCACGTCGCCCATCGCGACGGGGGCTTTTTCGAGCGCGTCCTTCTCGATCTGGTCGCCGCCCACGCGACGGAGCACGGCGGCGACGCCCGCGTCCATGACGAGCGCGCCGTTGGCCGCGTTGACGATCACGTCGGCCTCCTGCTGCGCGAGGTCGCCGAACACGAGCTCGATGGAGACGTCTCCCGCGCGGGCCCTGAGCTCGTCGCGCTGCTTCACGGGCGCGGGCGCCGAGGTGACCACCGAGAGCGCGCGGGCCACGGCCTCGGCGCTCGCGTAGCGGTCTTCAGGACGCTTGCGCAGCAGCCTGTCGATGACGGCGAAGAGGTACGCCTCGCGCGGATCTCTCGGCGGCGGCGGCGCATACACCGCGGTGACGTGCGCGATGCCGAGCTGGATGGCGCTCTCACCCTGGAACGCAGACTCGTTCGTGGTGAGCATGTGAGCCGTCGCGCCGAGGGCGTAGAGGTCGGTGCGGCGGTCGATGGCGGCCTGGTTCCACTGCTCGGGAGCCATGAAGTGGGGCGTGCCCACGATGCGGTTGTCGACGCCGCGCGAGCGGCTCTCGACGGCGATGCCGAAGTCGCCCACGGCGGCCGTCCCGTTGCCGCAGAGAAAGAGGTTCGCGGGCTTCACGTCGCGGTGCACGACGCCCGCCTGATGAATCGCGTGGAGCCCGAGCGCGGCGTCGACGACGAGCCGACACACGGCCTCGACGGGGAGCCTGCGCCCGATGGCCCGCTGCGACGCGAGGATCTCTTCGAGGTCGATGCCGTCGACGTAGCGCTGCACCACGAAGGGGACGCCGTTCTCGATGCCCGCGTCGACGGCGCCGACGACGTGCGAAGAGCTCACGCGCGCCGCGAGGTGGGCCTCACGAAAGATCTGATCGCCCGCGTCGAGCTTGAAGGTCTTGATGACCAGCGGCATTCGCAGCACGGGATGGCTCGCGAGAAAGGCCGCGCCCATGCCGCCCTCGCCGAGCTTCGAGTGCACGGTGAGGTTGTGAAAGGTCTTGCCGGGCTCGGGCCACCCCGGCGGCGGCGCGTCGTCGACCTGCGCGGGCGCTTGCGGCGCCGCGATCGCGATCGAGGGGAACGCCTCGGTGGCGAGGAGCGGGAGTGATTTCGCCGCGTCGAGCGCGGCCTTGGCCTCGTCCGCGGGGAGCAACTCGGTAGGCTGGTGGGTGCTCATCGGTGTCGTCGCCTCGAAGGGGAAAACCATCCCGCGCATGCGAGTGTCAAGCGACGGCTCCGGGGGGAGAGACGTAGCCCGTCAACCGTGCGCGCGGATCGACGCGACGGCCTGCTCGAACATCGCGGCCATGGGCTTTTGATAGTGCGAAACCACCGGGGGCGGAGGCGGCGCCAGCGGCGGCATCTGCATCGGCGCGGGCATCTGCATGGGCGCCGACGACGCGAAGGGATCGCCCGACGCGTCGGCGGTGTACGTGTGCTGCGAGGCCGCTCCCACGAAGGCCCGCGCGGGCGCGGCCGACGACGCGAAGGGATCGCCCGACGAGGTGTCGGCGACGTAGTTGAGCTGCGGCGGAGGCGCGTGCGCGGCGCTGAATGCCGGCCCGCCGAGCGGCGGGAGCGCGTGCTGAGACGACGTCGCGGAGAACGGCGCGCCGCCGAGCGGAGACCCCGGCGGAGGCGCGAGCGGCGCGAGCGGCGATCCCACGGGCGCAGACTGCGCGAGCGGCGGGAGCGGCTGCGCGTACGAGGGCATCGGCTGCGCGGGCTGTTGCGTGTACGAAGGCGTCGGCTGCGCGGGCTGCGTGTACGAAGGCGTCGGCTGTGCGGGGTGCTGCGCGTATGCGGGCATCGACTGCGACGGCGGAGGTTGCAGGTACGGGTTCGCCGTCGGAGGCGCGAGCGGTGCGACGGGCTGCGCGGTGGGCTGCTGTCCGACGAAGCCCGTGGCCGACAGCGGCGGGAGCGCGGGTGACGGCTGCGGAGGCTGCGCGAAGCTCTGCGTGAAGGGCAGCGGAACCGCGGGCGTGTTCGACGACGCGGGACGCGCGGGTGCTTGCGTCGGCGCGTGCGGAGGCAGCACAGGAGCGCCCGGCGCAGCGAGCGGAGGGACGGGCTGCGAGAGCGGAGGGACGGGCTGCGCAAGCGGAGGCAGCGGCGCAGAGAGCGGAGGCAGCGGCGCAGAGAGCGGAGGCAACGGCGCAGAGAGCGGAGGCAGCGGCGCAGAGAGCGGCGGGAGCTGCGTCGGTGAGGGCGCCGTCTGTGTGAGCGGGGGAATGGCGACGCGCGGTGACGAGGGCTTGGGCGGAGGCATCCCCGCGAGCGTCGGCGTCGGCGTGGGAGGACGCGCGGTCGCGGGTTCGTTCGTGCGCGCAGCATGACGCGCGGTCGCGGGCGCAGGCGACGTCGGCGTGGTCGAGGGCGTCGACGAATCGAGCAGACCTTCATCGACGATGATCGAAGGGAGCTCCTCCGCGGGCTTCTCGGGGACTTTGGGGGCTGCTGCGATGGGAGGTGCCGCGGGCGGAGGCGCTGCGGGCGGAGGCGCTGCGGACGGAGGCGCCGCGGGCGGAGGCGCCGCGGGCGGAGGCGCTGCGGGCGAAGGCGGCGGCACGGAGATGCGCGCAGTGAGGGCGTCTTCGTCGGGCTTCTCGGGCTCAGCTTGCTCGTCGAAGGCAGAGAGGTCGACCTCGACGAGGATGCTGTCGTCGGAGAGCTCCTCGGGCTCGGCGGGGGGCGTCGGCGCGGGCGGTTCGGACTTCAGCGCCGCGCGCGCGGGCGGCTCTTCGGCGGTCTTCACGGCCGATGGGGGCGGCGGCGGAGGCTTCGCGGTCTGGACCGGCTTCGCCGTGGAGAGCGGCTTCGCGGGCGTCGTGACAGGCGCCGATCCCGCGGGCGGAATCGGTCGCACGGGCGTCGGCGGGATGGCGGACTGACGCGCGATCTCGGCGCGCACCTCGCGGAGCGCGGCCTGGAGCGGGCGCGTCGGCTCCTCGATCACCTCTTCGAGCTCGTGCTTCGGCGGTGCCGGCGGGACCGACGCGCGCGCCGGAGACGCTTCTCGCTCGTCGTCTTCGCGCTTCGCAGCGGGCGCCTCTCGCGGCTCCTCTCGGTGCGCGGCGCGCTCGGCGGTCTTCGCGTCAGACGCGTGCGTCGCGAGGTCGTCGTCGAGCGAGTTCTCGTCGTCGCTGTGTTCGCGCGGAATCGCTTGTTTTTCGGGCGCTGCGGGGGCGTGCTCGCGGTGGTCCGTGTGCTCCGCGCGCGCGTCGTGGATCGCGTGTGCCTCTCGCGTCTCGAGCGGCGCGATGGGCTCCGGGATCGAGAGCGCGCGGAGCTCTCGCGTCGGGGGCTCTTCGAACTCGTCGTCTGCGAGAGAGCGCACCTTAAGCGACGAGACCTCGGCGTCGAGACCGATGGCTTGAAGCTCTCCGGTGGCGACCTCTTCGACGGACCGCAGCGCGTCGCGCTCGTGGGTGGGGGCCTCTTCGACGGGCTCGACCTCGTCGCGCGGGCGGGCGTGAACGTCGGCGCGCGCGGGCACGACGATCTCTCGCGTGTGCGCCTCTTCGACCTCGGCCACGAGCGCCCGGAGCTCGCGGGTCTCCTCGCGCGCGTCGTCGTCGTGGAGCCGCGGCACCTCTCCGTCGGTCGCGAAGCGGTGACCCTCGGCGGGCGTGTGCTCCCCCGTGTCGTGGAGCGACGCCTCGGAGGTGAAGACCCCGCTGGCCTCCTCCGCGAAGACCCCGCTGGCCTCCTCGGGGATCGCCACGGGGAACTCCCCCGTGTCGTGCTCCATCGCGTCGCCCGCGTCGTCGCCGAGCAGCGAGAGGGGCACGTCTTCAGGGCCTTCGCCGTCGCCCCCGCTCGGCTGCGCGACCTCCGCGGGCGCCTCGGGCTCGGCCTTCTCCGCGAGGTCACGCAGCGCCGCGTCGTCGGGGACGAACGTGAGCGCGCGCCGCGCGAGCCTCGCCGCCTCCGCTTCGAGGCCGAGCTCCCTCGCGAGGAGCGCCGCGCGCGTGAAGAGCTCGCCGGCCCTGCGCCCCGTCGCCGCGGGGTGTCCCGCGTGCGCCGTGAGCACGTCGAGGAGCTCCCTTCGTTGCCCCGTGGCTTCGAGGATCCGCTCCTCGGCGGCCCACGCCATCCCCTGCGCGGCGTCGACCGTGCGCGCCTGTCGCCACGCGTCGAGCGCGCCCGCGATGTTGCCTACCTGCTCGCGGTGTCCGGCGAGCTGGCTCCAGCGCTTCCCCGCGTTCTCGGGCGTCGAGCGCGAGACGAGCGCCGTGAGCACGGCCTCGACGCCCGCGGGGTTGCCCGCGCGTCGATGCGCGTCCGCGAGCGCGAGCGCCACGGAGTCGTCCTGCGGATCGTCGTGCATGAGCGCCGAGAGCACCTCGGCCTCTCGCGCCGGGTCGGGGCGATGGAGCCTCTGCGCGTCGACCCAGCGCAGCCACCACCGCCGTCGTCCCGCGGCGTCGTGCGCGGCCACGGCGCGCGCCGAGATCCTCTCGAGGAGCTCGTCCCAGCGGTCGAGGTGCGACAGGATGCGCGCGACCGAGTCGTAGATCTCGTCGACCTCGGCGTCGTCGGCGATGCCCGCCGCGCGCTCGAGCTGCGCGAGCGCGTCGTCGAAATCGCCGGCCCGCTCCGCGAGCTGCGCGGCCTCGCGATACCACCGCACGCGCGCCGCGGCCTCGACCGTCTCGACGCCCGCCGCGGCGCCGAGCCGCGCGCGGAGCTCGACGAGGTCACCGCGGAGGCGACAGTCGCGCTCGACCTCTCCGAATGCCTCGGGGTCGGCGGGCGCGTCGCCGAGCACGTCGCGCAGGGCCGCGAGCTGGGCCTTGCGGTCTCCCACGGCGCGCTGAACGCTCGCGCGCCTTCGAAGCAGCACGAGCCGCTGGGCGCGGTCCGTCGGGAGCGGCGTCGCGTTGAGGAGGGCCGCGAGGTCCTTGTGGCGCCCGGTGCGCTCGTAGAGCCGCGCGAGCCGCTGCGCCGCGCCGGGGTCCTCTGACACCGACGCCGCGAGCACCGCGATGGCGTCGTCGACGCGGCCCGCGGCGAGGTATCCGTCGGCGAGGTCTGACCGCACCTGCGGCGCGATGCGGCTCCCCGGGTTCGCCGCGAGGAACTTGATGCGCAGCGTGGCGAGCTCGGCGTGCCGCAGCGACAGCGTCGACTGGAGGATGTGAAACGCGTTCTCGTCGCCGGGCCAGAGCGCGAGCGCCGCCGCCGCGAAGTCCGAAGCCCTCGCCGTGCCGCCCTCTCGCGCGATGGAGCCGAGCATGCGCGCGGCCTCTCGAATGTCCGGGGGCGTCTCGCCGTCGCCGTCGCCCTGCGCCGCCCGCCCGCGCTGCACGAGAAGCCTCGCGAGCCCGCGACGGTGCTCCACCGTGGCCGCGATGGGGAGGTCGAGCGCGATGATCTCTCGCAGCACGGCCATCTGCCCCTCGACGTCGCCCGCCTCGGCGCGCATCACCGACATCTGCTCGAGGATCGGGAGCTTGCGCCGCGGGTCTTGCGCGTGCTCGAGCACCCTGCGATGCAGCGGCGTCGCGAGGTCGACGCGACCCGCGCGCACGTACGCGCCGGCCAGCGACGAGACCGCCGCGTCGTTCTTCGGGTCGAGCTCCATCACCCGCTGCCACAAGGGCACCGCGCGCTCGTCGCGCCCGAGCTCACGCGACCACAGCTCGGCCGCGCGAAAGAGCAGGTCGGCGGCCGTCGAGGGCGTGCGCCTGCGACCCGCGACCTTCTCCGCGAGCACCGCGAGGGTCTGAAAATCGCCTCGCTCCGAGAGGGCGCGCCAGAGCTGCTGCACCGCCTCCTGGTCTTCGGGGTCGCGATCGAGGCGCTGAACCAGCGGGATCAACGAGGGGTCGAGCATCGGGTCGCCGTGGCCGGGAGGCTAACACGCTCCCTTCGTGCATCCGTGCACCCGAATAGGGTCAAGGCTTGCGCCCTCCCCTCCGTTGATAGGGGTAGACCCCAATGAGTGCACCATCGCCCTCCTCGCTCCCTCCCGCCTACCGCTCCATCCCTTCGGGACGCCACAGCGACGCGCTCGCCGAGGCTTTCGCGGGCAGTGACGTGCTGGTCCCCCCGCCGCCTGAGGAGGGCGCCATCCCCGAGTGGCACCTCGCGACGGGGGTGAAGCCCCTGCGGCCGATCCCGCAAGACCTCGCAGACACGGTCCGCCACAGGGCCCCGGCGCTCGCGAGCGTCCCTCCGGCGAGCAAGACGGGCCCGCGGGTGAAGCTCGCGATGCGCCGGACGCGCAACACCCGGCGCACCATGCGACAGACGCTTCGGGTGAGGGGGTGGGTGCTGCGCGCACTGGCGATGCTGCTCAGCGCCGTGGCGGTGGGAATCGTCGCGGGCGCGCTCATCGAGCACTTCACCCGCGTGGTGCGGCACGGCTGAGGGGGAAATCAGGGTCTCGGTTCGCTCAGAGCGCCGAGCGCGCGCCCTCGCGGGCGTCGTCGAGCGCGGGCTTCGTGACAGGGGTGGGATCTTCGAGGCCGCGGGGACCTGCGGGTTCGAGCGCGGCCGCGAGCACCTGGCTCATGTCCTCGGCGAAGATGAACTCCATCACCGAGCGCACGGCCTCGGGCACCTCGTCGACGTCGGGGCGGTTGCGCGCGGGGAGCACCACGCGTGAGATCCCTGCGCGGTGCGCGGCGAGCACCTTGGCCTTGATTCCGCCGACGGGCATCACGCGACCGCGCAGCGTGGCCTCGCCGGTCATGGCCGTATCGCTCCGCACGCGGCGCCCGGTGAGCAGCGACGTGAGCGCCGTGAAGATGGTCACGCCCGCCGAGGGGCCGTCCTTGGGCACCGCGCCCGCGGGGACGTGGATGTGCACGTCGTGGCTGGCGAGGAAGCCCGGGTCGACGCCGAGCTCGACGGCGTTGCTGCGCACGTAGGTGAGCGCGGCGCGGGCGGATTCCTTCATCACGTCGCCGAGCTGGCCGGTGATCTCGACGCCGCCCTTGCCGGGCATGCGTGAAGTCTCGATGAAGAGGATGTCACCGCCGACGGGCGTCCACGCGAGGCCCGTCGCCACGCCGGGCGAAGACGTCCGCTCGGCCACCTCGCTGTGGAACCTCGCCTTGCCGAGGCGTCCCACCACGTCGGCCTCGTCGATGACGCGCACGAGGGGGGCCGCGTCGGCGTTGCGGGCCACGTCGAGGGCGAGCGCGCGGCAGAGCCGGGTGATCTCTCGCTGGAGCTGACGCACGCCGGCCTCGCGGGTGTAGTCCCGAATGATCGCCTTGAGCGCGCCGTCGGTCACCGTGAGCGCGCCTTCGGGGATCGCGTGCTCCTTGAGCTGCTTCGGGATGAGGTGACGCCGCGCGATGTGGAGCTTCTCGTCGGCCGTGTAGCCCTGCACCTCGATGATCTCGAGGCGGTCACGCAGCGGCGCCGAGAGCGTCCCGAGGTCGTTGGCGGTGCACACGAAGAGCACCTCCGAGAGATCGAAGGGCACCTCCACGTAGTGATCGGTGAAGGTCTTGTTCTGCTCGGGGTCGAGCACTTCGAGGAGGGCCGCCTCGGGGTTGCCCTGCCAGCCCTGCGCGAGCTTGTCGACCTCGTCGAGGAGCACCACGGGGTTCTTCACCTTCGCCTTTCGCATGGCCTGCATCACCCGCCCCATCATCGCGCCCACGTAGGTGCGGCGGTGACCGCGGACCTCGGCCTCGTCCCTCACGCCGCCGAGCGAGATGCGCAGAAAGGGCCTTGCCGTCGCGTCTGCGATGGACTGTCCGAGGGAGGTCTTGCCCACGCCCGGAGGCCCCGCGAGGCAGAGGATCGTGCCGCGGGGATTGCCCGAGAGCTTGAGCACGGCCATGTGCTCGAGCACGCGCTTCTTCACGTCATCGAGGCCGAAGTGATCGGCGTCGAGGCGCGCGGACACGGCGTCGAGGTCGTCCTTCGCGTCGGCGCGGCGCGTCCACGGGAGGTCGGCGAGGGTCTCGAGGTACGTGCGGATCACGTGGGCCTCGGCGTTCTGCGACGCCATGCCTTCGAGGCGTCGGAGCTCGCGGTCGGCGGCGGCGCGCGCGTCGGGCGAGAGGCCCGCTTCATCGAGGCGCTTGCGCAGCGCGGAGAGCTCGTCGTCGGCGTCGCGCTCCTCGCCGAGCTCGCGCTTGAGCGCGCGGATCTGCTCGCGGAGCATGGCCTCGCGCTGGTTCTTGCCGAACTCCTTGCGGACGTCTCCGTCGATCTTGGCCTTGAGTTCGAAGAGCTCCTTCGCCTCGGTGAGGAGCTCCGCCACGAGGCGCAGGCGCGAGGGCACGTCGAGCTCGCGGAGCACGCGCAGCTCCTTCTCCTGCGGGAGCCCGAGCGATGCGGTGATCTGGTCGGCCACTGCGCCGGGGTCGTCGCCGTTCGCGGTCACGCTCGTGAGCGCGCCGCCAGACTGCGAGGCGAGCGCGTTGGCCCTCTCTCGCAGCGACTCCGCGAGCACGCGCGCCTCGGGCGTCGACTCGTCGGTCTCTTCGGCGTCGGTCCCTTCGGCGGCCCAGAAGGGCTCGGTGCGCGTGACGCGCGAGAGGTGAAACCTCCCAAGACCGTCGAGGGTGACGCGAAAACCCCGGTCGCGGGTGCGCTCGAGGCGCGAGACGCGGGCCCACGTGCCGATGTCGTGGAGGTCACCGTCGCCGGGTTCGCTCACGTCGGCGCTCTTCTGGAACGCCACGCCGAGGATCTGCCCCGGCGAGAGCGCGTCGAGCAGCGCGACGGAGCGAACGCGACCGACCGGGAGCGTGAGCGTGGTGCCAGGGAACAGCGTCCCGCTTCGCAGCGGGAGCACGGGAAATGGAGACGTAGGCGCGGTCACACCGCGACGTGCGAGAGTCATGGAGTCCACCCACTGGTCGAGAGCGTTGGCCGAGGACGACGGCTCGCGCAACGGCGCGATGGTCTCCACGACGGGTGCCTCACGCGCTGAACGACGCGTCGTCGTCTGCGGTGTTCTCTGAGGCGTGAGAGCGAACCTAAACGCGCTTTGAAGGCCGTCAAGGTCCTGGTGCCGAGATTGCTTTCCGGTGCGCCCTCGTTCTTCGATCGAGCCTCCAACACGCCCCGCCGTGGTAGTGGAGACCGCCCTTCATCCTCTCTCTGCCATCGCCATGAACGAACCCATCGCCTCTGCTCCGCTCCCTGAGAACATCCCCCTCGCGAGCCTCATGTCGCAGTCCGCGAAGCTCCGCGGCGCGCACTGGGACGCGCTCGTTCGCGTGGTGCTCTCGATCCGCACGCCCGACGACCTCGACGCGCAGGGCGAGCTCCTCTGGGACCGCGTCACGCCTCGCGACCTCGACGCGCCCGTCACCGAAGACGCCGTGCGCGCGTGGCTCTCGACGAAGCCTCCGCGCTCCGCCATGCGCTATCTCGGTTGGCTCTTCGACGTCCGTGATCCCCGCGCCGTCACCCGCGAGGCGCTCGTTCGAATGGCTGCGGAGCTTCACCCCGACGCGCTCGTCGATCTCCTCGGCGGATCTCCGTCGCGTGACCCCATCGAGCTCCCGCTCTACGCCGTCGCGGGAGAAGCCTTCGGCGCGGCCTGCGCGAGGAGCCTCGTGGCGTCGCCGTACTCGGGCTTCTCCTCCGCGATGGGCGTGTGCGCCGACGCGGCCTGCGCAGCGTACCTCCGCGGCGCCGCCTCGGTGATGAACCCGCACGAACTCGGTCAGACGGGGCATCGCATCTATCAACGAACTACCGTCTCCGACGACACGCGCGCCGCGTACGGAGAGGCCCTCGTCGCCGTCGTCGCGAGGCTCACCAACAAGAGCGCGAGAGAGCTCTACGTCTACACAACCCTCCTCGACGCGAAGCACATCGAGGCCGCGCTGCGCGCATCGACGAAGCGCCCCAAGGTGTGGTCGCGCCTCGTGCTGCTCACCACATCGCAAGGAACCGCGCAGGGAGCGACCGCCCTCGCGGCCCTCCTCGACGACAAGAAGCTCGCGGACCACGCCGCGGCAGCCCTCGCTTCGATGGGAACCGCGGGCGCCAACGCAGCGACGGCGTGGCTCGACGCGCAGCCCTCGAAGACCACGCGCGGCGCGACCCTCGCGCGAACGCTGGCTGTGATTCCGCCGTGCGCGCAGAGCCTCTGGGCGGGTGATCTCTACTCGCTCCCGCGCTTCGGCCGGGACCCGCGCGAAGACCTTCGCACCGCGGCTCCGAGCGAAGCGCCGCGGAGAGAGCCCACGCCCCTCGCCACGCTCGAAGCGGCCCTCACGGAGTCTCCCGCCGAGGACCTCCTCACGCCCGACGGATGGGCCGACCTGCTCCAGCTCATCGCGATCGACTTCCGTCTCAACGACGTCTCGTACGCGTGGAGAAGGGCCAACGCGCGCGGGCTCCTCGGTCGCGGCAACGACCCCGCCGCGATGATGTCCGCGCTCGACGCGATCCGTTGGGACTGCGCCGTCACCCGATCCGCTTCGCCGCACAACTGGGGCATCGGTCACGTGCTCCTCTGGGCGGGCGCGGGGCGCGACGTGTACCAGCACGCGATCGCGCGCTTCGAACTCAGCAACGTGCTCGACTACCTCGGGTCGCGCGAGCAGCAGTTCGCGAAGCCCCTCGACCTCGTGCGCCCGCGGTGGGCGCCGTCGATCCAGTGCCTCCTGCGGCACTACGGTTCGCACCGCAACGAGACCGCGTGGCTCGGTGCGCCGCCCGTGCTCGCGTCGCTCGAAGCGCCCGGCGCGTCCGTCGAGCTCGCCGCTCCGACAGCAGACCTCTGGATCACCGGAACCGTCGAGGGCGCGACGCGCTTCACCCTCCGCTTCCGCGGCGACGTGACGGTCACCGTCGACGTGGCGGCCGAGCGCTGGGAGGTCTCTGGCCCCGTGAGCGCGAGCGGCGCGACGCCCCCGCTCGACCCCGCGCGAGGGGTCCGCTTCGCCGTCGAGACCGCGCGCGATCTCATGTACCTCGGCATCGACGGCGCCATCGTGAACGGCGCCATTTCAAAGCTCCCTTCGAAGGTCGCGCCCGTGGCCGTGACGGCCGAAGGAGACGTCGCGCGCGTCACGTCGCTCACGCTGCGCGCGAAGTACACCGTGCGCGCGGGCGAGGCCGCGGCGGCGCTCTTCGACGACCTCGACAACGCGCAGGGGTACACCGAGGTCGCGGGGCTACAGTCGCCCGCGGCGGCGTGCTGCCTCGCGGCGTGCGCGCTCACGCTCGACGAGGCGCAGGCTTCAAACGCGAAGGCCGCCCTGCTCACGATGAAGGGCGACGGACTCGACGCGTGGAAGGCGCTCGCCCGCGACGGCGTCACCCTCGCCGCCATCGAGGAAGAGCCCGCGCCCGCGAAGACGAAGGGCAAGAAGAAGAAGGCCGAACCCGCGGAAACGCCTTCAGAGAAGGCCCCCGAGAGCGTCGCGCCCTTGCCCGTGCCCGAGGTGCTCGCGCCGACGGAGTTCACCGTGCGCAGCTTCGAAGACGTGGTGCGCGTGTTCCACGACGCGAGGCCCGGCGTGAAGGCGAAGAGCAAGAAGCCCGCGGCGTTCAAGCGGGGCCAGATCGCGAGCGGCGACCTCGAGTACGCGAGCTTCTCGCCCAAGCCCGAGACCGAAGACTGGGGCGCGCGCACGGCCGTCCCGTGGCCCGCGCTCTACCTCGGCGACGAGGCGCCCTCGTTCGACGAGCCGAAGTACTTCGTCGAGGCCGTCGCGGACCTCCCGGCCTTGTGCCACAAGGGCCGCGGCACGCGCGCCGAGGTCGCGTGCGCGCTCGTCGAGGACCGCTACATCGTCGTCGACATGAGCGTCCAGCCGCCCGAGAACGGCTACGACGACTGGAACGAGTGGTACATCGTCGCCGCCTCATGGAAGGTCGACGAGGGCTGGGCCACGATCATCATGGAGGGCCGTCCCGACGCGCTCCTGCCGTACATCGGGATGCGCGCGCTCCCCGCGCAGGTCGAGTGGACGAAGTTCTCGGCCCCCGTCGGCAACTGGTGATCGTCACCCGGCGGCGATGGCGCCGAGCTGCTCCGGCGTGAGCGCCTCGCCGAGCGTCTTCATGAACTTCGCGTCGTCGATGAAGTCCGCGCGGTGGTCCTTGAGCGGCGCGACGACGCGATCTCCGAGCGCGCGGAGCAACGCGGCGAGCTCGTAGTGCTCGCACTCCGAACGTCGCGGGATGAACGCGCTCATCACGGAGGCGAAGCCCTCGTCGTCGAGCGCGACCGCAGCGGCGAGCGCGCGCTCGGGGAAGGGCTTAGTCTGCGCGCTGCGGACGAGCTGCGCCACGCGGCGCTCCATCGGCAGGGCCGCGAGCGCGCGCACTCGGACGGCCGTGTACGACGGGTCCCAGTACTTCATCGGCTCGTCGCCCTCCTTGTCGAAGCGGATGAAGTGATCCCACGACGGGTCGACGGTCTCTCCGCGATCGCCCACGGTCGCGAGCGCTTCGAGCACGGACTGATGCCGCGATCGACGGCTCGTGCGCGGGGTCTTCTCCCAGACGCGCGCGAGGTGGGGCAGCGCCGCGGCGCCGAAGCAGCCGACCACGCGCGGGTTGAGGTAGGAGTTGGGCGCGTCCTTGTCGAAGAAGCGCGCGAGGAGCGCGTCGTCGGGGTGCGCGAGCAGCGGCGCGAGTCCCTCGGCGTAGCTGTACTGCTCCTCGAGCCTTCGCTCCGCGAGACGGAGCGCGCGCGCGCGAGGGAGCGCCGCCAGTCCCTTCACATAGGGCGCGATGCTCGCGTGGTAGATGCCCGAGAAGAACGACAGATCGAGCAGCGCATCGAGCGCCTCGGGGACGGCCTTCCCCTGCGCTGCGAAGCACGCCGCGGCGAGCACTGCGAGCATGTCGCGGACCACGAGCGCGTGCCGCTCGGTCCTCGTGATCGCCGTCGCCGCTTCGAGGAGCGCCTCGGGCGCGTCGTCGCGCGCGTCGAGGAGCGCGAGGATGCGCGCGAGGTTGCCGTTGTCGCTGAACGAGAACGCGCCCGCGAGCTTCTGCGAGAGCGTCGCGAGGTCACACGCGGCGAGCCCGTCGTACTGCGTGTAGAGCGAGAGCGCGGGCGCGTGCTTCACCGCGTCGACCATCGCGTCGCGCCACACCTCGGGCGTGCCGAAGCGGAGGGCGATCGCGCGCACGCTGTCGGCGCTCTCGACGCGGGGGCGCTTCACCTCGCCGTCGACGAGGCGGACGAGCTCCACGTTCGACGCGAGGCCGTGCTCGCACTGCACCTTCGCGATGTGGCGCACCATGCCCTGCGCGCGAGACGGCGCGACGTCGACGCCCGAACGGCCTCGCACGAAATCGAGCGCGGTGCGAACGGGCGCCGGGAGCTCGCCCTCGCGCGTATCGAAGAGGGCTCTCGCGCGCTGGTACGCTTCGAAGAGGAGCACGTCGAGCGAGCGGTCGAAGCCCGCGGTGAACCAGGGCATCGGGCCGTTCTTGTAGAGCTTCGTGAAGGCGCCGCCCGTGGGGAGCCGCGTGAGCAGTTCGAAGAGCGCCTCGGCGTCGACGAGCTCGGGCTGCTCCGAGAGGAGCGACCAGAGACCCGGCATGGTCTCCGCCGCGACGAGCTTGTGCTTCACCACGAACCACGCGATCGGAACGCGCTGCTGCCAGTCTCCGACGACCTTCTGGATCGCCATCGAGAGCTTGTGCCCGTCGCCCCCGCCCGCCTTGCCCATGCCGTTGAGAATGGACCCGAGCTGCTTGTCGCTGAGGCCCGGATAGGAGGGCCGGGGAGCCTTGTCTCCCTCGGCCTTCTGCGCGACAGGAGCACCCTCGGCGGAGCGCGTGAAGCCCGCACGCTCGTGCCGCGCGATCATGCGCGCGGTGATGCTGTCGGCCATCGCGTCGGTGTCGCAGAGGGCCTCTCGGGTGACGGGCGCGAAGCCCTCGACCACCACGCGCTCGACGAGCGTCTGACCCTTGCGTTCGAGCTCCCAGCGCTCGGTGCGACCCTCGATCGTGCGTTGCCAGCGTTCCATACGGCGCGCGATGGAAGCGCCGTCACCGACGCGAGGTCAAGCGCGACGCCACACGCCGAGCACCGACTTGCCCACGCGATGCGCGAGCAGCGGATCGAGCTTGCGAGAGACGGGCACCATGACCCTGTCCCAGAGCGCGACCTGACGCGCCGTGGGCATCCCCTGACGGAGAAGCAGGCGGTTGCCGAGCGACGCGAGGAGGCCCACCGAGTCGAGGTAGTCCGCGCGTGTCATCGCGGTGCCCGCGGGCGTGAGCGCGCGCAGCGCGTCGAGCGTGTAGCGACGGTGGTGCCCCACGGCCGTGTCGAAGGGCGTGAAGAGCCACTGGTGCGCGGGCGAGAGCACCACCACGGAGCCTCCGGGCGTGAGCCTCGCGGCGGCGCGCGCGAGCTCGTCGCGGTCGTCGGCGATGTGCTCGAGCACGTCGACGTAGAGGATCGTGTCGTAGCGCAGCGCCTCGGGCAGCGACGCGAGCGTGCCCACGCGCACCTCGATCTTCTCGGGCGAGGGGAGCGACGACACCTCGGCGCGCAGCGCGTCACAGAGGGCCGTGTCGGGTTCGAGGCACGTCCACGAAGGGTCCGTCACGTCGCGGAGGGCGCGCGTGGTGCCGCCCATGCCGGCGCCCACTTCGAGCACGGCGCCGCGCACCTCGCGGCGGATCTCGTCGCGCAGATAGGCCTTCCAGCGATGGGCTTCGCGAAAGAGCGAGAGCTCGTCGCCCTCGTAGCGGTAGTCACTCATTGGGGCTCACGACGCTCCGAGCGGCAGCTCGCGGTCGACGAAGTACGCGTGATCGCGGATCGGCAGGAACGCGAGCTGGTTGCGCGACTGCAAGATGAGAAACGCGAAGGCCACCGACATGAGCAGCGCCTGGAGGATCACCACCAGGAGGATCCCCGCCGCGCTCGTGGCCCAGCCCGGGATCGCGAGGTCGGTGAAGAGCCGCACGCCCACCGCGACCGTCATCGCGGCGCCAGCGATCCCGACGAGCAGCCCCGACGCCACGAGCAGGCGCATCCCCACGACGTCGGAGAAGACCGAGATCGCGCTGAGCCCGTGCGCGAGGAGCGACGTGAAGTTCATCCGTGAGGCGCCCGCGATGCGGTATCCGCGGTCGATGGGCACCGACGCGACGGGCAGGCGCGCGCGGTAGACGCTGGCTGCGTAGTGGTTCCAGAGCTCGGAGACGGCCACGAGGCAGTCGAGGTGCGCGAAGGGCATCACGCTGAAGTTGCCCACCCGCACTGCGCGCCCCGTGAGCATCCAGTGGAGCGTGCGATAGAAGACGTAGAACACCCTGAAGAGCAGGCCCTCGGTGCGGCGCGCGCGCTCGGCGAACACGGTCTTCGCGCGGCCGAGCTCCGTGAAGCGACGGAGCAGCGCGGCGACGCCCTCGGGGGTGTCTTCGCCGTCGCCGTCCATCACCACGACGCCGTCGCACTTGCGGTGCGCGTGCACGTAGCTGAGGCCCACCGCGATGGCGCGCTGATGACCGAGGTTGCGCCGCAACCGAAGCGCATCGACGCGCGCCGCGGGCGTCGACGTGAGCGCGATCGTCTCGGGCGGAGGCGTCACCGACCCGTCGTCGACGAGGAGGAACTCCACGCGCTCCACGACGCCGACGAGGGCCTGTTGCACACGGCCCACGAGCACCGAGGCGGACTCCCAGTCCTCGTAGATGGGCATGAGCACCACGTAGGTGCCGCGGGGGGTCTCGCTCAAGCCGCGCTCCGTCACGTCACCCGGAGACGGGCGGACGCTGCGCGAGGCGCATGCGCTCGACGAAGTTGTTGTACGTGCGCCGCAGGCCCTCGGCGAGGGGCACCACGGGCTCGAAGCCGATGCGCTCCTTCGCGCGAGAGATGTCGGGGCAGCGGCGCCGCGGGTCGTCGTTGGGGAGCGGGCGTCGCACGAGCTCGACCTCGCGCCCGGCGACGGCCATCACGGCGCGCGCGAGCTCGATCATGGTGCACTCGACGGGGTTGCCGATGTTGAGCGGCGTCTCGATCGAGGGCGCCATCGCCACGCGGAAGATCCCCTCGATGAGGTCGCTCACGAAGCAGAACGACCGCGACTGCTCGCCCGTGCCGTAGAGCGTGATGGGCTGACCCTGGATCACCTGCACGAGGAAGTTCGACACGACGCGCCCGTCGTTGAACGACATCCTCGGGCCGTAGGTGTTGAAGATGCGGATGATCCTCGCGTCGGCGCCGTGGACCCTCGCCGCGTCGCGGAGCACGGTCTCGGCGGCGCGCTTGCCTTCGTCGTAGCAGGCTCGGTCGCCGATGGGGTTCACGTGCCCCCAGTAGGTCTCGCGCTGCGGGTGCTCGTCGGGGTCGCCGTAGACCTCCGACGTGCTCGCGTGGACGATGCGGCACCCGCGCAGGCGCGCGTGCTCGACGAGCCTGACCGCGCCGAGCACGCTCGTGGTGAGCGTCGCGTACGGGTCAGACTGGTAGTGCACCGGCGAGGCGGGGCACGCGAAGTTGAAGATCACCTCGGCGTAGGCGCGCAGCGGCTCGCGCACGTCGCCGATCTCGAAGTGAAAGTGCGGCGAGCGGCCTGCGTCGGCGAGGTTGCCGAGGTCGCCGGTCATCAGGTTGTCGAGGCCCACCACCTCGAAGCCTTCGGCCAGGAGCCGATCGACCAGGTGTGACCCGAGAAAGCCCGCGGCGCCTGTCACCAGCACCGTCTTGCGCGTCGATCCGAGTCCCACTGTGGCTGTGTCTCCTGTTTGGGCCTTTGTGCCACCGTTCCGCGGCTGGCCGCAACGGAGATCCTGCGAGCGCCCGATCAGCGCGAGGAGGGCGCGTCGAGGCCGAGGGCGCGCTCGGCGAGGAGGCACAGGCCCCCGAGGGCCGAGAGCCCCATGAGGAGCGCGAAGAAGAGCAGCGACGTGGCGACGGCCGCGTCGGGCGCCACCCCCACGAGGCCGAACATGTACTTGAACACCAGCTCGCGCTGGCCGAGGCCACCCGGGGTGAGCGGGATGTACGTCGTGAGGATGATCGCGGGCACCACGCGCGCGCACACCACCAGCGTCACCGCGGGCGCCAGGGGCTGCACCAGCAGCGCCACCGAGAGCACCACGAGGGCCTGCATGATCACCGAGTGGAACACCGACACGGCGATCCCCCAGCCCGAGCGCGCCACGGGGATGCGCAGCACGATGGGCCCCGCGATGGGGAGCTTCTTCACCAGCGCGCGGAGCGTGGGGCGCTGCGCGATCTGCCACGGCGCCACGAGCACGAAGGCCGACAGACCGAGCGCGCCGAGGAGGCCGAGCTCGAGCACCTTCGCGACGAAGTCGTCGCGGATGTCGTCGCTCATCACGAAGGCCACCGCGGCCACGATGCAGAGCCCGAGGAGCCCCGCGACGCGCTCGAGAAAGATCACCGTGAGCGAGGTCGCGAGGTCGGGCATCGACTCGCGGACCCGGTGCGCGCGCACCGCGTCGCCCGCCACGCCGCTCGGGAGCACGTTGAAGTACTGCCCCACGAGCTGATGGCGCATGAGCGTCGTCAGCGGCGGTGACCCTTGCGCGCCGTACGCGCGCATCATCGTGCGCCAGCGATGCGACCCGATGGCCACCGTGAGGAGCAGCGTCAGGAACGACAGCGTGAGGCCCCGCGCGCCCACGTCGTGCGCGCGCTCCGCGACGTCGCTCCAGCGGATCTTCGTCGTGAGCCACACGAGGGGCAGGAGCGCGAGCGAGAGGCGCAGCACGCTGCCGGGCCATCCAGCCCACGCCTTTCGCAAGGGCGATGCGGGCGGCACGGGCGGCGCGGGCGCGAGCTCGGTCGCGGGAGGCGAGGCTTCGCTCATCGAAGAAGCATCATCGTGAGAGCTCTCGGAGGTCACTGCGCGCTGAACACGACCGAGAGCTGCTGGCCGGGGGTGAGCGTGACGCTGCGGGTCCGCGTCGGAGCGTCGGGGCTCGCGCAGACGATCCGGTGCGAGCCCGGCGCGAGCGTGATGTTCACCTGCGGGGTCTGTCCGTAGGGGCGCCCGTCGACCGCGATGTTGCACCAGGGGTTGGCGCCCACGCGCAGATGCGCGGGCGTCGCGTCAACGCGCGGCGGAGGCGGCGGAGGCGGCGGAGGCGGCGGCGCGGCGGGCTCGTGCCCCGCGGGCGTGAGGCGCACCGTGCGGAGGTTCACGGTCTGCCCTCCGGCGATGCGCACCGCGCGGGTCTCGCCGTCGAAGCCCGGCGCCATCACCGTGACCGCGACGGAGTGGGCCTGCGCGCGCGTGCGGATGCGATACGGGCTCCCCGCGGTGTAGTCGCGGTCGCCGATGTGGACGCGCGCGTTGGCGGGCTCGGTCACCACCTCGACCCACGCCTCGTCGGGTCCGAGCGGACGCTCTCGCAGCGTGAGCGAGCGGCTCTCGACGCGCCCCGCGGCGCCCACGAAGGTGAAGGTCTCGTCGATGTGATCGGGTTCGCGCACGATCACCGTGTGCTCCACGCCCGGCGAGAGCTCGGGCACCGTGAGCGGCGTCGCGCCCTGCACCTCGCGCCCGTCGACGATCACCCTCGCGCCCGACGGCGCGGTGTTGAGCTCGAGCACGGCGAGGCTCGCGGCGCGGGCCCTCGTGAGGGTGGCGTTCACCTCCTGCCGCGCGTGCGGCGCGCCGAGCGCCACGGTCACCGCGAAGGGATCGTAGCCCTCGGCCGTGACCCGCACGTCGTAGCGGACGCCCGCGCCCGTGGTGAGCCCCGTGAACGTGTGCGGGGTGACGAAGGGAGTCGGCGCGTCGCCGAGCCAGATGTGCGCGCCGTCGGGCGTCGAGCGGACCGTGATGGCGCCCGAGGCGAGCTCGGCGCTGGCCCGATCGCGCGCGCTGTTGCTCCGCGAGTTGGTCACGTACGCGTAGCCGCCCGCGGCGAGCACGACGGCCAGCAGGCTCGACAGGATCACCACCGGACGACGGCTCGCGGGCGCCTCTCCGCGCGGGTGCGCGAGGCGCGGCGCGTGGTGCTCGTCTTCGTCCGAGGGCATCTCGCCCGCGGCGGCCATGCTCTCGGCGAGCACGGCGTCCTGCTCGGCGAGGCGCTCGGCGAAGAGCATCTTCATCCACTCGCCGAGGGCCACCGACGAGACGGGGATGTGCTCGTTGCGCGCGACGGCCTCGAGGTCGGCCTGGAGCTCCCTCGCGCTCTGGTACCGCTCGTCGCGGTCGGGGGCGAGGGCCTTGACGATCACGGCGTCGAGCTCGGGGCCGATGCGAGGGTTGACCTCCGCGGGGCGGGGGTAGTGCCCGTCGGTGATCATCTTGAGGGTGTCGGTGTCGCTGCCGCCGCGAAAGAGCCTGCGCCCGGTGCAGAGCTCGAAGAGCATGATGCCGAGCGAGAAGATGTCGCTGCGGTGGTCGAGGTCGTCGCCGCGCGCCTGCTCGGGCGACATGTACGGGATCTTGCCCTTGACCTTGCCCGCGCCGGTGCCGTCGAGGGAGTTGAGGCTCACGCTCGTGTCGCGCTCGCCGCGGCGGACGGTGCCCGTGGCCGCGTCGCTGTCGCGCTGCGCGCGCACGGACGTCGAGGTCTTCTCGCGGTCGGCGTGGGCGAGCGTGGCCTTCGCGATGCCGAAGTCGACGATCTTCACGTCGCCCGTGAAGGTCACCACGATGTTCTGCGGAGAGATATCCCGGTGCACCACGCGGAGCGCGTTGCCCTGGAGGTCCTTCTTCTCGTGGGCGTACGCGAGGCCCGCGGCCACGCCGATCCCCATCGCGAGCGCGTGCTCCAGCGGGAACTCCGTCACGCCCTTGGGCTTCATCGCGCGCACGACGGCGCGGAGGTCCTCGCCGTGGATGTGCTCCATCGCGATGAAGTACTCGCCGTCGACCTGGCCGACGTCGAACACGGTCACGATGTTGGCGTGCGCGAAGGTCATCGCGATGCGCGCTTCTTTGAGCAGCATCTCGATGTAGCCCTTGTCGCGGCCGTACTCGGGCAGGATGCGCTTGATCACCAGGAGGCGCTCGATGCCCGCGATCGATCGGTGGATCGCGAGGTAGAGAACCGCCATGCCGCCCGCCGCCATCTTACGGATGAGCGTGTATTTGCCGAACCTGCGAGGGAGCGTCTCGGGGGGCGCGCTCTCGGTCTCTCCGCGGGTCGATTCGGTGCGCGCGGGTTCGGTCACGGGTGCACTGTGCTTCAGTGATGATCTTGAGGAGACCGTTGTACGACGCGGCGCGAGCACGTCGCACCGTCGGCGCATCGTACGGAATGCACCCTCACTGTCAATGATCCGCTCAGCGCGTAGCGCGTGGGCGCGCCGCCGCGGAGGCCGCGCCGCTCAGTGGCGGTCGAAGCAGATGCGAATGAGCCCCGTGTGCGGATCGAGCTGACCGCAGGGGACCTCGCCGTGCGCCGTGGGGTGCTGCGCGGGCTGCGGGCGCTGGTTCGCGGCGTTCTGCTCGGGGCGCTGCGCTGGCCTCGCGACGGCGACGTGGATCTCTTCGTCGTCGCGGGCGGGCGTGGCCGTGGCGGTTCCGCTCACGCGTCGGCCCTGCACGGTGACCCTGATCGCGGCGCCCGCTTCGACGTCGCGGCGACAGTCTGAAGCGTCTTCGCAGGGCGCCACCGCGGGCCTCACAGGCGCGGCTTCGACGTACTGAAACGCCACCGTCGAGCGCGAGGGGAACCCGTCAGCCACCACGCGCACCCGCACCGTGTGAGGCGCCGGGGGAGTGGGCGGCGCGACGCGCACGGCCTCGTGCGGCTGCGTCTGGGGCTGCGTCTGGGGCTGCGTGTTCTGCGGCGGAGTCTGTTGCGGATTCTGCTGCGGTGTCTGCGGCGCCTGGGTCTGCGGACGCTCCGGCGCCTCGGGACCCGAGGGGCTGTTCGAGAGCGCCACCGCGGCCACCACGCCGACGCCGAGGAGCAGAAAGATCGCGACGCCGACGGCGATGAGCACCGGGCGCTTGCGGCTCGTCGTGAGCTCTCCCTCGACGGTGCGCGAGGGAATGGCGTTCGCGTCGCCCTGAAACGACGGCTGGAGATATCCCGGTCCGCCCTGCGACGGGACCCCGAGCACCTGCGCCGCCGTGGGCGGGATCACCGGCATCGACGGAGACGCGTACGAGGCGTTCGTGCGCTGCCCCGCGCGGAACCGCTGGAGGTCGTCGCCGAACTCCTGCATCGACTGGTAGCGCTCCGAGGGGTCCTTCGCGAGGGCCTTGAAGATGATCGCCTCGAGCTCCAGCGGGATGTTCACCGCGGGGTTCACCTGCTTGAGCGGCGGCGGCTGCTCGAACATGTGCTTGGTGAGAATCCCCATGAACGTGTCGCCCATGAAGGGCACGCGCCCGGCGAACATCTCGTAGAGGATCACCCCCGAGGCATACACATCGACGCGCTGGTCGACGGGCTTCCCCGCGGCCTGCTCGGGGGACATGTACTCGGGCGTCCCGAAGATCATCCCGGTGCGCGTGAGCTTGCGGCTGCCCTCGCTCGACCCCGAGATGTCCTTCATCTGCGCGATGCCGAAGTCGACGATCTTCACGAGCTCGCGGCCGTCGTCGGTGCGCACGAGAAAGACGTTCTCGGGCTTCATGTCCCGGTGAACGATGCCCTTCTGATGCGCGGCCTGAAGGGCTCGGCACACCTGGATCGCCACCTCGACGCCGCGGTCCTGCGCCACCACCCCGTCGGCCTGGAGCACGTCGGCGAGGTCCGTCCCCGTCAAGAGCTCCATCGCGATGAAGAAGCTCCCGTCGTCGGTCTGGCCGTAGTCGGTCACGTCGAGCACGTTCTCGTGCTTGATGCGCGCGGCGCTCTTGGCCTCCTGCGTGAAGCGCGCGACCACGTCCTGCCGCCTGGCGAAGTCGTCGCGCAGCACCTTCACCGCGACGCGCTTCTCGAGGCGCTCGTCGATGGCCTCGTAGACCACCCCCATGCCGCCCTCGCCGAGTCGGCGCTGCACCTTGTATCGCCCCGCGACGACGGTGTTCACCAGGTTCCGCTGGCCGTCTTCGTCGTGCGTGGGCTGCGCCGCGCTGATGGGCGACTTCATCGCGATCGTGGGCATGTCGGTGAGCAGATCGCTCCCCGGGCCGTCGCTGTCCGAAGGGCCCGGCATGCGCATCTCCGCGCTGATCGCGGGCTGCCTGGGCTGCGGCGTGATCGTGTCGCGCATCATGTCGACGGCGAGCCCTCCGGCCGACGGCGTCGTCAGCGGAGGGCGCATCGTCGCCGCGCCATCATCGATGGGCGAGATCTTCGACGCGGGGACGCCCCTCGCGGGCGTCGGCACCTGGAGCGCCGTCGCGCCGAGCGCAGAGATGGGCTGAGAAGAGAGCACCGCAGCGCCGAGACCGCCGCTCATGCCCCCGCCGAGGCCGCCATGGGGTCTCGCACCCGCCCTCGGGACCCGCGTCTGGAGGCGGCTTCCGTCTGCAGAGCAGAACACCGTCTCGTCCTCGTATTCGAGGTTGCATTGCGGGCAATACTTCATTGTTCTCGTCGATTCCGCCGCGCAGACGGTCGTGCTCGGACGCTATCACCGCGCCGGTTCGCGGGTCAAACGAGCACATGCTCTCCCGCGTTTGCGCGCAGGGCCTTCGCGGCTGCGTGATAGCGTGCGCCGCGAATGACACGGATCGCGCTGCTCCCCCCAGACGTCGCCAACCAGATCGCGGCCGGAGAGGTCGTCGAGCGCCCCGCCTCGGTCGTAAAGGAGCTCGTCGAGAACTCCCTCGACGCCGGGGCCACCACGGTCACCGTCACCGTCGACGGCGGCGGTCTCGCGCGGGTCTCCGTCACCGACGACGGCATCGGGATGGCCCCCGACGACCTCCGCCTCGCGGTGGTGCGCCACGCGACGAGCAAGATCCGCTCGGCCGACGATCTCGTCGGGGTCTCTACCTATGGCTTTCGTGGTGAAGCGCTCCCCTCCATCGCCTCGGTGTCGCGCTTCAAGGTCGTGAGCCGCGCGCGCGGCGAAGACGTCGGCGCCGAGGCGCTCGTCGAGGCCGGCGCCGAAGCCGCGGTGCGCGAAGCGGGCTGCGCGACGGGAACCACCATCTCCGTCGAAGACCTCTTCTTCAACACCCCCGCGCGGCGGAAGTTCATGCGCTCGCCGCAGACCGAGGGGGCCGCGTGCGTCGACGCCGTGGTGCGACTCGCGATCCCTCGCCCCGACGTGCGCTTCGTCATCCGTCGCGACGGACGCGTGGTGCGCGAGCTCCTCCGCCATCAAGACATCGCCGCGCGTGTGCGAGAGGTGTGGCCCGACGAGAACCTCGCGGACCTCCGCGGCGCGCGTGGGCCCGTGAGGGTCACGGCGCTGCTCGGTCCGCCTGAGAGGGCGCGATCGGGGGCGAGCCACCTCGCGCTCTACGTCAACGGACGGCACGTGCGTGATCGCGTGCTCCTCCGCGCCGTGGCGCAGGCGTACGGATCGACGCTCGAAGGCGGGAGATACCCCGTGGGCGCGGTGCTCGTGGAGGTGCCGCCCGCCGACGTCGACGTGAACGTCCACCCCCAGAAGAGCGAGGTGCGCTTCGCGTCACAGGGCGCGGTCTTCGAAGCCGTCACCGTGGTGCTCCGTGACGCTGCGGGCGCGGCGCCGTGGGCCCAGGCCACCGTGCGACCGAAGGACTTCTGGGCCGAGCACCTCCCCGCGGGACCTCCCATCGAGAACAAGGCCGCGGCGCTCATCGAGAAGGCCCGCGAGGAGTCCGAGCGGGCGAACACATCGTCCGAGAGGGCTCCCACCGAGACCGCGCCCACGTATGAAGCGCCGCGCTTCGAAGCCCCCTCGCGCGTCACGCGTGAGGAGCCCCCGCGCGCTCCGTCCGTGAGCGCACAGCCCGCGAGCTCATCCTCTGCGAGCGCGCTGCGGGCCTTCGTCGAGGCGCCCGCCGATCCCGAAGATCCGTGGGCGCGGTTGCTTCAGGCGCCGTATCCGCCGAAGCCCTACGAGTCCGTCGCGAAGCCCGCGGCGCCTCCGCCTCCGACGCCCGCCCCTCCGCCCGCGATGGGAGACCCCGCCGCGGAACTCCCCGGCGGAGGCACCTTCAGCGCGCTTCGCTACGTTGGACAGCTCCGTCGGATGTACCTCCTCTGCGAGAGCGAGACTGGGGTGGTGATCCTCGATCAGCACGCCGCGGCGGAGCGCGTTACCTTCGAGCGGCTGAGAAAAGCCTTCGGCGCGCGCACTGTCTCGATGCAGCCCATGCTCGTCCCCGAGCGCGTGGAACTCTCACCCGAAGACGTGGCCCTCGTCGAAGAGCGCGCGGAGGACCTCCTCTCGCTCGGGATGGACCTCGCCCCCATCGGTCCGTCGACGGTGGCCGTGCGGGCCGTTCCTGCGCTGCTGCTGCGCGCCGATCCGCGGCGTCTGGCGCGCGATCTCGTGTCGGAGCTCGGTCGTCAGGGCAATGATTTCTCGCGCGCGGTCGACCTCGTGCTGGCGACGATGGCGTGTCACGGCTCGGTGCGCGGCGGCGACACGCTGGCGGACGAAGAGGCGCGCGCGCTGCTCCTCGCGCTCGATCACGTCGACTTCGCGGGACACTGTCCTCACGGTCGCCCGGTGGTGTGGTCGATGCGTTGGGGAGAGCTCGAACGCAAGGTCGGTCGGTGAACCGTCGCCGGGGATGTTCGACGCGCTACGGCGTGAGGATCATCCCCATCGCGACGCTCTGACCGACCTGCCAGGTGAGCGCCACGTCGCGTCCGCCCGCGCCGCCCACAGACAGAAAGGGGAACCACGCCTCGGCGCCGATACGCGACGACATCACCGTGTGCGCGGGGAGCAGCGCGCCCTGCGGCGTGATGCGCGAGATGCGCAGGAGGGGCGTCTCCGCGGGCTGCTCGGTCCACACGACGACGTGGTGGCGGCCGTTCCACGCGAGCGAAGGGAGGTTCGCGTAGCGCGCGTCGCTCACCGTGAGGGGCGCCCCCGCGACGAGGTCGCGGCGCACGTGGGCGTAGCGAACGCCTGCGCCCGAGGTGCTCCACGCGACGCCGTAGCCCTCGCCGTCCCAGTCGAGGGCCATGCCGTTGAAGCCCGACGTCTCGCGCGCGACCTCTACGATCGCGGGCTCTACGGTGG
>JBPOHC010000085.1:0-73141 GCA_052035985.1 Myxococcota bacterium | reverse complement strand
ACCTCTCGCGCCGCCGCGCCAACGCCGTGATGACCTGGCTCGTCGCGCACGGGATCGAAGCCGAACGCCTCGAAGCGCAGGGCTACGGCCCGACGCGCCCCATCGACACGAACGCCACGCCCGCGGGTCGCGCGCGCAACCGCCGCAGCGAGTTCCACATCCTCGACCCGCACTGAGCGAGTGACGGGCGGCGGGTGCCCTCAACACCTGCCGCGCCGCCGACGCCTCCCACGGGTATGCGCGGTGGCGCGCCCGAGGATCGCGGACCTCGTCCCCCCATCGCAGACCCCATCCCGTAGACCGCGAGCTTCACCTCTGGGGTCGGCGACCCCTGGTCCGAGGCTCGTGGGGCCTCGTCGGGGGCTTGGCGACCCCTGGTCCGAGGCTCGCGGGGCCTCGTCGGGGGCTCGGCGACCCCTGCGTCGAAGCCAGCGGACCTCCGCGGTGGGGTCCACGACCCCCGTCGCCAGTTCAGCGCGCGTCGGAGCTTGCGCTCGGTCGCCCTCAGCGACGGCCGCGTCGCCTCCTGCGCGCGACGCACACCATCGCCAGCGCCATCGCAGCGTACCGGGCGCGCGACGACGCGCCGCCGCCCGCTCTGCACCCGCAACCTCCCTGAAACTTCCCCGTGGTCACCCCCGCGTCGCTCGCGTCGTTCGCGGCGTCGCCGAGGTCTCCGCGCGCGTCGCTCGCCGCGTCGACCGCGACGTCGCTCGTTGCTGACGCATCGCTCGCATCGCTCACATCGCTCACGTCGCTCACGTCGCTCGCATCACTCGCGTCGCTCACGTCTGCGGCATCGCTCGCGTCGCGCACGTCCGCGCCCGCATCGACGCCCGCGTCGACCACCGGAGCAACGCAGCGCCCCGCCGCGGAGGTCACCGTCACGCAGTTGTACCCCGTGGGGCACGAGCCTCCTGACGGGCGGCATCCGCCGCGGCACGTGCGCGTGAACGCGTCGCAGATGCGCCCCGAGCCTGCGGCGCCGCAGTCTGCGTCGGTGTTGCAGCCGCACACGTCACCGGGGAGGCACGCCGCGCCCGTCGCGCCCGTCACGCACTGCGTCGGGACGCGTCCGCTCACGCAGGGCGCGCAGCGTCCGACGCCCGTGTCGCAGTAGGCGAGCCCGTCGCTGCGTCCGCGGCAGTCGTTGTCGCTGCGGCACTCGACGCACTGACGCGTCCCCGTGCCGTCGGGGCAGAGCGGGCGGTGGATGTCCGCCGCGAGGCACTGACCGCTCGTCGTGCAGTCGGCCGCGCACGCGCCGGGGACGCCCGTCGATCCCGCGGGGATCATGCAGCGCTGTCCGGTGGGGCAGCCGTTGTGTCCCGCGGAGGTGAAGCACCCGTCGACGCAGCGGCGGAGGTACGTGTTGCAGACGCGTCCCGACGTGGCGCCGCCGCAGTCGGCGTCGACCGCGCAGCCGCAGAACACGCCACCAACCGAGTCCGCGAGGCACGCGCGTCCGTTGGGGTCACTCGCGCAGGCCGTCGCGTCGCCCGAGGCGCCCGTGGTGCAGAGCGCGCAGACGTTGTCGACGGTGCAGGTGCGCGGCGCGGCGGTGCAGTCGGTGGCGCGCGCGCAGGTCGATCGACAGGTGCGCGTCGAGGGGTCGCACGCCTGCCCCGGGCCGCAGAGCGAGGCCGCGTCGCCCTCGTCGATGAGGCCGTTGCAGTTGTCGTCGACGCCGTTGCAGCGCTCCGTCGCGCCGGGGGCCGTGTCGCGCCGCGCGTCGTCGCAGTCGTCGCCGCGGCCCATCGGGCAGCGCGCGTCGCCGTGTCCGTCGCCGTCGTTGTCGGGGCAGGTGACGGTGACGGTGATCATCTGGCGCACCGTCGATCCGCCGGGGAGCGTCGCGGTGATGGTCACCGTGTACGACATCCCGATGTCGCCGAAGCCCGGGAGCCACGCGAAGGTCCCCGTGCGCATGTCGAACGAGCCGCCGGGAGGGAGGCCCGTCGCGGCGTATCCGGTCGGCGTCTCGCCGCGCGATCCGACGGCCTGCGCGGTGTAGACATAGGGCGTGTTGGCGGGAGCGTTGGGTGCGGCCATCGAGGTGAAGCCCGCGTCGCCCGCGAGGTCCGTCGCCACGTCTCTCGGAACGTCAGCGTCGACGGTCGCGTCGGTCACATCACGCGCGACGTCGGCGCTCGCGTCCATCACGTCGGGTCGATCGGTGACCGCATCGCCCGCGGTGTCGGTCGCGGTGTCGCGCGGGACGTCCGTCGCGGCGTCCATCACGGGCGAGGTGGTCGCGCAGGCCGTGGTGAGGCAGCGGTCGGTGGTGGCGCCGTACTGATCGAGCACGCGCAAACAGTAGTAGTACCCGGTGCCCGGCGCGCGGCCGGTGTCGACGCGGCTCGAAGTCCCGAAGGGCAGCATCGCCACCAGCGTCGACGTCGAAGGGACGAAGCCCGCCGTCGTCCCCCGATGGAGCTCCATGCGATCGAAGTCTGCGGGGCGCGGCGTGGGCCCCGACCAGTAGACGTAGAGGTCGGTGGTCGTGCTCGGGGGCTGCGGGTAGCACGAGATGCTCGTCGCCCCCGTCGGAGGGTCGTTGGTGACCGTGTAAGGCCCCACGGTGTTGGCCCCGCGCACGATGGAGAGCGGCCCGTAGGTGGCCGTGCGCGCGGCGTTGTCGTTCCACGAGAGGTCTAGGAAATAGGTGTTTCCCGGCACCGCGGTGGGCGAGTAGAGCGACGGTACCGTCACGTTGAAGGTCGTGCCCGCGGAGGCGGTCCCCGTGGCGGGACCCTCGACGCCCGTGGGGCCGTTCCATCGCGCGGCGACGCTGCTGCGCGCGAAGACCGTGACGTGCGTCGCGGCGACGGCGCTGTTGAAAGCACCCGCGCCCGCCGCCGTGAGTCGCACGGTGAGGGTCGAATCCGAGGTCTGCGCGCTCGCCACGCCGGTCGAGAGGAGCGTCGCAAAGAGGGCAGCCAGCGCTCCGTGCGCCGCGTGCGGTCTGAGGTCTTTCATGCGCTTCGGGTCCAGTTCGCACGCGGAAAACTGCGGTGTCAACGCGCTTCCGCGGCGCCGTGAGCGCACGGGGCCGCGGCGGGTTTTCGCGTCGCCTGTCGAGCGTGCGCGGACCGCAGAGTGAGTCGTGTTATGGTCGCGGCGCATGGCAACCGGCGTGCAAACCTCGCCTCCGCCACCGAGGGTGGTGACCGTGCGCGCGCTGTCGGAGCCGGGCGCACTCGCGATCCCGCTCGCGCGCGTCGCGGGTGACCAGGGCCTCGACAGGATCATCGCGCACACCCGCATCCAGAAGTCGGGCCTCGCCCTCGTGGGCCACTTCGAGGGCGTGTCTTCGAAGCGCGTGCAGATCCTCGGCGCGACGGAGATGAGCTTCCTCGCGGCGATGAGCGCGATCGAGCGCACCGTCGCCATCGGCGGCTTCTTCGCGCGGCACCTGCCCTGCGTGGTGGTCACCGCGGGCACGACGCCCTTCCCCGAGCTCATCGAGGCTGCGGACTCCCACGGCTGCCCGCTGCTGCGTTCGAACGCGCGGAGCTCCGTCACGATCAACGAGATCCACGCGTGGCTCGACGATCAGCTCGCGCTGCGCACGCGCATCCACGGCGTCTTCGTCGACGTCTTCGGCGTCGGCATCCTCCTCCTCGGCAAGAGCGGCATCGGCAAGAGCGAGTGCGCCCTCGAGCTCGTGCAGCGCGGTCACCGCCTCGTGGCCGACGACGTCGTCGACTGCACCGTGCGCCCGCCCGACCGGGTCTACGGCGTGGCGACCGAGCTCCTGAAGAACCACCTCGAGGTGCGCGGCCTCGGCGTGCTCAACGTCAAAGACCTCTTCGGCGTCGCGTCGGTGCGAGACACCAAGCGCGTCGACCTCGTGGTGCGGCTGCTCTCCTACGACGACGACGAGAGCTGGGACCGCCTCGGCATCGACGACGAGTGGTACGACGTGCTCGGGGTCAAGGTCCCCATGCGCAGGCTCCCGGTGCGCCCGGGCAAGAACACCGCGAGCACCGTCGAGGTGGCCGCGCGCAATGAGCTCCTGCGGCGCGAGGGCGTTCACTCCGCGAGGGAGTTTCACGCGCGACTCGCGCGGGCCCTCGGCGTGCCCGACCCCACCACGACGCTCCAGCCTCCGCCCATGAACGAGGGCAACGAATGACGGCCCCCGACAGCCAGCGCATCATCGTCGTCATCACGGGCGTCTCGGGCGCGGGCCGCACCACGGCGCTGCACGTGCTCGAAGACCTGTCGTTCTATTGCGTCGACAACCTGCCGACGCCGCTCTTGAAAGAGGCCATCGCGCTCTGGCACCGCTCGCCATCGATGCGTCGCCTCGGCATCGGCCTCGACGTGCGCGTGGGGGAGTTCCTCGCGAGCGCCGACGAGGCGATCCGCGCGTTGCGGACCTCGGGGGAGCACGTCGGCGTGGTGTTCCTCGACGCGGCCGACGAGGCCCTCGTGCGGCGCTTCAGCGAGACGCGCAGACCCCACCCCCTCGCCGCGGCCTTTCCCGACGACGACGTGGCGGCGCTCATCCACCGCGAGCGCGAGCGCCTCGGTGACCTCCGCGCCCTCGCCGATCAGGTGATCGACACGACGCGGCTCAACGTCCACGACCTCCGTCGGCTCCTCATCGATCACTTTCGAAGCACCACGGGAACCGCGCTGCGCATGCAGACCCGCGTGGTCTCGTTCGGGTTCAAGTACGGCGTGCCCGCCGACGCCGACCTGGTCTTCGACGCGCGCTTCCTCGTGAACCCGCACTTCGTCCCGGAGCTTCGGGCGCGCTCGGGTCGAGACCCCGCCGTCGCGGGCTTCGTGCTCGAACACCCCGAGGGCGCAGAGTTCCTCGACGCGATGGAGCGCTTCGTCGCGCCGCTCCTCCCGCGCTACGCGAGGGAGGGCAAGGTCGTGCTCACCGTCGCCGTCGGATGCACCGGCGGCCGACACCGCTCCGTGGCCCTCGCCGAGGCTCTCGGCGCGCGCATCAGGCCCGGCGCTCCCGGCGACGTGACCGTCGCCCACCGCGACATTGACCGAGGAGGGTGAACCACGTGACCGAACGCGCCGAGGCGATCTTCGAAGTGCTCAACGAGCAGGGGCTCCACGCGCGCCCCGTCACGCGCATCGTACAGACCGCGAGCCGCTTTCGCTGCGAGGTCGAGCTCGAGCGCGATGGCCAGAAGGCCAACGCCAAGAGCGTCATGGGGATGCTCCTCCTCGGGTGCCACAAGGGCTCGAAGGTGACAGTGCGCGCGAACGGCGAAGACGCCCCGCAGGCCGTGACCGCCATCGGCGAGCTCTTCGCCAGCCGCTTCGGAGAGCGCTGACGAGATGAACACCGGCGTCACGCGACGGCTCCACGGAATCGCGGCCTCCCCGGGCATCGCCGTGGGGTCCGCGTACGTCGTCGAGCGGCGCAAGGTGAACATCCCGCGGCGGCACATCAACGCCCACGAGGCCGACCACGAGGTCGCGCGCCTCCACGGCGCCTTCGCCGCCGCGCGTCAGCAGCTCCAGCACATCCGAGAGCGCATCGCGCCCGAGGCCAGCGAGCACTCGGTCATCCTCGACGCGCACCTCCTCATGCTCGACGACACGCTGCTCACCGACCAGACCGTGGAGTTCATCCACACCGAGCTGGTCAATGCGGAGTGGGCCCTGCGGCGCACCGTCGAGAAGATCAAGGAGCTCTTCGACAACGTCGGCGACGACTACTTCCGCGAGCGCCGCAGCGACGTCGACTTCGTGGGCGAGCGCGTGCTCCGTCAGCTCATGGGCGCGCCCATCGACCTCACGCGCCCCGCGGAGCTCGGCGGCCCGGTGATCCTCGTCGCGCACGAGCTCTCGCCCGCAGACACCGCCGCCCTCGCGCGCAGCGAGGTGCTCGCCTTCGTCACCGACGTCGGGTCGAGCACGTCGCACACGGCCATCATGGCGCGCGCGCTCTCGATCCCCGCGGTGGTCGGGGTCGCCGACGCGACGCGCCTCGTGGCGACGGGCGACACGCTCATCGTCGACGGACTGCGCGGCGTGGTCACGGTCTCCCCCTCCGATCACGACTCCGAGGTGGGGAGCGATCGCGGCAAGCGCTACATGGCCTTCGTGCGCTCGCTGCGATCGAACCGCGACGAGCCCGCGCAGACGCGCGACGGCGTGCGCATTGTTCTCCGGGCGAACATCGAGCTGCCCGCCGAGGCGCCCGTCGCCATCGACCACGGCGCCGAGGGGATCGGCCTCTATCGCACGGAGTTCCTCTACGTCGACCGCCGCGAGCCGCCGCCCGAGGACGAGCAGTACGAGACCTATCGGCGCATCGTCGAGACGATGGCCCCGCGCACGGTCACGCTGCGCACCTTCGACATCGGCGGCGACAAGTTCTCCACCGCGTTCCGTTTGCCTCGCGAGATGAACCCCGCGCTCGGTCTCCGCGCGGTGCGGCTCGCGTTGAGGGAGCGCGAGGTCTTTCGCGCGCAGCTCCGCGCGATGCTCCGCTCCGCGGTGCACGGCACCGTGCGGGTGATGGTGCCGATGATCTCGACGGTGAGCGAGCTGCGCGAGTCGCACGCCGAGCTCCGCAAGGCGCAAGACGAGCTCACGCGCGCCGGCGTCCCGTGGAAGGACGTCCCCTTCGGCATCATGGTCGAGACGCCGAGCGCGGTCTTCATGGCCGACATCCTCGCGCGAGAGAGCGCGTTCTTCTCCATCGGCACCAACGACCTCATCCAGTATTCGCTCGCGACCGACCGCGGCAACGAGCACGTCGCCCACCTCGCGCGCTCCCTCGACCCCGCGATCCTTCGCGCGCTCGCCGCGGTCTCTCAGTCCGCGAGCGCGGCGGGCATTCCGTGTGCGCTCTGCGGCGCGATGGCGGGCGAGCTCCTCGCGCTCCCGGTGCTCGTGGGGCTGGGCATTCACGAGCTCTCGGTGGAGCCCACCGCGGTGCCCGAGATCAAGGCCGCGCTGCGCCGCATCGACTACCACGAGGCGTTGCAGCTCGTGGGCGAGATCGCGGGCCTCGCGACGGCCGAAGACGTCGAGGGCTGCGTGCGCGATCGCTTCGAACCGCTGTTCTCCGACCTGCTCGCGAGCGGCGACGTCGGCACCCTCACTGAGACGGGCAGCTTCGTGCTCCCCGAAGCCCCACAGCGACGATGAGCGAAGAAGAGTTCGAACGGGTCCTCTGCGACGACGGAATGTGCACGGGCATCGTGGGCCCCGAAGGCCGCTGCGGAACCTGCGGACGCCACTGCGACTCCGCGCCTCCGCGGGTCACCGCGCGCGAAGACGAGATCGTCGACGCGCGCAACGACGAGGGCGCAATCGACGCGCCGCCCGCGACGGAGCCGCGCGACGAGGTCCCCGACCGCGAGGCCGACACCGCCACCGACGATCGCACGCTCTGCCCCGATGGAATGTGCACGGGCGTGCTCGGCGCCGACGGCACCTGCGGCACCTGCGGCACGCGCGGCTGAGCGCAGCCTCGACGCGACACGCCCGACACAAACCGACGGTGCGAGAGCACCGACGGCCAACACGACACGCCGACAGCGTCTGAAATCTCCGCGATCGGCCTCACGAGTCCGGTCATCCGACGCGTCGCGCGCGATGTTCGCCGAATCGTTGCCGACGCGGTCTCGTCCATCCACCATCGCCTCAGGAGCTCCGCCCGTAGGCGGATGGCGGCACCATGCGAGACCCCCTTTCTTCGTACGCCGGACTTCGTGTGATCACCGTCGTCGCAGCGCTCGCAGCGTGCCGCGGCCCCAACGAGCAGGAGCCCCGTCGATCGCACCGCCCGAGGGTCGAGCGAAACGCGCTCGCGGCGAACGCGACCACCGATGCGAGCGCCCCTGAAGACGCCGCGACGGACGCGCCGAGGGTCATCGATTTCGAAGACGTCCCGCTGCCCGACGGCAGCTCGTTGGCGGCCGACGCAGCGCTCGGCGCGTCGCCCACGGGCACCACGCTCGACCTCCCCACGCCCGACGCGTGGCCCGCCATCAACCGCTGGAACGACGCGATGGAGCGCGAGTTCTCGCAGTTCGTCGCGGCCATCGGACGCGGCGTCGCCGAGCGTCGCTGCGGACGTCTCGATCGGTGCCTCCGCGACCCCACGATCAACACGCTCTACGACGCGGCTACGGAGGGGAGGCTCACGCTCGACGTCGACTGCGGCGACCTCCCGTACGTGATGCGCGCGTACTTCGCGTTCAAGCGGAGGCTCCCCTTCGGCTACGTGGAGTACGTCAACGGCTCGGGCTCCGACCCCCGCTACATGCTCCGCGTGAGGCCCATCCGATGGCGCGCGTGGAGCGACTACCGCTCGCCCCGCTCGATCCTGCGTCACCTCTCGGAGGCGGTTCACTCGGGGATGTACCGCATCGAGCCCGACCAGCAGGAGGGCGACTTCTACCCCATCTCGATCTCGCGGCAGAGCGTGAGGCCCGGCACGACCTACTACGACCCCAACGGGCACGTGCTGGTGATCACCGAGGTGCGCGACGACGGGACGATCTTCATGATCGACGGCCACCCCGACGGCTCCCTCACGTGGAAGCGCTTCGGAGAAGCCTTCGAGCTCGGTCCGAAGATCCTCTGGGGCGGCTTCAAGAACTGGCGCTGGCAGACCTGGGACGGCACCCAGCTCGCGCGCGTGCCCAACGCCGAGCTCCGCGACTTCGACGGCGCGCAGCAGTGGAACCAGCCCCTCTGGGTCGAGGGAGTTCCCCGCAACGAATGGCTCCCGCCGCCTCCGGGCTTCGCGCGAAACCCCATCGCTCCGGGGATGTTTCACCTCTGGGTGCGCCGCACTCTCTCGAACCCCAACGTGGCCCGCGACCCCGTGCGCGACTTCCGCGAGGAGGTCTCGTCTCTCTGCCGCGACGTGCTCGACCGCGCCGACGCGGTCAACATCGCCCTCGGCGTTCGCATCCACCAGCAGTCGCACCCCGGCGCGCTGCCCTTCAACATCTACGGCACCAACGGCGACTGGGAGCTCTACTCCACGCCCTCGCGCGACGCGCGCCTCAAGGCCAGCGTGCGCGAGATCTACCAGGGCCTCTCGACGATTCCCGCAGACTCTCCGCTGCGCCCGCAGCTGGTCACCGCGTGGCGCGAGGAGAGCGCGCGCGAAGGCTGCCGCTACACGTACACCAACAGCGCGAACGCCACGGTCTCGCTCACGATCGACACGGTGCTCGACCGCCTCTTCGCGATCTCCTTCGATCCGTACCACTGCCCCGAGCTGCGCTGGGGCGCGCCCGCAGGGAGCGCCGAGCTCTCGACCTGCCCCGACACGGCCGACAAGCTGGGTTGGTATCGCGGCGAGCAGCGGCTGCGCAACCAGATCGACCGCCACTACGGCGTCGCCACGCCGCTCGAGATGGGCCCCGCCACCGCGACCGACGTCGACTTCCGACGGCTCCTCGGGGTGGCCTCGACCGCGCCGCCACCCGTGCCCGCTGCCGCTCCCGCGCGCGCAGCGCGCTGACCCGCTCACACGTCACGCGCCGCTTGAGCCCCGCTCCCCTCGCGTAGTTCACTCCCCGTCGCCGTGTCCCCTCCGCGCAGGACTCCCCTCCGTGAACCCGTGGTGCATTTCGCCCTCGGCGCGCTCGCGATCCTCGCGCTCGACCGCGTCACTTCGAAGCGCCCCGCCGCGCCCCCTCGCCCGCGCATCACGATCTCGGCCTCCGCGATCGCGAACCTGCGCGCCGACTTCGAAGCGCAGCGTCGCCGCCCCGCGACGCCCGACGATGAGCGCGCCCTCGTCGACGAGTACGTGCGCGACGAGGTGCTCGCACGCGAGGCCGTCGCCCGCCACCTCGACGACGGCGACGCTGTGATCCGTCGGAGGCTCGTTCAGAAGATGCAGTTCCTCCTCGACGCGCAGCCCGTCGATGAGCCCGACGACGCGACGCTCTCGCGCTGGCTCGACGCGCACCGCGAGGAGTTCCGCCACGCGCCCTCCGTGAGCTTCGACGTGCTGCTCTTCTCGCGCGATCGACGCGGTGACGCCGCCGAACGCGACGCGCGCGCGGCCCTCGCAGCGATGCCCGCAGACGAGGCCCCCGAGCGCGCCATCACACGCGCAGACCCCTTTCTACGCGGTGTTTCGTTCACCTCGATGCGCTTCGCAGATGTCACCGAGATGCTCGGCTACGACGTGGCGCGCGCGCTCGACGCGCTCCCGCTCGGACGCTGGCAGGGTCCCTTCGAGGCGTCGCAGGGATGGCACCTCGCGCGCGTCACATCGCGTGATCCGGGTGGCGTGTCTCCGCTCGCCGCGCTGCGCACGGAGGTCCATCGTCGCTACGTCGAAGAGCGCCGCGCCACGCTCGCCCGCGAGGCCACCGAGCGCCTCGTACGCGGCTACGAGGTCGTGCGGTGAGATCGCGCTTCACAGCGCCGATTCTCCTCCTCCTCCCGTCGCTCGCGAGCGCGCACCCGCTCTCGTTCGGCCTCCTCGAACTGCGCGACGAGTCTCCCTCTCGCGTGCGCGTCACCTGGCGCTTCTCGGGCACCGAGCGCTCCACCGCGGGCGCGGAGCCGTCGCTCCCCGCGTGGTGCCGCGAGGTGACGCCGCGCGCGAGCGAGTCGCTCCCAGAGGGCGTCGCGCATCGAGTGACGCTCGACTGCGGCGCGCGCGGAATCGTCGGCGCAGACGTCACCGTGCGCGGCCTCGAACGCACGGGCGTGCAGGTGATCGTCCGTCACGTCTCCGCGCACGGAATCGACGAGGCCATCCTCGACGACGACCACCGCACATGGACGGTCCCCGGCACGACCTCACGCCTCCGCACCGCCGCGCGCTACCTCGCGCTCGGCGTCGAGCACATCGCGACGGGCTGGGATCACCTCTCCTTCGTCGCGGCCATCGCGCTCGTCGCGCGCTCGCGCAGAAGGCTCCTCGCGACGATCACGGCCTTCACGCTCGGTCACAGCGTCACGCTCGCGCTCGCCGCGCTCGGGCTCGCGCACGCGCCGCAGCGCGCCGTCGAGTGCGCCATCGCGTGGAGCATCGTCGTCGTCGCGCGCGAGGCGCTCCATCGCGAAGATCACCCCGACGACACGCGCGGCGCGCCGTGGGCCGTCGCTGCACTCTTCGGCCTGCTGCACGGATTCGGCTTCGCGGGCGCGCTCGGTGAAGTGGGCATTCCCCGCGACGCGGTGCTCACCTCGCTCGTGGGGTTCAACCTCGGCGTCGAGCTCGGTCAGGTGCTCTTCGTCACCGCGGGGCTCGCGCTCGCAGCGCTGCTCACGCGCGTGAGGGCGCCCGCCCCGCGCGCCCGCAGGGCCATCGCCTACGCGACAGGAACCGCGGGCGCGTACTGGTGCATCGAGCGCGCGATCGCGATGGTCGCGCGCTGAGCGATCACATCACCACGAGGTCATCCACGGTGCGCGGATAGACCTGGAGGTACTTCGCCACGCCCGCGTCCGAGGACGACGTCGGAATGAACATCCCGAACACGCCCGTGAGCGAGGTGAAGCGCAGGCGCTGGCTCGCGGTGTATCCGACGAAGCGGCTCCCTGGCATGAAGAACGGGCTCACGCTGATCGCCTCGGTGCGCCCTCCATCGAGCGTCATGCCGGGGACGAAGAGTCCACCCGTCGTGCTCTGGAGCGGCGTCGTCGCGTCGGTGGTCGCGGCCACGTCGGTGAAGCGCACGAGCACGGGGCCCACCGTCGACTCATACGCGGCCACGGAGCCGAGCGCCGAGAGCGTCGCGGGAACAGGCGCGATCACGCCGTCTCCCGTACGCGTCATGCAGCCTCGCAGCGAGCACGAGTCGGCCACCTGGAGCAGCAGCTCGTTCTGACCGCTGATGTTGTAGCGCCACGCAGACGCCGCGATGTCGACGCGATCACCGACGTGAATTGTCGTGAAGCGCGACGACGACGCGGCCGAGATGAACACCTTGATCGCGTGGTGCGTGGCGTCGGCGAGCGTCGTCGCGCCGGTCGGCTCCTGCACGTAGATCTGGCACGCGGTCCCTGCCGAGCACGCGCCGCGCGAGATGGCCGTCACCACGACGCCCGACACCCACGAGAAGGTCGGTCGCATCGGGTCGGCCATCCACAGCGCCGAGATGCTCGTCGCGGTCGCCGTCGCAGGACGCGCGTCGCAGGTCGGCCACGTCGCACCGCATCCCGCGTCCTCGGGGCCGAGGTCCGTCGCGACGTCGCGCGCAACGGGCACGTCGACCGCAACGTCGGGTTGAGCGACGTCGGGCGCGGTCACATCGGGCGCGGTCACATCGGGCGCGGTCACGTCGGGCGCGATCACATCGGGCGATGCGACGTCGACGGTCTTCACATCGCTCGCGGTCACGTCGCTCGCGGTCACGTCCGTCGTGGACACGTCGCTCGGAGGAACATCAGAGGCGCTCGCGTCGCGGTCGTCGACGACACCACCGGAGCCGCCGTTGGCGCAGGCGCCGAGGGCGATCGAGAGCGTCATCGCGAGCGCGCGTCGCGGCGCGGAGGGTCGCGCTGTCATGCGGGTCATCGCCCGGGAGCGTAGCGTCGCCGGATCGAGGAAGTACACATTCTGACAGCGGTTTGAGCGAGGGTTCGCTCCTGCGCCCCTCGCGGTGATGACGCGCGCAATGTGGATGCGCGCGACGGTCACCGCGAGGGGATCGCGATGGAAACGCGTTCGGCCGGTGCCACCCTCCCGAGAGGAGGGAGGACGAGCACGAGAGGGAGGCGCGGACGAACGCTTCGGAGCGCGCGCACAGACCCGTCGGGCAACGGGCGACCGCACGCGCAGAGGGGATGTCGGGACCTCCAGACCCGCGCCCGTGAGGCGACGCCGCGAGGGAGCGCGGCGCGACGTCATCGAGCGAACCGTGTGAGGCGCAGACGGACCCGCAAACGCCGCACCGTCGGAGTGGTGCAGCGGCGGTGATTCGGTCAGCGCCCCGTCTCGGCAGGGCTGAAGCTATCGCGGGGTGCCGAGAGGGCCAACAAAACGGCGCGGAATCACACCCCGCGCGCCTCGGGCGGAGTCTGCGCGGCGGCGCACTCCACGAGCGCGCGGTAGTGCTCTCGCAGCGGGTCGAGCGGCAGGTCCGCGAGAAACGAGCTGAACGCGAACTCGGGCACCAGCGTGCTCCAGCGCTTGAGCCACGTGGGGATGTACTTCGGACGTCGCAGAATCCCCGCGCGGCGAAGCAGAACGAGCGCGTGCAGGTCGTCGAGCGCGATGCGCCCGCTGGCGAGGAGCTCCAGCTCATCGCGAAACCCGCCGCGCACCACCACCGAGAGGAAGGCTTGCACGTCGAGGAGGCCCGCGAGGTACGACGCGTCCTTGGTGAAGGGCGCCGCGCCTTCGACCCTGCCCCCGCGGCACACGCGCTGCGCGTCGAGGTACGCGTCTCGCTCCGAGCTCCCTCGCCCGCGGAGGTGACGGTAGAGGTCGAGAAAGTCCGCGCCGCCCTCGGCCATGTCCACGAGCTTCACGCGCAGCGCGAGGCGCTCCATCCGAGGCATCGTGAGCGTGTGGTGAAAGAGCTCCGCGAAGACCGCGAGGCCCTCCTGCGTGCGCGTCGTGCGAGGCCCGCCCGCGCGGAGAAAGGGCACCTCGGGCTGCGCCGCGCCGTTCTGCGCCGTGAGCACGTGCGTCGAGACCTCGTGGTACCAGAGCCCCTCGGCCTCCCACGGCATGAAGGTCGCGCCGCGCCGCACGCGCACCCGGGCCGTCCCCGCGATCACCTTCGCCGTGAGGTCGTCGTCGATCACCACCTCGACCTTCATCGACGGAAAGCGCCGCGAGAGCCTCGCCCGCAGCTCGTCGACGAGGCCCTCATCGCTGAGCGCCTCGGGCTCGGCGTCGCGCGCCTCGTCCCACCCGTGCACCCGCAGCCGTTCGAGGAGGTGATCGGCCAGGTCGACGTTGCGCTCGCCCGTCCCATCGAAGCGCGTCCGCGCGCCGCCGTAGATCTCGCGCGAGAGTCGGTAGAACTCCGTCGTGCCCATCGCGAGCACGAGGCGACACCCGTCGATCGACGACTGGAGGTTCGCCCTCGCCCACTGCCCCACGGGGTCATCCCCATCGATCGCCTGGAGCTCCGCGCAGAGCTCCTCGACCCGCGCGCCCAGCGTCACCCGATCGACCTCGTAGGTCACCTCGGGCAGCTCCGTGGCGCCGCGCGCGAAGAAGCGCTCCTCGACCTCACGAGGCCACGCGATCGCCTCCAGAATCCGCGTTCGACGCTCCGCCGGAGCCTCCAGCACGGGGCACAGCCGGGCGAGCATGGCGCGGTATCGCTCGGGCTCGTTCACGGCGCGATCGTATACCGCCCGCGGTACGCGCCCCACGCACGAACTTCGCAGCGCGCGCCCTGACGGATTGCGTTACGATCCGCGCGCTCCACATGGCAGCCGAAGCGCCGCTCAAACCGGGGACCCTCCTCGGTGGCGAGTTCGAGATCACCGGTCCTCTCGCCCGCGGCGGGATGGGCACGGTCTACACCGCGAAGCGTCGCGGCGACGGGCTCGTGTGCGCGCTCAAGGTCATGCACGCCGAGCTGCTCGATCAGGAGCGGAGCCGCGAGCGCTTCATCCGCGAGGCCGACCTCTGCGCGCGCATCGAGAGCGACCACGTGGTGAAGGTCATCGCGTCGGGCATCGAAGAGGCCATCAACACCCCGTGGATCGCGATGGAGCTCGTCGAGGGCGAGGACCTCGAGAAGGTCTGCCGCACGCGCGGCGCGTTTCCGCTCGACGAGGCCCGCGAGGTGCTCTCGCAGCTCTTCGACGCCGTCGCCGCGGCGCACGCGGTGGGCGTGGTGCACCGCGATTTGAAGCCCCAGAACGTGTTGCTCTCACGGCGCGAAGACGGCGCCCCCGAGCGCGTGAAGGTGCTCGATTTCGGCATCTCGAAGGTCTCGAAGGAGCAGGGCACCGAGACCACCGCGGCCGTGGGCTCTCCCCTCTGGATGGCGCCCGAGCAGGCGCAGCGCGGACGGCTCACCCCCGCCACCGACGTCTTCGCCCTCGCGCTCGTCGCGTTTCGAATCCTCACGGGCAAGCTCTACTGGCTCGCCGCGACGCACAACCGCCCCGCGATCAAGGAGGTGCTCGTCGAGCTGCTCATGAAGCCCCTGCCCCCGGCCTCTTCGCGCGCGAAAGCGCTCGGCGCGACGGCCGCGCTCCCGGCGGGCTTCGACGGATGGTTCGACCGCGCGATCGAGCGTGACCCCGCGCGGCGCTTCCAAGACGCGGGCGCGGCGTGGAAGGCCCTCGCGCCCATCCTCGACGGGGCGGCCCCCACCGCGGCGCCACCCGCCGAAGCGCCCCCAGACCGCGCCCCGGAGGTCGATGAGGACGCCATGAAGACCGTCGCGCTCTCGGGCCCACGCCACGCCGACGCCGACCCGCGCGAGGCCCCACCTCCGTCGCCCGCGCTCAACCTCACCCCGCAGCGTTCCGTCCTCCGCTCTCCCACCCCGACGCCCATCCCCGAGCTCCTTCAGGCCGCGCGCGTCGAGCGGGGCCCTCAACGTCGCTCGCCGGCGTTCATCGCCACCGTGCTCCTCGTGGGCGTGGTGCTGCTCGTCGCGTTGATCGTCGTCGGCACCCGACACTGACCCGCGCACCCGCGCGCCTCGGGCCGCGTACGCGCATCGGGGCAGTCGACGCTTGCCATCGCGCCGCGCGATCGGTAGCGAAGTGCCCATGCCGAACCGCCCGATGAATCTCGGACGCGACCGGGGCCTCGACCCCGCGAGCGCGGCCGCGGTCCCCTCGCAGTCGCCCGCGTGGCAGCTCCCGACGCACCACCTCGTCACGCACGGAGTCTGCGTAGGGATGACCGGCAGCGGCAAGACGGGCCTCTGCGTGGTGCTCGTCGAGGAGGCCCTGCGCTCGGGCGTCCCGGTGCTGATGCTCGACGTGAAGGGCGACCTCGCGAACCTGCTGTTCACCTTTCCTTCGCTCACGCCCGAGGAGTTCAAGCCCTGGGTCGACGCCGACGCCGCGCGCAGGCTCGGGGTCACCATCGACGCGGCCGCGACCGACGTCGCCACGAAATGGCGCGAGGGCCTCGCCCGCTGGAACCTCCACCCCGACGACGTCCGCGCGCTCCGCGAGTCCACCGCGTTCAGGGTCATCACGCCGGGCACCACGGCCGCCGAGCCGCTCCACGTGCTCTCGGCGCTCGAGTCTCCGAGCACGCTCTGGGACGACGACGAGGAGGCCGCACGCGAGTCGCTCTCCGCCGCGCTCTCGCTCCTTCTCCGCATGATCGACCACGAGGCCGACCCCTCGAAGAGCCGCGAGCACGTGCTCCTCGCGCTCCTCGCCGAGCGCCGTCTGCGCGCGGGTGAAGCCTCGACGCTCGAGGCCCTCGTCGGTGATCTTCAGCGCCCCCCCATCGCGCGCGCGGGCGCCCTGCCCCTCGACGATTTTCTCTCACCCTCCGATCGCGGCGCGCTCGCGCAGGCGCTCAACACGCTCATCGCGTCGCCCACGTTCTCGACGTGGCGTCAGGGCGCGGCGCTCGACCCTGGCGCGTGGTTCGCGCCGCGCGAAGACAAGCGCACGCCCGCGGTGATCCTCTCCGTCGCGCACCTCGACGACAGCGAGCGGATGCTCGTGCTCTCCCTCGTGCTCGAACAGCTCCTCGCGTGGGTGCGGTCGCTCTCGGGCACGAGCGACCTGCGCGCGCTGATCCTCTTCGACGAGGTCTTCGGATTCCTCCCGCCGCACCCCGCTGCGCCGCCCACGAAGCGACCGCTCATGGCGCTGCTCAAGCAGGCGCGCGCCTTCGGCGTCGGCGTGCTCCTCGCGACGCAGAACCCCATGGACCTCGACTACAAAGCGCTCTCCAACGCGGGCGTGTGGTTCGTCGGAAGGCTCCAGACCGACGCCGACCGCGCGCGCGTCGTCGAGGGCCTCGCAGGAACCTCCACCGCAGGCAGCTCCATCGACGCGGGCGGCCTCGGCGAGCTCCTCAAGTCGCTCCCGGGTCGGACATTCTATGTCCGCGACGTCCACGCCCCCTCCGCTGCGCCTCTCCTCGAGACCCGCTGGACCCTCTCATGGCTCCGCGGCCCCCTCACGCGCCAGGAACTCCGCCGCGTCGCGAAGCCCCTCGCGCCCGCGCCCGCCACGCCGCCCGCACCTCCCGCGGTCACCGCGCCTACGCCCGACCCCGCGCCCGCGACGCCCTCGAACGCGCCCGCGGTTCCCCTCGCGCCGACGCGCGTTCAACCGCTCGAGACACCTGTCTCACAAGGCTCGACGTCGCCCGCGCCCGCCGCGCCCGAGACGTGGCGAACGTGGCACGCGCAGGCTCCCGCGGGCGTCCCGCTCACCGCGTGGGAGTACCGCCCCTGGGTGGCCGCGTCGATCGTCGCGCACATCCGAGACGCGCGCCTCGGCGTGCAGGTCAACCGCGTGATCCGCGCGATGGCCCCGCTCACCGACGACGGACGCCCCGACACCACGAAGGGACGCGTCTTCGACCCCGCCCTCTTCAGCGCCTCCGCGGTCGCCGCGCGCCACGCGCCGCTCTCCGACGCGCTCTTCCGCAAGGGCGGCGCGGCCAACGTGGCGAAGGCCCTCCGCGACGAGGTCTATCGCTCGCTCCAGGTCACGGTGCAGATGCACAAAGGCCTCTCGCTCGTCGCGGGCAACGACGAGAGCGCGCAAGCCTTCGCGCAGCGCGTGACGGCCGAGGCGATGCGTCAGGCGGCCACGGCCGCGCAGGAGATCACCACCCGCTACGCGCCCAGAATCCAGAAGGCCGTCGACGACGTGAACCACGCCCGTCAGGCCCTCGCCGCGCTCGAAAACAACCTCCCCTCGGGCGGAACGCTCGCCACCGCGGCGGCCCTCCTCCGCGGCGGAAAGCGCGCCCTCGCGAGGCTCGAGACGCAGCAGGACCGCATGGCCACGCAGATCGCCCGCGCGCGGCGCGACGTCGCCGACTCCGAGGCGTCGCACCGTGAGCTCATCGCGAAGCGCGACGCCGAGATCGCCACCGTCGAGAGCGAGGCCCGCTCGGCCCCTGCGGCCATCGAGAGCCGCGCCCTCGCGGCCAAGAAGGACGACATCGAGGTCACCGAGATCGGCGTCGCGTGGGTCCCCACACCCACCTCGCAGCCGACGGTCTGACGTTCAGCGCGCGCCGCGGAGCACCGCGAGAAAGCCGTCGCCGTAGGTCTCGATGCGCGCGGGTCCGAGGCCCGTGATGCCCGAGAGCTCGGCCGACGTGCGCGGCCTCCGCGCGGCCATCTCCTGCAGCGACCGATCGAAGGCCACCACATACGCGGGGAAGCCCTTCTGCCGGGCCACTTCGTTGCGATGCGCCCGCAGGCGTTCGAAGAGCGCCGCGTCGTAGTCCAGCGTCGGACGCCCCGCTCCCACCGCGCCCGCCGCGCGCCCCGGACGGTCCTTTCGAACCTCACGCGGGAGCTTGAATCGCAGCGGGTCCTTGCTCTTCATCGCGTCCCATCCCCCGCGCGTCAGCACCGGAACGGGATGCTCCGTCGGCGTGAGGTCGACCCACCCCGCGGCGATCGTCCCTCGCAGGAGCGCCACCACCCAGTCGTGCGAGCGATCCTTGAGCAGCCCGAAGGTCGTGAGCTTCGTGAACCCGAAGCGCTCCGTCCGCGTGTTCGCCACGCCGCGGAGCATCTCAGCCACCGACTGAACGCCCGCGCGCTGATCGGCCCTCGCCACCGCCGCGAGCGCCATGCGCACCACGGTGCTCGTCTCGGTCTTCACCGCGTCGTCAGGCGGAGCATCGTCGAGCGACACGCAGATGTCGCAGTGCCCGCAGCCGCCGAGAATCTCGTGCTCGTCGCCGAAGTACCGGAGCATGAAGTCGTGTCGGCAAGTCCCCGCGTCGAGGTAGCGCAACAGGTCTCGAAACATCCGCCACGCCTTCGCCGCCGCGGCGGGGTCCGCGGGCTCTCCGTCCGCGCCGAGCTGACACATGCGTCGACGCAGCGCGATGTCGTTGCCCGCGCAGAGCAACAGCCCGTGCGCCTCGGCCCCGTCGCGACCCGCGCGCCCCACCTCCTGGTAGTACGACTCGATGCTCGCCGGAGGCTGGTGATGCACCACCACGCGGATGTCCGAGCGATCGATCCCCATGCCGAAGGCGTTGGTCGCCACGACCACGTCGAGGCTGCGCTTCGCGAAGCGCGTTGACACCGACGAGCGCGTCTCGGCGTCGATGCCCGCGTGGTACGGAGCCGCGTTCCACCCGCGCTTTCTAAGGTCCTCCGCGAGCGCCTCGCTGCCCTTGCGCGTGGCCGCGTACACGATCCCGCCGCCCCGCGGACGCGACGGATCACCGAGCACCCGCGCGAGCTCGTGACGCACCACCTGTCGGCTCTCGGTGGGCCCGTCGACGGCCCGCGCGGCGAGGTGCAGGTTGGGCCGCGCGAAGCCCCTCAGCACCACCTTCACGGGGCCCTGCGAGAGCCCGAGGCGCTCGAGAATCTCCCTTCGAACCTCCGGCGTCGCGGTGGCCGTGCACGCGAGAATCCTCGGCGGACGAAGCCGTTCGAGCAGGTCTCCGATGCGCAGGTAGTCGGGCCTGAAGTCGTGGCCCCACATCGAGATGCAGTGCGCCTCGTCGATCGCCACCATCGAGATCTGGAGCTGCGCGCACAGGTCCATGAACCCGTCGAACTGGAGCCGCTCGGGCGCGACGTAGATGAGCTTGAAGCGCCCCGCGCGCAGGTCGCGCATCCTCGATCGGCGCGTGTCGCTGTCGAGCGTCGCCGCGAGGTACGTCGCAGACACTCCCCTCGCCGTGAGGGCCTGCACCTGGTCCTCCATCAGCGCGACGAGCGGCGAGATCACCAGCGCCGTCCCTTCGAGCAGCGCCGCAGGGAGCTGATACGTGAGGCTCTTTCCCCCGCCCGTCGGCGCCACCACCAGCACGCGCCCGGGGTCGCCCATCAGCGCCTCGATGGCCTCGCGCTGCCACGGGCGAAAGCTCCCGAGCCCGAATCGCTCCCGCAGCGCGCGATCGAGCGCCGTCGTGGCCTCTCGATCGGGGTCCTGCCCGCTCGTCGTGGTGGTGTCGTCGCGCATCCGTCCGGTGGCTTCGCTGGCCCTCATACCACCGGTTCTCGAACCGCGGGCGCCGTCGGTTGCCCCGGCGCCCCTTCACACGGACATACCCTGTCACCCATCACCTTCGACCGCCGCGCCCGCCTCGCGTCTGGGGACCGGCGCTCAGGCCGCGGCGGCCTTGCCTTCGATGAGCTTGTCGAGCGCCATGACGAGGGCAGGGTCGCTCTTGCTCGTGCGCACCCTCGCGAGGCGGTCGTTCATGACCGCGAGCGACTCCGCGACGGCGAGGGCCTGGGCGCTGTTGCGGGGCTTGACGTCGAGCGATCGGACCCACGCCACGAGGGCCATCGCCGCGCCGTAGGCGGCCTTGCGGTCGGGCGCGCACATCGCCGTGGTGACCCAGTAGCGCTCGTGGGTCTTCGGGTCCTCGCGCCACATCTCGATGCGCACGGAGCCCTTCTTCGACCTGCCGCTGTAGGTGAACACGTAGCCCGCCGCGCTGAAGAACCGCTCCGACTTCGTCTCGCTCATGATCGCTCTCCTCGTCTTCGCTCTGAACCGTTGTGGTCTCTGGTCGCCGCCGACACCGCGAGGGCGTCGCCTGGGAACGGATGTACAGCGCCTCGACCACAGAACAAAAATACCGGCGTCGTTTGTTCAGTGCCCCGCGGACACAGGACGTCCGCGCGCTGCGCAAGGGCCGAGCAGGCGCCCCTCGGGATTCCGTCGACTGCCGTTTTTCTAGGCGCTTCCCAACATTCTTCAGCGACGAACAGAGCGTCCGGCCTTGAGTACGGCGGAGCTTTGGTGACACTTGAGCGGTCCGCGAACGAACATCCGAGGGGGCGCTGTTCCAGCCTGCGCCCTCGCCCTCACCAACCCGCAGGCCGAGAGACCCCACGACCATGAGCGACCGCGCCGGACTCACCCTCGACGAGCGTCAGGAGATCGACGCGTTCTTCGAGCGACTACGCGTCGGGACGCACTACGACCTCCTCGGCGTCGAGCGCGACGCGCCCACGGACTCCATCCAGCACGCCTACAACGCCCGCACGCGACGCTTTCACCCGCGGTCCTTCTCGGGCCAGATCCCCGCGTCGTATCAGCAGCGCCTCGACGCGATCCTCACGGCCCTCGACGACGCCCGCGCGATCCTCACCGACCCGGTGCGGCGCTTCCTCTACGATCAAGACGTCGCGAGCCGTCCCTCACCCTCGCCGCCTCCGCGCCCCGTTGGCGCCACCGAGCGCCCCAGGCAGAGCAGCAGCAACGACCGCACCCCGAGCCCGTCGACCACCCCCGCCGAGCGCGCGCGCCAGAGCTCCAACGACCGCATCCCCGGCACCGCACGCCCGACCCCGCCCCTCGGCTCGCTCACCTCGCCCCAGTTCGCGCGCCCCGAAGCGTTCAAGCCGCAAACGACGCCCACGTCGATGCGCGCCCTCAACGTCCCGCCCAGCGACCCGCTGAGCCCCATCGACGTCGGCGTCCGCTCGGCCAAGCCGACGCCCATCTACAACGAGGTGCTGACCCCCGCGAGGCCCACGCCGCTGGTGCTCCATCCCGTCCCCGAGGCCCTCGCACAGCGCCCGACCCCGCCCACGCCGCCCCCGCAGTCGTCGAGCGATTCGACGCGCGCCGCCCGCCTGCCGACGCCGCCCTACGGATCTCGCGGCGCCGCCAACGTCGCCCCGATCCAGCCGTTGCAGCCCGGCCAACCCTCAGACCCTTCACCGGGCGAGCCTCGCGTGCAGGCGCTCGAAGCGCAGGTCGCCTCGCTCAACGGCGAGGTCTCGACGCTGCTCTCCGAGGTCGAGCGCCTCGCGGTGTCGATCCAGCTCGCGATCGCGTACGCCCTCGAACCCGACGGGCTGCGCCCCGAGCAGCTCATCACCGCGGGCCAGGCCCTCGTCTCGACGCGGGTGACCGTCGCGGGGCTGCTCGCGCGCCGCGAAGAGGCCGCGGGGCACTGGGAGGCCGCGTCGGCGCTGTGGCAGCGAGCTTCGAAGGCACGCCCCGGTGAGGTGATGCTCCTCGTGCGAGCGGCCGAGGCGCTGCGGCGCGCGGGCACCGACCTCGAGACCGCGGAGCAGCTCGCGCGACAGGCCGTGAAGCTCGACCCCGACTGCGCCGAGGCCCACGCGGCGCTCGCGGTGATCGAGCGACGGCGCAAGGGCGCTGGCTGAGCCCATCGGCCTCAGCGCGTCTGTGGTGGATTCGGGGGGAATGCTTCGGAAGCGGGCGGGAGAGAGCGGGCGGGTCGTACATCGGCGGCTCCAACCTGGAGCCGTGCGCTCAGTGCGCTCAACCACCAGACGGGGCACCCTCTCCGGGCGCCTTCGTGGGATCCGCAGCAGGCGGAGGCGGAGCGGGAGCCTCTGCGACCACGACCGGCCGCGGCTCCTCGGGCGCCTTGGGGGCGTAGGACATGGCCCCACCCCCCACGAGCGCCAGAACACCGAGTAGACCCAGAACATCGTTCATGGCGCGGACGCTATCACAGCCCCGCGTCGCGCCGCACCCCAAGCCAGACTCCGAGCGACGCGCGGATCGCGTCGACCCGCCACCGCCCCGCGCCGATGTACGGCGTCGCCCCCGCGCGCGCCTCGTCACGCAGCGCCCCGAGCGCCCTGGCGACGCGCGCGACCTCGGCCGACGTCGCGCCCGACGAGGCGAGCGAGAGCGGACCGCCTCGCAGCACCGCCTCCTCCTGCGCGAGCTCCCTGCGAAGCGCCGGGTCATCGACCGACGCGTCCGCGCGGACAGGCAGCGCGCGCCACGCGAGCGCGAGCGACGTGAGGGCCGCTGGCGCCGTGACGGCGGTCATCGCGCGACGGACGACGCCCCGCTGCGCCGACGTCGACGACACCACCCAGCCGAGCACCTCACCGACCCGCGCGTTGCCCCCGCGACGCCTCGCGCTCCCCGCGTCGAGCAGCCACGAGTCACCCCTCGGAACGGGCGACAGCTCCCAGCGCTCGCCGCGCCCCACGAGCGCCCGGGCGGGACCGATCACCGCGCTCATGGCGCGTTGGTTCGTGACCGTACCATCGTCATCCGACAGCGAACCGATGGAGCTCATCACAGCTTCCCAACCGATCGTCTCTTCGATCGCATCGAGATTGTTCGTAACCGTACGAACTGAATCAGCACCCGCCGCGCCCGCCGTCGCCGCCCGCGCCGTCCACGGCACCGCCCCCGACGCGAGGGCCACCCGCGAGGCGCCGTCGATCGAGCGCCACGCCCACCCGGCCGAGAGCAGGTCCCACCACGTCCAGTAGGCCGGGTCGCGTTCGAAGGTCTGCCCCGCGGGAAGGCCCGCGCCCACCCTCGCCAGGAGCGCCCGATCGAGCGCCTCACGCTGCGCCCCGATGCGAGCTCCGACCGCCCGAACCGCCTCCGCGCGCCACGCGAGCACCACCACGTCCACCGCCGCGGGGACGATCCTCCGCTCCCCCGCGAGGTCGGCCTCCGAGAGCGCCCTCGCCACCTCCGGGCGCAACGCCGAATCGCCGCCCTCCCTGGCATCTCGCGCGGCCACCACGCCCTCGGAAACGAGCGCCGGGAGCGCCGCCGTCGACACCGCGGCCACGTCGACCTCGCCCGCGCCCATCCAGCGCCCGAGCGCGCCCACGTCGCGCCACGGACGCAGCTCCACGCGGCACCGACACGCCTGCTCCACGGCCGTCTTCGGAGCGTCCTCGAACCACCCCCGCAGCCCCGGCTCGTCGGGCAGCGCGACGCGCACCACCGCAGCGTTCGCGGGTCTCGGACGCGTCTTTCGCTCCGTGAGCACCGCGAGCGTGAAGATCGCCACGGCGATGCCCGCGCGCTCCAAAACGCGCCTCGACGAAGAGACCGTTGCGGGCTCGTTGGATCGCGGATCGTCCACGCCGCCTGCGGAATCATCGCCCGCGTCGCCTCGATCGTTCGCGGTCGAATCAACCTCCGCGCTGCTGTCGTCGACGGTGAGGGTGCGGTCGGGCGCCGGAGCCGTCGACTCGACCTGCGCCCGCTCGAGGTGCCTCTGCACGCTGCGCCGCAGGGCCTCGCGATCGGGCACGACGCCCGCCTCGGCGAAGGCCGCGAAGAGCGCCTCACGGAACGAACTCGCGTCGACGAAGCGGCGCTCGGGGTCGGCGCTCACCGCGCGCATGACCACCGCAGCGAGCGCGGGGTGCACCGTCGGAGCCACCGCCGTGATGGGCTCCACGCGCCCCTGACGCACCGCTTCTGGCGCGTGCGGGCCCGCGACGCCGGGGTACATCCTGCGGCCGGCGAGCGACTCGTAGAGCATCGCGCCGACGGCGAAGAGATCCGCGCGCGCGTCGACCTCACGGCCGCACGCCTGCTCCGGGGCCATGTAGGCGAACTTGCCGCGGACGCCCTCGCCCTCCACGTGCGCGGCCACGGTGGCGATGCCGAAGTCCGCGAGCTTCACCTCGCCGGCCGAGCCGATGAGCACGTTGTGAGGAGACACGTCGCGGTGCACGAGCCCGAGCGGCGCGCCGTCAGGGCTTCGAAGCGAGTGAACGTACGAGAGGCCGTCGAGGAGCTCGACGAAGACCCACGCGAAGGCCGCGAGCGCCGGTCGCTCGCCGCGGAGGAGCGCCGCGAGGTCGCAGCCGTCGACGAGCTCCATCGCGAGGAAGTAGCTGTCTCCCGCGCGTCCGAACTCGTACACGTGCACCACGTTGGGGTGGTGGAGGCGCGCGGCGAGGCGGGCCTCCTCGACGAACATCGAGACGGCCTCGGGGTCGAGCGAGAGCGTGTGAAGGATCTTCTTCACCACGAGCTCGCGCGTGACCCCTTCGGCCCCCACGAGCTCGGCGCGGAACACCTCGGCCATTCCGCCCGCACCGATGCGGCGCAGGAGGCGGTACCGACCGAAGCGCTCGTCGCTCACGCGGCGGGGGTTATACCCGCAGAGCGCGCCGCGGGGCCATAGCCTCGCGCACCGCCGTCTCCGCGCGTGGTAATGCGACGCCCATGACCTACCGGAGCACCCTCGAGTACGCGCTGCGCTGGACCGACGGCCTCTCGTGGAAGGCCGACCACGACACCTTCGAACGCGTCACCGCCGCGCTCGACGGCGTGCGCGGCGCGATCGAAGGCGTCGCCCCGATGCTCGACCGCTGGCGCGCGCTCTCCGCGCAGGGCGCCGACATCGCCGTCGACGCGCTCTGCCCCACCGAAGACGACCGCGCGGTCTTCACGGCCGCCGTGGCGAGGGCGCTCGAAGACACGCGCGAGGCGCCGCCCGACGACGAAGGCGCGACGCTCGACAGGCTCGCGGCCCTGCACGAGCTCTTCATGACCGACGTGACGCGCTCGTAATTCTCGCGCGCTCGGGAGGGGTGCCACGGCGCGCGGAGTGGCTTATACACCCGCGCATGCTCGTCCCCCTGCGCCGCAACGCACACGCCTCCGCGAGAGACCTCCGCGCGTTCCTCCCCACGACGCGCGAGGAGATGAACGCGCGGGGGTGGGACGCGCTCGACATCCTGCTCATCAACGGCGACGCCTACGTCGACCACCCCGCGTTCGGCGCGGCCCTCATCGGGCGCTTCCTCGAAGGCCGAGGCTTTCGCGTCGGGATGATCTCGCAGCCCGACTGGCGCACGACCGACGACGTGCTCCGCATGGGCGCGCCGAGGCTCATGGTGGGCATCACCGCGGGCAACCTCGACTCGATGCTCAACAAGCTCACGGCGCAGAAGAAGGTCCGCGCCGAGGATCAGTACAGCCCCGGAGGCAAGACGGGGATGCGCCCCAACCGCGCGGCCACGGTGTACGCAAACCTCGCGCGACAGGCGTTCCCTGGCGTCGCGATCGTGCTCGGGGGCATCGAAGCCTCGCTCCGTCGCATCGCCCACTACGACTACTGGAGCGACGCGGTGAAGCGCTCCATCGTGCTCGATTCGAAGTGCGACCTGCTCATCTTCGGCATGGGCGAGCGCCCCGTGTGGGAGGTCGCGCAGCGGCTCCGCGAGGGCGAGAAGGTCCGCGACATCCGCGACGTGCGAGGCACGGCCTTCGCGATGCGAAAGGGCGAGTGGGAGTCGCTCCCGCGCAGCGCGCGACCGGGCGACGGCAAGACGCTCTTTCTCCCGAGCTACGAAGACGTGAGCGCTTCGAAGGAGGCCTTCGCGGAGATGTCTCGCGCGTTCCAGTACGAGACCAACCCCGGGAACGGACGCGCCCTCGCGCAGCCTCACGGCGCCGAGGCGGTGTACTTCAATCCCCCCGCGCTGCCGCTCGAGACGCCCGAGATGGACGCGCTCTACGCCCTGCCCTTCACGCGCGTCCCGCACTGGAGCTACGACGCGCCGATCCCCGCGTACGAGACCGTGAAGCACTCCGTGGTGACGATGCGCGGCTGCTTCGGCGGCTGCACCTTCTGCTCGATCACCGAGCACGAGGGTCGGCGCATCTCGTCGCGCTCGCCCGAGAGCGTGTTGAAAGAGGTCCGCGCCCTGCGCCGCATGGACGGCTTCTCGGGCGTGATCTCAGACCTCGGCGGCCCGACGGCCAACATGTACCAGATGACCTGCAAAGACCCGCGCATCGAGGACGCGTGCCGTCGCCTCTCGTGCGTGCACCCGGGCATCTGCGAGAACCTCGTCACCGACCACGACCCGCTCATCCAGCTCATGCGAAGGGTCCGCCGCGAGGACGGGGTGAAGAAGGTCTTCCTCGCGTCGGGCGTGCGCTACGACCTCGCCGAGCGATCGCCCGAGTTCATCAAGGAGCTCGCGCTGCACCACACGGGCGGCCAGCTCTCCGTCGCGCCCGAGCACTCGCGCAAAGACGTGCTCGACAAGATGAAGAAGCCCCCGATCGAGACCTACGAGCGCTTCGAAGAGCAGTTCCAGTGCGCGAGCGAGGGCGCGGGGCGAAACCAGTTCCTCGTGCCCTACTTCATCTCGGGTCACCCCGGGAGCACGCTCGACGGCATGGTCGACCTCGCGCGCTGGCTCAAGGCCCGCAACATGCGCCCGCGCCAGGTGCAGGACTTCATCCCGACCCCGATGTCCATCGCCACGACGATGTATCACACGGGCCTCGACCCCCTCACGCGCACGCCCGTGTTCACCGCGCGAGACCTCCACGACAAGCAGCTCCAGAAATCGCTGATCATGTACTGGGACCCCGCGTGGCACGACCTCGCGCGCGAGGCGCTCGCGAAGGCCGGTCGCCGCGACCTCATCGGTTCGGGACCGAACTGTCTCGTCCCGCCCGCAGAAGGAAAGGGCGCGCTGCCCATCCGCATCCGAGAACGTTCGCGTGCGAAGCATCCGCCCCGCCCGCGACGCTGACGGTCAGAACCGCGCGTTGTTGTACGTGACGTCGTAGCCCGTCGACATCCCCGGCGGGTGCACCGGCGAGAGGTCGCAGGTGGTCACGCGCGCGGGGCTCACGTGCGTTCGAATGTCCACCACGCGCCACATCGCGCCGACGGCGGGGTTCGTATCGCCCGTGAAGCGGGGAACGATGTCGGGCGCCGCGCCGTAGGTCGCCACGCGCCGCCCGCCGCAGTAGATGTTCACGAGCGGACGCGCGAGGGTGCCCGAGAAGTTCTGCACCATGACCCTGAAGGTCTCTCCCTCGAAGGGCGCGTCGACGTTGATGTTCTCGGGCACGCCCGTGGCTTTCGAGAGGTTGTTGTCGATGTCGAGGCGCGGGTTCGCGCACGACCCGAGCGCGGTCCACTCGGCGCCGTGGGGCCCGTTGGCGCAGGCCGAGAGGGCCGAGCTCGCGTAGCCCCAGTTGGCGCGCGGAACGGGCGAGCCGCCGCTCGCCCCGCGGATGGTGGCCTCGCAGTTGTGCCACCCGCACGCGTCGCGCGTGGGCTGAAACACGTCGGTCCCCATCGGGTACCAGGCGCTCCGCGCGTTGGGGCGCGAGAGAAAGAGGTCGAGGTCGACGGTGGTGTTCTCGGGGTAGCACATCTCGACGCGCAGCCCGGGGCCCGCGATGTGAACGATCCACGTGCACGAGAGCGTGCGGCCCATGCCCGTCACCACCGTGAGCGTCACGCGGTAGTCGCCCGAGAGCAGCGGCTGGAGCGTCGCCGTCTCCGCAGCCACGCCGCGCACCGTGAAGCTCGGTCGCATCGAGATGGCGTCGCAGGGTCCGCCCTCGACGGTCCACCGCCACGAGCGCGCGGGGCCCGCGTAGAAGTCTCTGCCTCGCAGCGGATAGTCCTCGAACGGACGACCGTCGGGGACCCTCGGATCACCGGGTCCCGGGCAGCGGATCTCGCAATCGTTCTGCTGCGAACAACCGTCGCAGAGGTTGTCGACCCCGTTGCACACGTCGGGTCGCGGGACGATGCCTCCGACGCACGCGCCCCACCGCGCGGTCATCTCGCAGACCTGCGCGCCGTCGCGACACGCGCCCACGCCGCGCCTGCCCGGGGGCCCTGCGAAGCACGGCTGCACGGCGCCCGGCTCGCAGCCGCAGTTCTCGTCGACCACGCCGTCGCAGTCGTTATCGGCGCCGTCTCCGCAGCGCTCGCCCGACTCGCAGCCGCTGGCGATCGGCACGCACGCATCGGGGCCGTCGGGCGCATCACGCACATCGGTGACGTCGGGCACATCGGTGACGTCGAACACGTCGGTGACGTCGGGCGCGTCCAGCACGTCGGGGATGTCCGTGACGTCGAGAACGTCGGCGATGTCGGGCGCATCGGTGATGTCGGTGATGTCGGCGACGTCGGTGGCGTCGGGCACGTCGAAGCGCCCCACGCGCAACCCGGTGCGCGCGCCGCATCCTGTGACCATCGCGGCGGTGAACCACACGAGCGGCAACGTCTTCACGCGCCGCACTCTACAGCGGAGCTCAGCAGGCCGTCATGCCGCCGTCGATGACGAGCACCTGGCCGGTCATGAAGGCCGCGGCGTCGCTGGCGAGAAAGAGCGCCCCGCCCGCGATCTCGTCGGGCTGGCCATAGCGCCCGAGGGGGGTCTTCTTGACCACCTCGGCGACGATGGTCTCGTTCTGCACGATGGCCGCCGAGAGACGCGTCTCGATGAGCCCCGGCGCGATGGCGTTCACGCGGATGCCCGACGACCCGAGCTCATACGCGAGCGTGCGGGTCATCGAGATGACCGCGGCCTTCGTCGCGCCGTAGACCCCTTGGAGCGGCGCGGCCTCGAGGCCCGCCACGCTCGCGATGTTGATGAGCGAGCCCGGGGCGCCGCGCTCGCGGAGGTGACGGGCCACGTCGCGCGCCATCCAGAAGTAGCCCTGGAGGTTGACCTCGAAGGTCTTCATCCACGCGCCGTTGTCGGTGTCGATCATCGGGCCGAAGTAGGGGTTTGTCGCGGCGTTGTTCACGAGCACGTCGACCTTGCCGAAGCGCTCGATGGCCTGGCTCACGAGCGCGTCGCACTGGGCCTCCTGCCCGGCGTGGGCGGCCACGGCGAAGGCGCGCTCACCGATGGAGTCGGCGACGGACTTCACGGACTCGAGCTTGCGTGCGGCGAGCACGACGTTGGCGCCGTGCGCGGCGAAGGTCCGCGCGATGGCCTCGCCGATGCCGCGGCTCGCGCCCGTCACGATCGCGACCTTGCCTTCGAGGTTGATGCTTGCCACCACGAGTTTGCGTCTCCTGCGAGAATTGAGGTGCGCTGTTGTATCGTGGTCGGGCGCAGGAGACGAAGCGCGAAACGACGGGTGAGAGCGCGATGATCGACGTGTTCAGGGAGTCGTCGGTGGTGGCCGGAGGCGTGCGGTTTCATTACGCCACGGCGGGTCGAGGGCCGCTCGTGCTGCTCCTACACGGCTTCCCCGAGCGGTGGACGTCGTGGAGAGCGCAGATCCCCGCGCTCGCGCGGCGCGGCTGGCGCGTCGTCGCGCCGGACCTGAGGGGCTACGGGCAGAGCGACAAGCCCGAAGGCGGCTACGACCTCCCCTCGCTCGCGCAAGACGTCGCCTCGCTCGTCACGGCCCTCGGCGAAGACAAAGCCACGGTGGTCGGCCACGACTGGGGAGGCGCGATCACCTGGGAGGCGGCGAGCCGCTTCGCGCACCGCGTCGAGCGCTTCGCGGTGCTCAACTGCCCGCACGCGGCCGTGATGAACGAGGTCTTCCGCCGTTCGCCCGCGCAGCTCGCGAGGAGCTCGTACATGCTCTTCTTCAACATCCCGTGGCTGCCCGAGCGCCTCATGGCGAGGGACCACGGACGCGCGATCGTGCGGCGCTTCGAGGGCGCAGGCGTACCGCTCTCCCGCGAGTCAGCCGAGGCGCTCCGCGAGGTGGTGACCACGCCCGCCAACATCGGCCCCATGCTGGAGTACTACCGCCGCGTGGTGCGAACGACGCTGCGCGGCGGGCTCATGCCATACCCCGTCATCCGTCAGCCGGGGCTTCTGATCTGGGGCGAGCGCGACGCGGTGCTCGGCGAGGAGCTCATCGCGCCGCACACCCGCTACGCACATGACCTTGTGATTCGACGCATCCCCGACTGCGGACATTTCGTGCAGCAGCAGCGACCCGACGCGGTGAACGACGTCCTCACGGGCTGGCTCGCGCAGCAGCGCGAGCGCACGTCACGCCAGACCGGGTGACACCTGACCGAGGCACCGCCCCGCGATCCACCACTGGGCCACGCAGCCCCCCTCGCGAGGCCACTGCACGGAGAGAGAGATGGGGCCGTCGCAGAGCACCACGCCACCGCGACGACCGATCGATGCCCACTTCCAACGCTTCATGGTTGCCTGCCGATCCCTTTTGAATTTCGACGCTTCGTCGCGCCCTTCTGCCTCGTTGGATCGGTTGTCTGCGCGCCGTCTTGAGCCGGACCGTAGCGTTCTTCGAAGGATTTCTTCCGAGCCGTGATCTCGGCGGTATGCTCGCGGCGATGAGCGCCCCCCACCCCGACGCCGCAGAGGTCAAGGGGTACGCGCTGCTCTCGTACCTGCGCGCCCTGCAATCGCAGCCTCGCACCTGGTCCTCGATGCTCGACGCGATGTCCCCCGACGACCGGCGCTTCTTCGAAGACCCGATCTTCGCGAACCACTGGTATCCGCGGCGCCATCTCCACGCGCTCCTCGACGCCCTCGACGTGGTGAGCGGCGGCTCCGAGGCCGAGTTCAGGCGCCTCGGAGAGCGCTCCGCGGACTTTCAGATCCACCGCATTCACAAGGTGTTTCTCAGCTTCGCGACGCCCGCGCTGGTGTTCCGAAGGGCCGGGGTGATCCTCTCGCGCCAGTCGACGGCGGGCGAGTTCCGCGTTCTCGAAGAGTCCGAGCTCCAGCTCGTGGGGGAGCTCGTCGACCCCGAGGTCCCGCAGCGCCTCCCGCTGGTCATCGCGGGCTGGAGCGATCGGGTGGTGCAGATGCTCCGTCGTCGCCCCACCCCCACGGCGGTCACCATGATCTCGCCGGGTCGATACCGCTTCACGGTGGCGTGGACGTGAGCGGGCGATTCCCTGACGGCGCGAACCCAAGGGCGCGCACCTCCAGTCATCCAAGGTCCATGCCCCCCGTTGTCAGGCGCCTGCCGCCGCCTGTCCCCCCCGAGGCGCTCCGCGGACGAGCGCCCGTCACCGACCTCGCGGAAGATGCGTTGGAGATCGACCTCCCGACGCGCGCCGTCCCGCCGCCCCCGCCGCCCGAAGCCCTCCAGCGACTCGCGTCGAGCGTGCTCCACGCGACCCCGCCGCCCGTCCCCGCAGCCGCGCGCCTCCGCCGTCGCACCGCCTCGGCCCCGTCGCACGAGCCCGTCGCCGCAGAAGAGCCTCGCGACCTCGTCGACGCCGCGCGCGGCGGTGACGTCAGGGCCTTCAACGCCCTCGTTCAGCGCTACCGCCCGCGCATCCTCGCGCTGGCGCTCCACCTCACGGGCAGCGCCAACGACGCCGACGACATCGCGCAAGACGTCTTTCTCAAGGCCTTTCAGCGCGTGGGCGACTTCGAGGGCCGCAGCGCGTTCTTCACCTGGATCTACCGCATCGCCCTCAACCGCTCGCTCCAGGTCATTCAGCAGCGCCGGGTTCGTCAGGGCGTCGACCTCGACGACCCCCGCGTGGCCCTCGCCGTCGCCGTCGACGCGGGCGGAGCTCCGCAGCGGGCGCTCGAGCTCCGCGAGACCTACGCCCACCTCGTCTACGCCTTCGACCGCCTCTCCCCGCTCCTGCGCACCACGGTGGTGCTCACCACGCTCCAGGGCCTCAGCCACCCCGAGGCCGCCGCGGTGCTCAACACCACAGAGGGAACCGTCGCGTGGCGCATGCACGAGGCCCGCGAGCAGCTCCGACGCGCGCTCTCGGCCGCGGCCGCCGACGCCGACGTGGTGCGCGCCCACAGCCCCGAGGTCACTGCCACGCGTCGCTCGGTCTCGGGCACGCAGCGCGTCTCGCGCCGACAGCGAGACTCCGAGCCCGACGCCATGAGCTGCTCGCTCGCCATCGCGCTCGCCTCCGTGGTCTCAGCCTGACAGCCCCGAAGCGGTGGTATAGATCCCAGCCGCCGCGATGCCCGACGAAGAGCCCAACACCCCGCCATCCTCCGGTCATGTCGACGAGTCGACGCTGCTCCCCGTCGGGCGCGATCGGCGCTTCGTGTATCGCCTCGTGGCCGCGCTCCTCGTCGGGATCATCGCCGCGGCCTTCGTGGGCGCGAAACTCAAGGGCTGGGCGGGCACCTGCGGCGCAGGGCTCATTCGACCGGGGTCGACGGTGATCCCCTCCGACGGGCGTCGCTGAGGGTCACTCCCGCAGCGTGACGCCGACCTCGGCCGCGGTGGGGTCCGCCGCGCGCTGCGCCGAAGCGGAGCGCGTGTTCGGCGTGGCCCCTGACGCGCTCGGCGGCGCATCGCGGGGATAGAGCGCCTCGCGAGGCCACGCGACGAACTCGACCGCACGCGGTGACGGGTGCGCCACGTCGTAGCGCGAGAGGATCGAGGGCACGGCGTCGACGCCGCTCTGCTGGTGGATGCGCGCGCACTCCTCGGCCGTGAGCCGCTTGGGGCCCGTGACGGCCGCGAGGCTCGCGTCGGCGTCCATGAGGAGCCACGGTCGATCGGGGCCCATGTTGTCGGGGTGCCAGGGCTGATCGAGGAGGATGTGCCCGGCCTCGTGGGACTGCGTCCACGCCTCACGCTCGGCGGAGATGCCTGCGCGGTCGATGAGCAGCCCGTTGACGATCGCGCCCGCCGCGCCCTCGACGAAGGCTTCGCCGATGCGCGTCCCGCGCGCGAAGCGGTTGATGACGAAGAGCTCGATGGAGCTCGGATCGTCGTCTGCGAGGGGCTTCACGAGCGAGCGCTCTTCGAGGGTCCCGGAGGCCGAGTTGAGGTTGTTGAACTCGTCGATGCCGTCGGCGAGGTCGACGCGACCGACGGTCACCGACTGCCGCGCGTCGGTCGAGAGCGCCGCGCCCGCGACGGGCGAGAAGGTCGCGAGGCGGCCCTGGCGGTCGCGCGCGATGAGGTCGGCGCTGCCCCAAGCGCCGTAGTCGGTCCTGGGGTTCTCGCTCACGCGCACGGAGAAGCCCCTCGCGCGAATCGCAGCGGCCAGCGCGCGCGCCGTCTCCACGGGACGCCAGCCCGGCACCTGTCGCACGGGGCCGACCGCGGTCCCGTTCACCTGCACACGAATGACGCCACCCGCGGCCGAGAAACCGTCGTTGTCGCTCACCGAGAGCAGCGCGTCGTGCGGAGGCTCGACGATCGAGACGTCTGCGCGCGCGGGGTCTCCCCAGGTCATCGCGCACTGCACGTAGATCTCGTTCGAGATCTCGACCTGACGCCGCGCGATGCGCATGGCCCCCGCGTCGTCGTTGCCCACCACGGGCCCGGTGCGGTCTCCCCGCTGTCGCAGCACGATGATGTGCCAGCGAGCGCGCCGCGCCGCGAGGGGACCGTCTTCGTTGCCAGGGCGCCCGACGCCGATGTCCGTCGTGGCCTCTCCAGCGACGCCGGGGCGCTGATACCGAACGCGCAGGCGATCTCGCAGCCCGACGAGCAGCGTCTGCCCCTGCACGCCCGGCGCGCGGAGGTCGAGGTCGTCACCCACCAGCCGTACGAAGCGCGAGCGGAGCGGAACACCCGTCGCGGGGCGCGCGAGCGAGAGGTCTGAGAGCTGTCCTCGCAGCGCGTTGGCTTCGAGCGCGATCGACGCGGGCGTCCCGAGCGACTCGACGCGCGCGCGCCCGACGGAGGCCGAGCCCGGGTCCCACACCTCGACGCGCACGTTGTCGGGGTCCGTCGATGCCTCACCCCACGTCGCCGCGCGAGGGAGCGTCTCGCTCGTGGTGATCTCGTGCGAGGGCCCCACGGCGTCGCGGTGCGGTCGCAACAGCGTGTTGGCGCCGTCGAGCGCGCTGACCGCGGCGACGGTCAGCTCCACCCGTCGCGTCGCCGCGCCCGCGGTGAAGGTCACAGCGGCGTCGCGGGCCGTCGCGCTCGCGGCCACGCCGACGAGGGCGACCTCGGCCCTCCCGTTGGTGACGGGAACGGTGGCTTCGCGCACGAGCCCCGCGGCCGTGAGCACCCGCGCGCCCCCCTCCACGGTGACCCTCACGGCACCGGTGGAAGCGCCGCGCACCACGACTCGCGCGACCTCGTTGTCACGCGACGCGTCGAGGGACGCAGGCTCCGCGAGGTCGGGCACGCCGTCGTCGTCGTCGTCGTCGCTGTCGAGCGAGAGGAGCGCCTCGGGCGGGTCCTGCTCGCCCGTCGACCAGGTGATCGAGAGGGGAGCGACCTGGGCACGCGCGACAGACCACGGCGCGATCAGACACGCGAGGAGCGCCAGAGACGCGAGGCGCGGCGAGCGGAGGTCGGCCGGGTTCACGGGCGCACGATAGCGCAGAGCCGTCGGGCGTCGCGACACGCTGTTCGCGCGCTACGCGACGATCTCGCGAGCGGGCGAGAAGGGATCGATGGACGTTCGGGATTTCTCGCGTTGCCCGTGGAGGTCGTCGTCGGGTATACGCTCGGCTTGTGGGAGAGCGACGGGTGTTCGCCGGGGGCTGATGAGGCCCCGGGAGGAAAGTCCGAGCTCCGAAGGCGAGGATGCAGGTTAACGGCCTGTGGGAGCGATCCCGAGGAAAGTGCAACAGAGAATAGACCGCCCGCGCGGACGAGCGACCGAGAGGGAGCAGAGGCCGCGCGGGTAAGGGTGAAACGGTGAGGTAAGAGCTCACCGCGGCGCTGGTGACAGCGTCGGCGAAGGCAAACCCCATTCGGAGCAAGACACAACAGGGAGCGAAGGGGAAACCCGAGAGGCTGCGCCGGCCGATGCTCCCGGGTATGTCGCTTGAGGCCGTCGGCAACGACGGTCCTAGAGGAATGAACGCCGCGTCCCCGCGGGCAACCGTCGGGGGCGCACAGAACTCGGCTTACAGTGCTCTCTCACCGGCCCAACAGGCTCCGTTTGCGACCCGCGAGGGCGCAGGCGGGGCCTGTCGTCGTTTCGAAGCCCGCGCGCAGCGCGAGCTCGCGGCCTCGCTCGGAGATCATACGTAACCGTACGACCCTACGAAATGCTTGATACTCTGTGTTGTTGAGTGACTGAGAGCGAGTTTGTTCGTGTTCGAACGATCGGTCAGTCGGTGACGCGTCTGCGCAAGGCGAGCTGGAGCACCTGACGCGCGAGCGTGGCGGCCTTGATGCGCCACACGGGGCCGTTGCCCACCATCACGGCGAACGAGAGCCTGCGCCCCTCGCCCTCGGCGTTGCCGACGAACCACGTGTACGCGGTGTAGGGCGTGTCTTGCGTGAGGGTGCCGGTCTTGCCGCCGACGCGGATGCCTTCGAGGTAGGGCCTCCCCGCGGGGTCGTGAAAGCCGTGAAAGCCCGTCCCGTCGGTCACGGTGCGCAGCATCGAGCGTTGGAGCACGGCGGCCACCTCGCGGGTCACGGCGCGACGCCACGGCCGCTGCGCGCCTCGCGCGATCACCTCGCCGCGCGCGTTGCGGAGCGTGTCGATGATCCACGGGCGGGTCATCTCGCCGTCGAGGGCGATGCCCTGCGCGAGGAGCGCGCCGTGGAGGGGAGAGAGCGTGCTGTTCCAGAACCCCGCGGCGGTGCGCGCGAAGCCGATGGTGTCTTCGGGGATGGTGAAGGTGCTCGGGGTGACCGCGGCGTCGAAGGGGATCACGTCGCCGAAGCCCCAGCGACGCGCGGTCTCGGCCTCGCCCTCGGGCTGGAGGAGCTCGAGCGCGCGGCGCGCGAAGACCGTGTTGATCGAGCGCGCGAAGGCGTCGGGGAGCGTCACGCACTCGCGGTCGCGGCGCGGGTCGGCGACGAGGTCGCGCTCGTTGAGCCTGTGGAATCCGCCCGAGAAGCAGGTCGTCGCGTCGGGCGAGAAGCCGCGCGCGAGGAGCGCGGAGCTCGTGACCACCTTGAAGACGCTCGCTGCGGGGGCGTCCGCGGCGCGCGCCAGGTCGGCGCCGTGGCCGCCCGACGAGGCCCACACGAGGACGCGCCCCGTGGCCGTGTCGAGCACCACGACGCTCGCCTGCGGGAGCGCGTGACGCGCCAGGAGGTTCACCGTCGCGCGCTGCAGCGCGGGCTCGAGGGTGAGCTGCGCGCGTCGACCGTCGGCGAGCTGAACGGCGTAGCGGCCATCGACGCCGAGCCTCGCGGCGGCGGGGTTGAAGCCCGCGACCGCGTTCGCGACGAGGGGCGGTTCTGCGGGGCGCGGGGTGGGAGTTCCACCCGGCCCCGGGATCGCCGATGCGGCGAGGAGGGTTCCGTGCCGGGCGTCGACGCGACGTCCGAGGGCCACCATCGGGAGCGCAGCGCCGACGACGCCGAGGGCCACCATGTTGCGAAGCGTGCGAGTCTTCACGCGGCAGTCGGTACCCAAGAATCCGCTACCCGGTCAACTTTCGCGCCGGTCGCCCGGAAGGGTACGCTCTCGCGCATATGGCGGTACACTCACCGCCGATGCCCGACGACCCGGTGACGAGCCCGCATCGCGCGATCGGCGTCGCGCTGCGCCCGAGCAGAGCGCCCGTGCTCGAAGAGGCTTGCCTCGTCGTGCTTTACGGCGAGTCGATCGGACGTCGCGTCCCGCTACGAGACGCGACCGTGACGGTGGGCCGCGCGAGCGACGCCGACCTCCAGTTCGAGGAGGAGGCCGTCTCTCGTCGCCACTGTCGATTTGAACCCGGCGCCGACGGAGGCCCCGACCGCTGGCGCGTCGTCGACCTCGGGAGCACCAACGGCACCTTCGTCAACGACCGCGCCGTGACGAGCGCGGCGCTCCAGCACGGAGACCGCGTCCAGATCGGGCGGACGATCTGCAAGTTCCTCGCGAGCGGACACGTCGAAGCGGCCTACTACGAGGAGATCTACCGACTCGTGACCACCGACGGACTCACGGGCCTCTGCAATCGGAGGGCGTTCAACGAGTCGCTCGCGCGCGAGGTCGGGCGCTCCGCCCGCTATGGCCGCCCGCTCAGCGTCGTGATGCTCGACATCGATCATTTCAAATCCATCAATGACTCGTACGGCCACCTCGCGGGCGACGCCGCGCTCCGTCAGCTCGGCTCGGTGCTGCGCGCGAACCTCCGCCGCGAGGACACCGTCGGTCGCCTCGGCGGCGAGGAGTTCTCGGTGATCCTCCCCGAGATCGACCTCGCGGGCGCGCGTCTCGTCGCCGACAAGGTCCGCAGGCTCGTAGCCTCGCAGGGCTTTCAATACGAGGGCGCGGCGATGAGCCTCACGGTCTCCGCGGGCGTCGTCACGCGCGAGCCGCACGAGCACGACCCCGAGGAGCTCATGCGCCGCGGCGACGCGCTCCTCTACGCGGCCAAGCGCGGCGGGCGCAACCGCACGATGGGCTGAGCGCCCCGCGATCGCGCGTCGTCGACGTCGAGGGTGTGCGCCGAAGGCGGGGATCAGCCCGGTGACGCGCCGCCGCCTTGCGCGGGCACGACGATGAACACGGGGCGCGTGTCGACGACGCTGCCGCCGCGACCGATGACCTCGATGGTGGCGTTGAAGAGCCTCGCGCTCGTTCCGCCCTCCATGAAGTCGTTATAGAAGTCGGCGCGGAACACAACGCGGGTCGTGGGCGACACGTTGTAGAAGGTCGTCATGTCGCGGCGGTCGTAGCCCTCGGGCATCTCGGGCGCGGCGCGCACGGGGACCACGGCCTTGATGAAGCTCGCCGTCGTGCGCCCCATCGGGAGGCCCATCGCCATCGGGTCCGCGACGACGCGCGTGGTGATGTCCTGGCGGGTCTGTCCCGCGATCTGCGCGATGGCGTCGACGACCGACGTGGCGACCGTCGCGATGCCCGTCGCGCCGGGGCCGAAGACGATGGGGCGGCCCATGCCGTTGAGCGTTCGCGTCATGCGAGAGACGATCGCGGCGTTGCGGTACGTGCGCCCCTCGACGCCGTCGCCCACGTCGACGCCGATAAAGAACGCGCCGCGGCGGTTGTACGCCTCAACGAGCTCGGCGCAGTTGTGCGCGGGGTCGCCCGGCGTGAGCGGCGAGGTCGGGTCGCAGCCGTCGTACCAGCTCGCGTCGGAGGCGAGCACCACGATCGGGACGCGGCCCTCGTTGAAGCATCCCCAGCCGTAGCGCGGGGCAGACGCCGTCGATCCGCAGTCACGCGCGGCGTCGACGGCGGGCACCCAGCCGTTGCCCATCGCGTCGCGGGCGTTGCGAACGGAGCGGAGCGCGAGCGCGTCGGTCTCGTGCCCGAGCACGCCGGTGCCCTCGACCACCTCGAACGCGGCCTCGGTCTGGCATTCGGGGAGGTCTCCGCCGACGAAGGCGCCCATCGTGTCTTGATCGATGGTGCGCATCGCGTCGAAGGCGCCCTGCACCGCGGTGATGTCGCTCGTGACGCGCTGGCGGATCCAGAGGGCGTAGTCGCCCGCGGTGGTCGGAGACTGCGTGCAGCGCATGCTCGTCGTCGCGGGCCCCGCGGCGCCGGGGCAGCCCTGCGGCGGTACGGGCATCGAGTCGAAGCTCCCGACGCCCATCTGGATGTCGGGGATCTGCGCGCGGATGCCGGGCACGATGACCGAGCGGAGGTTCGTGCGGAGGTTGTCGATGACGGGCTCCATGCTCGCCGAGTTGTCGACGAGAAAGAACACGTCGGCCTGGCGGATGCGCGTCGAGAACGTGAACTCACGGAACTCGTGCGTGCCCATCATGGGCGCCGGGTAATACGGCAGCACGACGTAGAGCGCGTTGGAGGGAGGGCCCGACGCGCGGTCGCGCGGGTTCGACATGGCCGCGCGCTCGACGAGGTCGCTCGCGCCGTCGGCGTCGGTGTCCGCGGTGCACGGGTCGGTGTTCGCCTCGCGCTCCTCGCGGTCGGTGAGGCCGTCGTTGTCGGAGTCGAGGTCGCGGAAGTTGGGCACGCCGTCGGCGGCCGCGCCGAGCGCGCTGTCGCAGTTGTCGCCCACGGTGCCGCACGCGAGCGTGATGCGATGCGAGTCGTACATCGCGTAGGAGCGGTTGGCCTCGACCTGATCGGTGAACCCGTCGTTGTCGGAGTCGGGGTCCATGTAGTCGGGCGTCCCGTCGCGGTCGGAGTCGACGCGGGGCGCACCCTCGACGTCGTCGGAGAGCCCGTCGCCGTCGGTGTCGCGGCACGTCACCATCGTCGTGTCGGGGGGCGCGGTCACGTCGACGCGCGGCGCGTCGGGCGCGTCAGGCGCGACGTCGGAGGGCGCGACGTCAGCCGCCGCGTCGACGGGCTTGACCGTCGCGTCTTCGCCCCCGTTGCTCGACGTGCAGCCAGCGACGATCACCGAGAAAAGCCAGGGGAAGGAGCTCCGAAGCGTCTTCATGCATCCATCCGGTCGACGGGGTGGGAGAGCCGTTGGCGCGCGGCGCGCGGTCGATGATTCTGCAACACAAACACCGCGTGATGGAACCCGCTGCGTGCGCGCGGCGAGAGGGCCCTCACGGCACCATCACGGGCGAGCCCGAAGCGCCCGACGACGACGGAGGCGGCGCCGAGAGTCCGCCCCCGCCCGTCAGCGTAGCGGTCTGCAGCGGCGCGGCGGGGGGCGTCGCAGAGCCCGAGAAGCTCGGCGTGATCGCGGTGATCTCGTGGGGCGCGGCGGCGGTCGCCGACGCGGTCGTCGTCGAGGCGGAGCGGAGCGGCGCGCCGAAGCGAAACGTCCCTGGGGAGGGCCAGCTCTCGACGGGCGGCGGCATGTGAACGGGCGCGTACTCGGTGATCCGGCTGGAGCTCCGTCGCGTCGGGGCGATCGCGGCGCGCGCCACCTCGAACGACCGCCCCAGCGCACGCGAAATCGACGGCGCGTCATCATCGCCGCGCGCAGAGGGCGCGTCGGGCAACGTGAGCCTCGCGACGACCTCTCCGTCGAGCGAGAGCGCCGCGTCGAAGGGCCCTGGCAGCGACGCGCGCCACACCTCGTCGATCGGGCGCGTCGCGGCGATCACGGGCGACGGCGACGACGTGAGCGCGAAGAGCGACACTGCCGCAGCGCCCTGCACCACGCGGCTTGAGAGCCCCTCGCCCGCGAGCGCGTCGGCCGCGACGTAGACAAAAGGCGAGCGTTCGATGTCACCCGCGGGTGCGCTCGGAGACCAGCCGATCCAGCCGCCACCCGCGCGCCACTCGACCCACCCGGGCGCGAAGGCCGCGCCGGGCACCCAGGCCCACGCGCCGTCGAGTTGCGTCCAGCGGCCGTAGTGAAACGTCACGGCGCCCCACGCGTCGTCGGAGCGCCAGAACCATCCCGCGTCGGAGGCCACCCAACGACCGCGCGTCACGTAGGGAGCGAACGAGCGATCGCGCGAGGCGTCGGGGATCCACGCGGGGCCGTACCTCGGCGCGTCGACCCAACGGCCGTGGCCTTCGAGCGCGAGCGCCATCACGCGCGCGTCGAGACGAGCGGGCGCGGGCGGGAGCGCGACGCCCCTCGGTGTGAACGCGACGTGACCTGCGACCGGAGGCGCGACGGGCGCAGCGGCGCATGCGACGAGGAGTGAAGCGAACGACAGAGAGAGGGTCAGGGAGCGCGACGTGAGGGCGATCATGACGCGGGCGATACCTCCGACGAAGGAAGCGGGTCGCCCGCCACAGTATCACGGCGGGAGCTGCGACTCCTCGTCGTGGATGGCCTTGAGCGCGTCGTCGGGCGAGGCCGCGTCGAGGAGGCGCTGACGGAGTCGCGGGTCGCGGAGGAGCTTCGCAACGCGAGCGAGCGCGCGGAGGTGATCACCGGCGCTGCCCTCGGGCGCGAGGATGGCCACCATGATCCTCACCGGTCTGCGGTCGATGGATTCGAACTCGACGCCTGCGGGCACGATGGCGAGCGCCGCGACGAGGCGGGTGAGGCCCGAGACCCGGCCGTGAGGGATGGCCACCTCGTCGCCGACGCCGGTGGACTGCTGCCCCTCGCGGACGCGCAGCACGCGAAGGATCGTCGACGCGGAGTGGCCCGCCGTGCCCTGGGCGAGGAGCGTCGCGACGGCGTCGAGGGCGGCGTCTTTGTCGGCCACCGTCAGCGTCGTATCGACTCGATCGCGTGCAAGGAGGTCGCTCAGTCGCATCGCGCCGAGCCGAGATACCCCTTCGGGAATCGAGTGTCCAGCGTCGTCGTGGGCGGAGAGAGAGAGGCGCTCGCTCGGGGGCGCGGGGACTGTCTCGGAGGATTCTTGCGGGGGGATATGGAGGCAGATCGGAGGCGGTGACTACTCGGCGCCCTCGGGCTCACCCGGGGGCACGGAGTTGGCGGCCGCGTTGGCCGCGAAGGCGCGGGCGTTCTCGCCGCCCTTCTTGCCGCGCGACACCGCGTCGTGGTGCTTGGAGATCTGGGCCTCGATCTTGTCGATCACGAAGTCGATCGACTTGTACATGTCATCGCTGTCGTGCCGGGCCTGATACTGGCGCCCCGCGGAGTGCAGGGTGATCTCTGCGACATGTTGATGGCGCTCGGTGAAGAGGGTCACGTGCGCGTCGAGCGGCTGGCGCAGGTACTTCTGCACGCGCTCGAGTTTGTCGTGGATGTACGACTTGATGGCGTCGCTCGATGCCAGATGCCGGAACGTGATCGCGATGGTCATCGCGTCCTCCAACGCTCCCCCTCGATGTGAGCGCATCCGTCGCGCCTGGGGAGCGGGTGTAGTTCTGCCCGCCGCTTCGAACGCGTCGACGGGGGCGGGCTCCCGGCGACAGCTTTGAGGAGTACCCCTTCCGTCGCCCTGAGGGAAGCGCTTGCTGACGCTCGGGCGACGGGTGGGGCACGAATCCATCACCTCTAAAAGTAGTGCTTGCGCTTCGCGCTGGAAAGGATCCCGAGCATCTCTCTGTACTTCGCGACTGTCCGCCTCGCGATCAGGATCTTCTGACCTTCGAGGCGCTTGACGATCTGCTCGTCGGAGAGGGGGCTGCGGGAGTCCTCCTCGGCGATGATCTTCTTGATCGCCTGCTTGACGGCCTCGCTGGCGATGTCGTCGGCGCCCTCGCGCTGGATCGAGCTGTTGAAGAAGTACTTCAGCTCGAAGATTCCCCTCGGGGTGTGCACGTACTTGTTGGTCGTGACGCGCGAGATGGTGCTCTCGTGCATGCCCACGGCCTCGGCCACGTCGCGGAGGATCATGGGCTTGAGGTGCTCGATGCCCCTCTCGAAGAAGTCTCGCTGCTTCTCGACGATCGAGCGGGTGACCTTCACGATGGTCTTCTGCCGCTGGTCGAGGGAGCGCACGAACCACTTGGCCGACTGGAGCTTGTCCTGCACGAACTGCTTGGCCTTCGGGTCCTTCATGAGCGACCGGGCCTGCTGCTCGTTGATGCGGAGCTTCGGGAGCCCGTCGTCGTTGGTGCTCACCGTGTAGTCGTCGCCGACCTTGTACACGTACACGTCGGGGGTGATACCCGGCGCGTCTTCGCTCGCGAAGTTGCGCCCCGGCCGCGGCTCGAGGCCCTGGATCACCTTGGCGGCCTCGTAGACGTCGGTGACCTCGCACTTGAGGTCTCGCGCGATGGCGCCGAAGTTCCGCCGCTCGACGTTGTGGAGGTGCCGGTCGATCACCTGCCAGACGAGGTCGTCCTTGTCGTAGCCGAAGTGCTCCACCTGCACGATGAGGCACTCCCTGAGGTCGCGGGAGCACACGCCGATGGGGTCAAGCGTCTGGAGGATTCGAAGCACCTCCTCGGCGTCCTCGGGGTCGAGGCCGACCTCGCGCGAGAGGTCCGCGATCGTCGTGGTGCGCTGCGAGCTGTTGGGGTCGTCGTCACCCGCGAGGGCGGCCTCCTCGTCGAGCTCCTCGCTCTCGTCCGTGGCTTTCGAGTCGCCCGAAGGTGTCGCCTTCGGGCCCCGGAGGATGCCCTTGAGGTTGAGGTACCCGCTCTCGTCGAGGTTGTGGATCACCAGCATGGCGAAGGCCCGCTCGGTGTCCGTGAGGTTCGAGAGCGACACCTGCCACTCGAGGTAATCGCTCAGCGTGCCCCGCCGACTGAGGGTCTGGTCCGCCGAGGGGAGGTCTTCGGTGTTGAGCCGCGACTGCGACGGCAGCGGCGATTGGTTCGCGTACGCGTCGAGGAACTTCTCCCAGTACTCCTCGCTCCGCGTCGCCTCCATCGCGCCGCGCTCTTCGTGCGATGTCGGGAGGTTCTCCCGCCCCGCCTCGATCTCGGCCAGCCGGTCGATCGAGGGCGTCGCCGCCACGTCGGCCTCGCGCCAGTCGGTCCCGACGTTCTCGCCCGTGTCCTCGAGGATCGGGTTCTCCGTGAGCTCCGCCTGCACCTGATCGATCAGCTCGAGCCGCGACAGCGCCAGGAGCTTGATCGCCATCTGGAGCTGGGGGGTCATCACCAGCTGCTGCGACATCCTGAGCTGCTGCGAGAGCTTGAATTCCATCGCGCTTCTCCTGCTTGATCGACCGCGGACCCGGCGCCCGCAGTGCCTCCGTCGGGGGGCGCCGGTCACGCTTCATTTGCATCCTATCCACTCGGCGTCAGGTTTGCATCACAAACCTCTCGCGCCGACCTCGATCAGCCCCCGACGGCCTCCGCGATGGAGGGGACGGGCAGCTCGGGCGCGGCGAAGTCACCGAGCCGTTCGAGGGCGACGTCGAGCGCGATGCGGAGCGCGTCGACGGGGGCGTCGGGACGCCGCGCCGCGCGGTCTACCGCGGCCTCGAGCCATGCGAGGGGATCGCTCGCGCGGAAGACCACCGCCCGCTCCTCCCGCGGCGCGCTCACGGGCGCCGTCGCGTCGCGCGCGCCGTCTGCGACAGCGTGATCGAGCCACTGGATCACCGGCGCCGAGAGCAGCTCCGACGCGTCGCGCGCGCAGAGGCCCACCTCCACGCCGAGCCGCTCGACCTCGCGCATTTTGGGAGCGAGTCCGCTCAGCGCGCGCCCCCTCGCCCGCCATCCGACCTCTGCCACGGCGTCGGCCACGAGCGCCTCGCGGTCGCCCGCGCGCTCATCGACGACGCGGAACTGGTCTCGCAACGCGAGCTCCACCTCGCGACGGAGCGACGGCCCCGCGCGCGTCAACGCGTCTCGCAGCGACTGGAGCGCCTCGCCCAGCGCGCTGCACGCCTCGAGGCGCGCGCGGACCCGTGCCTCTTCGCCCTCGAGCTCGCTCCGCGCGTCGGCCACGAGCGAGCGCGCGCGGCCCGCGACGCGAACGCGCTTCCACGCGGCGCGCTGCGCGACGAGGTGGTCGTCGAGGTAACGGATGAGCGCGGACCAACCGCTGCCGTTGAGGAGCTTCGCGCGCGCCCCCTCGTCGACCTCCTTCGAAGCCGCGAGGCCCTGTCTCGCAGACACAGCGAGCACGCACGGCGCGAGCCCCGCGAAGCCCTCTCGCACGAACCCGAGGAGCTCCGCGCGCGACGCGGCCGCGACCTGATCGATCTTGTTGAGCACGCCGAGCACCGGGAGCCCGCGCTCCCTCGCCTCCGCGAGCGGCGCGGCCTCGCTGTGCCGCCCCGCCTGCCGCGCGTCGAAGAGCCACACGGCGACGTCCGCGAGGTCGAAGGCCCTGCGCACGGCCTCCTCATGCGCGGGGTCCCCTGCGTTGAAGCCCGGCGTGTCGATCACCTCCATGCGCGAGAGCCTCGCCAGGGGGAGCGTCACCTCCACGTAGTCGACGCCGACGCCCTCGTCGCGCTTGCGCGCCACGACGCGCGAGACCTCTTCGAGCGACGCCTCGACCACTCCGCCATGCCGATCGAAGACCTTGGCGCCCCGCTCTCCGAAGCGAAGCCAGTGAACGTGCGCCGTCGTGGGGAGCACGCCCATCGGCGACACCTCGGCCCCCACGAGCGCGTTGAGGAACGTGCTCTTGCCCGCGCTGAACTCCCCGAGGAGCACGACGCGAAGCGGCTCGTCGAGCTCCCGGCGGCGCGCGCGCAGCGAGGCTTCGAGGGGCTTCGCCGCGCCTACCCTCGCGCCCACCACGGAGGCGAGCGCTTCGAGCATCACCCCGAGGCGCCCCTCCCACGAGCGCGACCACGCTTCCCTCAGCGCTTCGCGCGCGAAGGGGCGCGTCGTGGACTCCGACAGCGCGAGCTCGAGCAGCGCCGTCGCCTCCGCAGCGCCGCCGCCGTCGATGCGCGCGCGGGCCTCGGAGAGCGCGAGCACGGCGCGCGCAGCGGGCCGATCGGGAGCCTCCGCGCACCACCGCGCAGCGAGCGAAGGCGCAGACCTCAGCGCGAGGTCGAGCGCGTAGTGCCAGAGAACCGCGGGGACGTCTTCGCCCCTCACGCGGTCGAGGGCGGGATCGATCCCTTGCGAGCGCGCGATGCCGAGCAGGCCCCGCGCGACGTCGCCGAGCTCGCCCCTCGCATCGGAGAGGACCCGTTCGAGGGAGGCCGCCTCGTCGCCCGCGGCGAGCACCGCGACCAGCGTCGCGATCGCGCCGTCGTCGCCGTTGATCCACGCGCGCTTCAAGCAGCGTGCGGCCGTGGCGCGGTCACCGAGCCCCCACGCGATCTCGCCTGCGAGGCGGTTGGCGCTCGCGTCGGTGACGCCGACGCCTGCGACGCCGCGATCGAGCGCGCGACGCGCGAGGGCGCGGTCTCCCCTCGTGAGCGCGTCGTGCCCGAGCAGGAGCCACGCCTCTCCCTGCGTCGGATCGGCGAGCGTGGCGCCGCGTGCGAGTCGCAGCCCCGACGCCTCGCGGCCCCGCGCGAGCAGCGCCCTCGCGCCTTCGAGGAGCCTCCGCGCCACGGCCGGATCACGCCCGCGAATCCTCGCGCGAGCGTGGGTCTCGAGATCGAGCGCGCGTCGCTCGTCGTCGGTGCGCGCCGCCAGTTCGACCATGCGCGCGAGGAGATCCGCGGGCAGCACCCTCTCGGTGTGCGCCACGTCGAGGGCCGCGAGCGCTTCGGGCTCCCGGTGCAGCGCCGCGAGCGCGTCGACGCGGAGCGTGAGCGCGCGGAGAAAGCCCGGCGCGACGGAGAGGGCATCGTCCGCGAGGCGGAGCGCACCCTCCGCAGCGCCCGCGGCGAGGAGACCTTCGCCCCGGCGCACCGACGCTGCGACCTCGTCGGGCGGAGGAATCACCTGATCGAGGAAGCGTTCGAATCGGTCGAAGAGCGCCATCGTCGCCTGCGGAGCCAACCGCGGGAGTATCACGGATCGCGCCCCTGCGCCCCGATGTCGATTTGCTCCCCTCGCCGCGGCGGTGTTATCGCCGCGGGTGAGCCGTAGATGCCCGACACGCGAAACCGCCCCGAGCTCGCACGCATGGCGCTCCTCAGCGCCGGGACGCTCCTCTCGCGCGTGCTCGGGATGCTTCGCGAGACGCTCATCGCGGCGACCTTCGACCGCGCCGCCACGGACGCCTTCTTCATCGCGTGGCGCCTCCCCAACGCGCTCCGCGCGCTGCTCGCGGAGGGGGCGCTCTCCGCGGCCTTCGTGCCGATGTTCTCGGCCACGCTCGCCCGCGGGAGGTCCGCGCTCACCGAACCCATCGCGAAGCGCGGCGCCTCGCCCGACGCGCCCGACGACGAGGCTTCGATCGCAGAACGGCGTGAAGACCTCCGTGACGCCGTCGCGCACATCCGCGGCGCGAGCCTCGTGGTGCTCGTCGCGCTCACGATCCTCGGGGTGGTGTTCGCGAGGCCCGCGCTGCACGTGTTCGCGGGCGATTTCGGCGGCGACGCGGCGCGCTTCGACCTCTCGGCGGGGCTCCTCCGGGTGCTCTTTCCGTACATCTTCTTCATGGGCTCCGCGGCCGTGGGGATCGCGACGCTCCAGACGCTCGGGCGCTACGCGGCGCTCGCGTTCGCGCCCGCGCTGCTCAACGTGGCGTTCCTCGTGGCGCCCTTCGCGCTCGTGCCGCTGTGCCTGCGCGCGGGCCTCCCCGCGATCTACGGCATGGCGCTCGGGGCGCTGCTCGGCGGCGCGCTCCAGCTCGTCGCGCTCGTGCCCCCGCTCGTGAAGGACGGGATGTTCCCCGCGCCGCGCTTCGCGCTCTCGCACCCCGCGGTGCGCAGGGCCGCCGTGCTCCTCGCGCCGAGCCTCGTGGGCCTCGGGATCTACCAGGTCGACGTGGTGGTTTCGAACCGCTTCCTCGCGTCGATGCCCGCGGGCGCGGTGAGCGCGTTCAGCTACGCGCAGCGCATCGCCGACATCCCGCAGGGGATCTTCATCACCGCCGTGGCGAGCTCGTTCCTCCCGGAGCTTTCGCGCGCGATCTCGGGCGGCGACCGCGACGCGGCGAGCGAGAAGCTCGGCGACATGATCGGCATCGCGGCCTTCGTGTCGATCCCCGTGGCCGTGATCCTCGCGGCGTACGGCGAGGCCGTCGTGCCGCTGATCTACGGCTACGGACGCTTTCAGGAGCAGGGCGCGCACGGCGTGATGGAGGTCGTGCGGTCGCTGCGCTGGCAGGCCGCGAACGTCGCGCTGCTGTCGATCGTGAGGCAGTTCATCGCGGCCTATCACGCCGCGCAGGCGCCGCGCGTCCCGGTCGCGGTGAGCGCCGTAGACCTCACGGTGTTCATCGCGCTTGCGTGGTACCTCGCAGGGCCCATGGGCCACGCGGGCGTCGCCGCGGCCATCACGGGCTCGACCGCGGTGCAGCTCGCGCTCCTCATCGCGTTCGTGCACAGGTACGTGCGCGTGCCGTGGGGGCGCGTGCTCGCGACGCTCTCGCGCGTCGTCGCCGCGGCGGCGGTCACGGGCGTCGCCGCGCGCGCGCTCGTGGCGCTCGTGCCGTGGAGCGAGCCGACGCTCCGCGCGAGGGTCGCTGCGATCGCGGGTGGCATCGCCCTGGGAACGGTGTATGTGCTGGCAGCATGGCTGCTGGGAATCAAGGAGATCGAGGCCGTCGCGAGCAAGGTGCGAAGCCGGCTCCGAAGGCGTCGCCGCTAGACTGCCTCGACGCGGCCTACGTCGCCGAGGCGCGCATCGGGCAGGAGCTCCCCTCGCAGATGCTCCCCGAGGTGGCCTTCGCGGGCCGCTCGAACGTGGGCAAGTCGACGCTGCTCAACCGCCTCGTGCAGCGGCGCTCGCTGGCCCGCACCTCTCGCACGCCGGGGTGTACGCGCGGCGTGGTGCTCTTCCGCGCGCTGCTCCGCGACGGCACGGCCTTCGTGATCGCGGACCTCCCGGGCTACGGCTTCGCGGAGCGCTCGAAGGGTGAGCGCGACGCGTGGGCGGGGCTCATCGAGCGCTACCTCAAGCAGCGCGCGTCGCTCGTGGGCGTGGTCATCCTCGCCGACGCGCGTCGCGGCATCGAGCCCGAAGAGGAGCAGCTCATCACGTATCTCGAGCACATCAAGCGGCCCTTCATGGTCGCGCTCACCAAGGTCGACAAGCTCTCGAAGGCCGAGAAGGCGCGCGCCGCAGCGGCGATCCACAAGAGAACGAAGATGCCCGTGATCGGCGTGTCGGGAGAGACCGGCGAAGGCCGCGAAGAGATCCTGCGGCGAATCCGGGCCCTCGTGGGCTTCGAACCTGTGCCGTCACAAGACGGCACAGAGGAGAAGAAGTCCGAAGATTCTGGCGTGGGCCACGAAGAGGCGTGACCGGCCTCTGTGCCATGAACACCCCGCACCGAGGTACGGGGAGAAGTCCTGCGACGCGTCGTTGACGCTGGAAACGCGCTGGTCGAGAGTAGGTTCATGCTCCTCCGACTGCTCGCGCCGCTCACGGTGGCCGCGTTTACGCTGATGTCTTCCTCGCTGGCGAACGCATCGGACGGCTCGTATCGAGCCCCCGTGAAGATCGTCGACGTGCGTGGCGCGGCGGCGCTGCTCTCGCGCGGCGCGGCCGTGATCGACGCGCGCGACGCGGCGTCATTCGCGCAGGGGCACCTCCCCGGGGCGCAGATGTACGCATGGCAGGCGTACACGGGGGAGGCTTCGGCGCGGGGGCGGCTCAAGCCCGACATCCAGGCCATCGCGCAGGCGCTCGCGGCGCTCGGCATCGACGCGGGACGGCCCGCGCTGGTGTACGGCGTCGGCGCGCAGGGCTTCGGCGAGGAGGGCCACGCGGCGTGGCTCCTGGCGCTCCTCGGGCACCCCGACGTGGCGCTCCTCGACGGCGGATTTCACGCGTGGAGAGCCGCGGGGAGGCCCGTGGTCACCGCGTGGACGAAGGCCCGAGGCGGGAGCTTCCCCGCGCGCATGCGCGGCGAGCTTCGCGCGGAGCGAGCGGACGTGCAGCGCGCGAAGCAGCTCCTCGACGTGCGCTCGCAGCAGGAGTACCTCGGCGCCACACCTTACGGCGAGCTCCGCGGCGGGCACATCGAGGGCGCGCGACACCTCGACTGGCGCAGGCTCATCGACGAAGGCGGCCGCGTGCTCCCCGCGGGCCGCGTGATGCGCTCCCTCGCAGACGTGGGCGTCGATCCCAACCAGGAGATCGTCACGTACTGCTCCTGCGGGGTGCGCTCGGCCTTCGTGGCCATGGTGCTGCTCTCTCGCGGCGTCGCGCGCGTGCGCAACTACGACGCCTCGCTCGCGGAGTGGGCCTCGGACCCCTCGCTGCCGATGGCGCGGTGACAGAACTGCGGCCCGTCGACCCGGGCCGCACCGCCGCGATGCAGAACCGTTGCTGCGCGCCTCCGCCGTGCGGTACGGTGCGCGCGAAGGATCGACGTCCATTCATGGTCGCCCGCCGGGTCACGCTCAGTGCCGCTCTCGTCCTCGCGCTCTCCGCGCCCGCAATGGTCGCGGCGCAGCCGCAGGCGCCGCCCGCCATCCCCGCGACGCAGCCCGTCGGCCCGGGTCAGGCGGTGCTGAGCGACTCCGTCGTCCAAGAGGCCCGACGCTCCTACGACGAAGGGAGCGCCCACTACGTCGCGGGCCGCTACGACGACGCGCTCGTCGCCTTCGAACGGGCGTACTCGCTGCGCCCCAACCCCGTGGTGCTGCTCCCGATCCTCGAGTGTCACGACCGGCTCGGGCACGTCCCCGAGGCGATCCGCACGCTCGACACCTACCTCCACGCGATGCCCGAGATCCGCAACCGCGCGCTCCTTGAGACGCGCCTCGAGAACCTCCGTCGTCGCCCCGCGCACGTCCACGTGATCACCACGCCGCCCGGCGCGCGCCTGACCATCAACGGACAGCTCCACCGCGACGCGACGCCCACCGACGTCGACCTCCCGCCAGGACACCACGTCCTCGTCACGTCGCTCTCGGGGTACACCTCGGTGACCCGCGAGTTCGACACGGCCGCCGGCACGCCTCGCGACGAGGTCGTCGCGCTCCTCCCTGAGGCGGCGCCGGCAGAGACGCCGACGCCCGTCGCCGTACCTCTTCGCCCGAGGCCGACGCGGGGCCCGAGCGCCGTGGTCTGGATCGCCGCCGGCCTCGCGGGCGCCTCGCTCATCGCGGGCACGACCTTCGGCGTCATCGCGCTCTCGGAGAACAACGACTACGACCAGAACCCCACGCGCGAGACACGCGAGCGGGGCCTCCGGTACGCGGCGATCTCCGACGTGAGCTTCGGCCTCGCCGCAGCGAGCGCGATCTTCGGCACCGTGATGTACTTCGTGGAGCGGGGACGACCCGCCGTCGAGCCGCGCCCCGGTCAGTCTGCGGGCCCCGCTGCCAGCGTCCGGTTCTCGCCGACCGGGCTTCTCGTGAACTTCTAGGGGTGACCGGTGACGCGCGCTCGCACGATCGTGGTCTGGTCTCTCTGCTTCGCCTCGGCCCTCGCCGTGAGCTGCTCGCTCGTGGTCAATTTCGACGAGAGCCGTCTCAACGCTCCCGACGCGGGTGACGCCGCCGTCGATGACGTCGAAGACGCCGACGACGTCGAAGACGTGAAGGAGGTCGACACGAAGGAGCCCGACGTCGAGGAAGACACGCCCGTCGTCGACGTGCCTGCTGATGTGCCCTCCCCGATGGACGCCCCCGACGTCATGGACGCCCCTGACGCGAGCGATGTGCGCGACGCCTCCGACGTGCGCGACGCCTCCGACGTGCGCGATGTCGCCGATGTGCGTGACGTCGCCGACGTGCGTGACGTCGCCGACGTGCGTGACGCGCCGGACGTCACCGACGCTGTCGACGCGGCCGATTCAGCGGATGCGGCGGATGTGGCAGACGTGACCGACGTGACCGACGTCGCGCCATTCGACGTCGACACGACCGACGCGCCCTCGAAGGACGCACCGGGCGCAGACGTTTCGCCCTCGGACTGAGGCATCACGCGCGGCTTGTGTTTCGAGTCCGCGCGCCCATATCCTCCCGCGCTGCCCCTACCAGGAGGTACGTGATGAGCGATACGTTGGTCCGTGAAGTCTTCGCGCGCGAGGTCCTCGACTCGCGCGGCAATCCCACCGTCGAAGTGGAGGTCGAGCTGTCTGGCGGCGACCGCGGTCGCGCGGCGGTCCCATCGGGCGCGAGCACCGGCGTGCACGAAGCCCTCGAGCTCCGTGACAACGACCCGAAGCGCTACGCGGGCAAAGGGGTGCTCAAGGCCCTCGAGCACGTGCACCACCTCGGCAAGGCGATCGAAGACCTCGACGCGCTCGACCAGGCCCGCATCGACACGGTGATGATCGACGCCGACGGGCAGCCCAACAAGTCGCACCTCGGCGCGAACGCCATCCTCGGCGTCTCGATGGCCGTGGCGCGCGCGGCGGCAGAGACCCTCAGGCTCCCGCTCTGGCGCTACCTCGGCGGCGCGCAGGCGAGGGTGCTCCCCGTTCCGCTGATGAACATTCTCAACGGCGGCGCGCACGCGGACAACGGGCTCGACGTGCAGGAGTTCATGATCTGCCCCGTCGGGTTCGAGAAGTACTCGCAGGCGCTGCGCGCGGGCGTCGAGGTGTTTCACAAGCTGAAGTCGGAGCTCAAGAAGGACGGCCTCGCGACCGCCGTCGGCGACGAGGGCGGCTTCGCGCCGAGGCTCAAGAACAACGAAGAGGCCCTCGAGCGCGTGGCGCACGCGGTCGGCGCTGCGGGGTACACCCTCGGCAAGGACATCGCCCTCGCCCTCGACGTCGCCGCGAGCGAGCTCTACGACGCCGAGACCCGAACCTACCGCTGGAACGGCGCGAAGATCTCGGGCGCCGAGCTCGTGAACGTGTGGGAAGCCTTCACGAAGAAGTACCCGCTGATCTCCATCGAAGACGGCGCGGCCGAAGACGACTGGGACACCTGGAAGCTCATGACCGAGCGCCTCGGCGCGAAGACGCAGCTCGTGGGCGACGACCTCTTCGTCACCAACCCCAAGCGCCTCCAGGACGGGATCACGAAGGGCATCGCCAACTCGATCCTCATCAAGCTGAACCAGATCGGCTCGGTGACCGAGACCCTCGACACGATGCGCATGGCGTCGCGCGCGGGCTACACCAGCATCGTCTCGCACCGCTCGGGTGAGACCGAAGACACCTTCATCGCCGACCTCGCCGTCGCCACCAACGCGGGCATGATCAAGACCGGCAGCGCGTCGCGCGGCGAGCGCACGGCGAAGTACAACCAGCTCCTGCGCATCGAGTACGAGCTCGGCGACGGCGCCCTCTTCGGCGGACGCGCGGCCTTCAACGCGCGCTGACCGCGTCCCTCCCCCGCATCCCACCGATCGCCCTCGAGACACGACCGTCGGCGCGTCGCCGCCGTTGCGCGCCGCGTCACGAGTGTCTATGAAACGCAGCCGATGAACTGCGTGTCGTCGAGCGCGCGTCGCCCTCGATGACAGCGCGGCGCAGGGCTTTTCGAAGCGGAGCGGTACCCCCATGGCGAAGAGCAAGGTCGCGGTCCTCAAGGTGCAACCCGAGACCATCCTCAGGGACATCGCACGCCTGTGCGATCTCGCGGGGATGGATCAGGCGCTCGCGAGGGGCGCCACGACGATCCTCAAGGACAACATCTCGTGGCACTACCCCTTCCCCGGCGCGAACAGCACGCCGTGGCAGATCGAGGGGGCTGTGGTGGCCCTGCGTGACGCGGGGTACACCGACCTCGTCTGCGTGCAGAACAAGACCGTGGTGACCAACGCCTTCAAGGGCGAAGACCTCAACCACTACCTCCCCATCTTTCGGAAGTACGACATCCCGGTGAAGTACAACTTCCGCGACGAGGACATGCGCTGGATCGACTACCGACCCAAGGCGCGCATGCACGTCCTGCCGAAGATCTTCCCCGAGGGGATTCGCATCCCCGACTTCTTCGAGGGCAAGAACATCGTCCACCTGCCGACGGTGAAGTGCCACATCTACACCACCACGACGGGCGCGATGAAGAACGCCTTCGGCGGCCTCCTCGCCACCAAGCGCCACTACACGCACTCGTGGATCCACCGCACGCTCGTCGACCTCCTCGCGATCCAGAAGGAGATCCACCCCGGCCTCTTCGCCATCATGGACGGCACCACCGCGGGCAACGGCCCCGGGCCTCGCACGATGTTCCCCGTGGTGAAGAACTACATGCTCGCGAGCGCCGATCAGGTCGCGATCGACGCCGTGGCCGCGAAGATGATGGGCTTCGACCCGATGAAGCTCGAGTTCATCTCCGTCGCGCACGACGACGGCCTCGGCGTCGGTGACCCCCGCGACATCGAGATCGTCGGCGACGACGTCTCGGGCGAGAGCTGGGGCTTCGAGGTGGGCGACAACGGCGCTTCGAAGGTCGGCGACTTCATGTGGTTCGGACCCATGAAGCGCTTTCAGAAGGTCTTCTTCCACACCCCGCTCGTGAACGCCTTCATCCTCGGCAGCGAGCTCTATCACGACTACTACCGCTGGCCCCTGAAGGACCGGCAGACCTTCGAGGACTGGTCGCGCAACACCGAGTGGGGTCGCCTCTTCGACCGCTACGGCCGCGAGGGAACGCTCTCGGGTCCGCGTCCGATGGTGAGCACGCCGCCTCCCCCCGACTCCGCGACCTGAATCACACAGGTCGACGCGCGTGCATCAACGTCCTCTCGCGCGCGTCGTCGCGCTCCTCATCGGCGTGCAGCTCGCCTTCGCGTCGCTCGCCGTCGTCGGCAAGGTCACCGTCAGCGTCGTGCCGTGGCAGTCGCTCGTGCTCCTCCGCACGGCCGGCGCGTCGCTCGTGTTCGCGCTCATGGGCGTCGCGCGCGGCGAGCCGCAGCTCCCTCCTCCCGGTGAGCGGCTCGCGATGCTGCGCCTCGGGCTCCTCGGCGTGTTCATGAACCAGGCGCTCTTTCTCGCGGGCCTGCGCCGCACGAGCGCGATCAACGCCACGGTGCTCATCGCCACGATCCCGCTCTTCACCGCCGTGTTCACCATCGCCACGGGACGCGAGTCGCTGCGCCGCCGCTTCGCGCTCGGAACGCTCGTCGCCGTCGCGGGCCTCGCGCTCGTCGTGAAGCCCGAGCGCCTCGCCCTCGGCGGATCACACCTCGCGGGCGACGCGATGGTGGTGCTCAACTGCGCCTCCTACGCGGTGTACCTCGGCCTCGCGAAGGAGTCCGTGATGCGCCACGGGGCGACCTCCGTCGTGCGCTGGGCCTTCTATGCGGGCCTCCTCTTCGCGCTGCCGCTCGGGCTGCGCGAGACCCTCGCCGCGGCGCCCTCGTGGTCGCCTCCGGTGATCGCGGCGCTCGCGTACATCCTCCTCGTGCCAACGGCTTTCGCGTACGCGGCCAACGCGCTCGCGCTCGGTCGCGTGCCCGCGTCGGTGGTGAGCGTGTTCGTGTACGTGCAGCCCGTCCTCGCGGCGGTGATGGCGGTGACGGTGACCGTTCCGCTCGCGCGGTGGCTCAACGTGCCCGTGGTGCCCGAGTCGCTCACGGCGCGCACGATCTCGGGTGGCGTCGCGGTGCTCGTCGGCGTCGCGATCGCGACGCTGCAGCGTTCGAAGCCTCTCGCCAGAAGCGCTACGTAGAAGCGCGTTCGCTCAGGGCCACGCGATGCCGAGGAGGCGCGCCGCGTTGGCGCCGTAGACCTTTCGAAGCACCGCGGGCGGCAGGCCCACGGCGTCGATGGTCCACCGACCTTGAATGGGCGTCGGGTGTTCGAAGCGCCGATCGGTGGACTCGTAGTAGCGGAAGGTCGCCGTCCAGAAGCGCTCGATCTCGGGGAGCGTCGGGGGCTCGGCGCCTGTCGATCCGAGCATGAGGTCGCGAGGGTCGGGGCCCACGCCGAGGTCGGTGCCGAAGAGGATGCGATCCTGCCAGCGGAGGAAGAAGCGGCGCATGCGCTCGGGGTCGTGGCGGCCGAACTCGGGGATGCGCGCCGACGTGTCGATGAAGTAGTTGGGAGCCCTTTCAAGAAGGCGCTCCACGCGGTCGGGGTCTTCGGCGGCGTTGCCGAAGTGCGCGCCGATGAAGCGCACGCGGGGGTGCCTCAAGACGCGCGTTTCGAACTCCGTGAGGATCTCCGTCCAGCGAGGGAAGCGCGGGTTCGCGAAGCTCCACTGCGGGTGCACGCTGAGCTCGTCCCAGCGCTCGTTGGCGGGCGTCGGCGCGTCGAAGAACGCGCGCGGATCGCCCGAGTGAATGAGCACCACCATGCCGAGCGCGCCCGCGCGTTCGAAGATCGGATCGAGCATCGGGTCGTCGACGTGGAGGCGGTTGTTGCGGCCGTCTCCCGCGGCGAGGCCGAGGGCCTTGGGGATCTTCCACCCCTTCACGCCCGCGGCCGCGCAGGCTTCGAGCGTGGCGATCTGCGCCTCGCGCCACCCGGGCATCCCCGCGCCGCGCCAGTCGATGTTGCAGAACGGAATGATCCGCCCGTGCGACGCGCGCTGCTGCGCGAGCGACTCCTCGAGGCCCTGCCCCGGCGCGCCGCCCGAGAGGTTCACGGCCATCTTCACGTTGCGCTCGTCGAAGATCGCGAGCACGCGCTCGGTTGCCGCCGGGTCGATGTGCGTGTGGACATCAAAAACCGGGTACGCGGCGCGACGCCACACGCCCGTCACAGACGCGTCGGTGACCGTCACCACCGGCGGCGGTGGAGGCGTCGGAACCGCTGGAATTCCAGATGGATTCGCGGGTTCGACGGTGACGTGAGGGGGCGCGGAGGCGTCGCGTTCTGCGGGTCGCGGAGGGGGCGTACGTCGGCACCCGCACGCGAGCGCGAAGAGGGCGCCCAGACACCGCGAAACGTTCCGTTTGACACGCATTGTGTGAAACGTAGACTCGCGGCGCGTTCGCGATCAAGGCGGCGCGCGCACCCGCACACGATGACCAAGTCAGAACTCATCGAGGAGCTCGCGCGACGCGCGAAGATCACGAAGAGCCGCGCCGAGCTCGTGGTCAACTGCGTCTTCGAATCGATGTCCGAGTCGCTCGCGAAGGGCAACGGCATCGAGGTGCGCGGCTTCGGCAGCTTCACCGTGCGGCAGTACAAGCCGTACACGGGTCGCAACCCCCGCACGGCGGACCCCGTCGAGGTCGGGCCGAAGAAGCTCCCCTTCTTCAAGGTCGGCAAGGAGCTCAAGGAGCTCGTGAACCTCCGCGCGGGCACGGCGCTCCCCGAGGACGTCGACCCCCCCGACGAGACCGACCTCGACGAGAGCGACCCCGAGTTCGAAGACGACGAGTGAGGCCCTTCGCCTCCCTTCATCTTCGGTGACTTCGCCGCGGCCGCCACCGGATTGAGAGCCCGCTCGCGCGTATGCTATCTCGCTCATCGACCGGGCGACGTGAGCCCCACCATCACGCCATTCGCCCCGGTCAGGAAGCGGTGAACCACGCCATGCGCATCGCCCCCTTCGCCTTCGCGATCATCACCCTCGCGGCGCCCTTCGCGTCCGCTCAGTCCGTCGAACGCGGCGAGGCCCCGTCGCTCGTCGCGTGGATCAACGAGGCCCGCGCCGAGCGCAACCTCGCACCCCTCGTCGAAGACCCCAGGCTCGACGCGCTCGCCGAAGGGCACAGCGTCGACATGGCCTCGTGGGGCTACTTCTCGCACCAGTCTCCCCGCACGGGGAACGTCGAAGACCGCGCCGCCGCGGCGGGCGTCGGGTGGCGCGCGCTCGGAGAGAACATCGCGTTCAACCAGTCGACGCGACAGGCCCACGAGGCGCTCCTGCGCAGCCCCGGCCACTACGCCAACATCACCGGCGCGTACCGATCCGTCGGCGTCGGCATCGTGCGCAGCGGCGACGGCGTCTACGTCACCGAGGTCTTCGGCACGCTCAACGACGCGCAACCCACACAGCCCGCACAGACCTCGCCCGCTGCGCCCACCGCGCCCGCCACACCCATCGCGCCGACGCCCCCTCCGCGTGTCGCGACTCCGAGAACGGCGCCGCGCGCCGACGCGCAAACGACCCCTCCCCTCGACAACCCGTGGGCCGCGATGGGAATGCCTCCGTTCATGCAGGGATGGGGCATCCCGTGGCCCTCGATGCAGCAGCCCGGCGCGCGACCGTCAGCTCCCACCGCGCCTCGCGGAGGCGCAACCGCCCGACCGGGCACGCGCAACTGCGAGGTCGACACGCCCTTCGGTCACGTCACGGTCTCGATCGCGGGTGACGGGATCGACACCTCGGGCCTCCCCTGCGACCCCGACGCGCGCACCGCTCCGTCGCAGCCGCAGACCCGCCCGCCTGCGGCCGCACCGCGACCCCGCGCGCCCGCACGTCGCGCGGTGCCCCGCGTCGATGTGCCGCCCGTCCCCTCGACGCCGATGCCTCCGCCTTCGAACGAGCCTCTCGGCGCCCCCGTCACCATCTGACCGCGCACTTCGAAGCCGTTTTCGCGACGCGCCCCGACCCGCCCTCGACGATACTCACGCGGCGTATGAGAACCCCCGCGCTCCTCGCGCTCCCCCTCGCGCTCCTCGCGTGCCGCAGCGACGAACGTCCCGCCCGTCGCCCCGCGCCACGCCCCGCTTCGCAGGCGACCGGCGACGCGTCGACGGGCCCCGCGACGCCGCCCCCTCCGACGAACGTGAGCACCCCCGTCCCCGACGCGGGGAGCGGCCCCCCCGGGCAGATCCACACGTTCCGCCTCGGCGAAAGCACCTGCGTGCGCGACGCGGCGAGGGCCGCGCTCACGGCCAGCGCGACGGGCTTCTTCTCGACCAACAGCCTCGAGCTCGAGGTGCGCAACATCGCGTTCTCGTGCGGGCCGGGGCCCACCTTCGAAGCCTCCGTCGACGGCACCACCGTGCACCTGCGGTATCAGCCCGCCTCGCGCGTCGCGCTCGCCCGCTGCGCGTGCCGTCAGGACCAGTTCCTCCAGGTCGCGGGGATTCCCGCGGGCGAGTATGAGCTCGTGGTCGAAGAGGCCACCGCGGGCGACGCCGGGTCACGCCCCGTGGCGACGGGGCGCATCACCACCCAACGGTAGTGACAGCACCGATCGTACGGTCCCGTACGATCTCGAAAACAGCTGGAGAGACTGGCCGATCGCCGAGGTATCTTCTGCGATGATGCGCGTCCGTACGACCGCGCGGCTCAGCGCCGCCAGGAGCGGATCAGGCGCACGAGCAGGGTGACCGCCTCGGGGCGGAGCTGATTGGCGAATCCCGACATGCGGTTCTTTCCGCGGAGGATGGTGTTCGCGAGCTCCTCGTCGCTGCGCGCCGCCTGCATGGTCGGGTCCGAGAGGTCGGCGGGGCGGAACATGGCGGCCATGGGTCCGTCGCCGTGGCCCTCGTTGCCGTGGCACGAGACGCAGTGGGCGGCGAAGAGCGCTCTGGCCGACGCGAGGGGGTCGTCGTCGGTCCCGACGGGGCCCGTCACTACGGCGCCGCCGTCGGGGTCGTGGTCGCTCGCCCGCCACTCGCGGAGGTTCCTCGACCGGCAGGCGGTCGAGAGCACGAGGAGGCTTACCAGCAAGGCGTTTCGTGAGATCGTTCGCATCCGTACCGTCGCGCGTCGAAGGGGTCAGTCGCTCACCGCCCCGCGTCTCGCGTCGACCGCGGACGGCGGGAGCCGGTGAGCGTGGTGTTCCATCGGCGTCAGATGCGCCTCGTACCCCGGTCGGGGCAGCGGGGTCAAAGGCGTCGTCGGGCATCCACCCCCAGGATCGCTCCCGTGATACACACCCGGCTCCCGATTCAGACGCCCGCGAGTGCCGTGACCGACTCCCCCAGAAACGCCCTCCCCTTCGACCCCGAGACGCTCGACGCCCTGCGACCGCGCGCCAAGGCCCTGCTCCGCAAGCGGTATCGCAGCGTCCGCGCGTCGCTCCCGCCCGCCGCGGCCGCCGCCCGCTCGAAGCAGATCACCGAGCGCGTCATGGCCCTCGACGCGTGGAAATCAGCCCGCACCGTAGGCATCTTCCGCTCGCTCAGCGCCGAGGTCGACACCGCGGCCCTCATCGAAGACGCCCGCGCCCGAGGGGTGACCGTGTGCCTCCCCGCCGTGATCGATGGGAGACCCGAGCTCGAAATGCGCGTCGCCTGGCGCGGCGACGAGTCGTACCCCCTCGAAGCGGGCGTGTGGGGCATCGAAGAGCCCGTCGCGACGGCGCCCGTGATCGCCCTCGACGCCATCGAGCTCGTGGTGGTCCCCTGCCTCGCGATCGACCCGCGCGGACACCGCCTCGGCTACGGGCGCGGCTACTACGACCGCACCCTCGCGCTCGCGACGCGCGCGGTCACCGTCGCCGTGGCCTTTGATTTTCAGCTCATCGCAGAGATTCCCAACGACGCCCACGACGTCGCCGTCGGCTGGGTTGTGACCGATACGAGAACCCTCCGCGCCTCGCCCGAGGGGCGCGATTCCCCGGAGAAGTGACCCCGATGCCCATCCTCCAGATCGCTGCCGCGGCCGCTGGCGCCGCGGTTTCGTGGCTGATCCAGAAGCAGCGCTGCGACGCCCTCGTCGCCCGTCACACGCGCGAGATCGAGACCCTCCGCGCGAAGTCGTCGGAGCACGAGGCCTCCCTCAAGTCCGCCGAGGCCCGCGTCGAGGCCGCCCGCGCGCAGGTCGCCGCCGCAAACACGCAGGTCGAAGCGTCGCAGCGACAGATCGAGGCCGCGCAGCGTCAGGTCGAAGCGGCACACGCCGAGGCCGAGGCCGCGAGGCAGTCCGCGGCGATCACCATGACCGACGCGGAGCTCCGGGTGAGGGCGTCGATCGGCGCCGAGGTCGAGGCCCAGGTGCGCGCCCGCGCTTCACAGATCGAGCGCGACGCCCGAGAGCGCGCCCAGAAGGACGAAGCCGACGCCCGCGCCCGCGGCCAGCAGGTGCTCGCCGACGCGAGGCAGCAGGCCCTCGAGCTCACCGCCGAAGGACGCACCCGCCACGCAGAGCTCACCACCCGCGAAGAGCAGCTCGCCCGCCGCGAGGCCACCCTCGCCCAGAAGGACGAGGCCCTCGTGAAGCTCGAGGCCGACCTCCTCCGCCGCGATCAGGCCATCGCCGACAGGGAGCGCGCGGCCTCCTCGCGCGAGACCGAGGCCGAGAAGCTCGTCGAGACCCGCAAGGCCGCCGTCGAGGAGGTCAAGCGCTCCGAGACGCAGGCCCTCGAGCGCGTCGCGCAGCTCACCATCGACGACGCGCGCAGCCAGGTGATCGACGCGGTGCTCGAAGACGCGCGCCGGTCCGCCGCACGCGAGTCGAAGCAGATCGAAGACCTCGCGCGCGAAGAGGCCGAGAAGCGCGCCAAGCGCGTCGTGGGCATCGCCATCCAGCGCTACGCGGGCGAGTACGCGGGCGAGCGCGCCGCCACGTCGGTGCACCTCCCGAACGACGAGCTCAAGGGGCGCCTCATCGGCCGCGAAGGCCGTAATATCAGGGCGTTTCAAGAGGTCACCGGCTGCGACCTCGTGATCGACGACACGCCCGAGACGATCACCGTCAGCAGCTTCGACCCGGTGCGCCGCGAGATGGCGAGGCTCACGCTCGAGCGCCTCATTCAAGACGGGCGCATCCACCCGACGCGCATCGAGGAGTTCTTCACCAAGGCCCGCGACGAGGTCGACCGCGCCGTGCGCGAGGCCGGTGACGCCGCCGTGATCGAGCTCAACCTCGGGCGCCTGCACCCCGACCTCGTGAAGATCGTCGGGCAGCTCCGCTACCGCTACTCGTACGCGCAGAACATCCTGCGGCACTCCATCGAGGTGGGTCACATGTGCGGCCTCCTCGCGCAGGAGATGGGCCTCAACGCGCGTCAGGCGCGGCGCGCGGGCCTGCTCCACGACATCGGCAAGGCGGCCACGCACGAGCAGGAGGGCGGCCACGCCGTCATCGGCGCTCACATGGCGCGCAAGGCCGGCGAAGACGAGATCGTGGTCAACGCGATCGCCTCGCACCACGACGACGAGGCCCCCAAGAGCATCATCGCGCACCTCACGGCCGCGGCCGACGCGATCTCGGGCGCCCGCCCCGGCGCGCGTCGCGAGATGCTCGAAGGCTACGTGAAGCGCCTCGAAGACCTCGAGAAGATCTGCGGCGCGTTCAAGGGCGTCGAGCGCAGCTTCGCCATCCAGGCGGGCCGCGAGGTGCGCGTGCTCGTGGAGCCCGGCGAGATCGACGACGTGGGCGCGCTCAGCCTCTCGCGCGACATCGCGCGCAAGATCGAGAACGAGCTCGCCTACCCCGGTCAGATCAAGGTCACCGTCGTGCGCGAGACGCGCGCCGTCGACTACGCGAGATAGTCACAAGAACCGGCGCGTGAGCGCCGCGGGGCCAACGCGAAACGCCAGCAGCTACCCGTTGGGTGACTGCTGGCGTTCGTGTTTGCGCGGGGCGCGCACACGCCCCTGGGCCGCTATTCGCCCTGCATCAGGCCGGTGATGCGGCCGTCGGGGTGCACCACGACGCGGCGCGCGGCGGGCTCCTTCGGAAGGCCCGGCATCGTCATGATCTCGCCCGTGAGCGGGACGATGTAGCCCGCGCCCGCGCTGAGACGGACCTCGCGCACCGTGATGGTGAAGCCGCGGGGGCGGCCGGGCTTCGTCGGGTCGTCGGTGAGCGACAGGTGCGTCTTCGCCATGCACACGGGGAGCTCTCCGCCGCCGAGCTTCACGACGGCATCGAGGTCCTTGCGAGCGGCGGGCGTGAACTCGACGCCGTCGGCGCCGTAGACGCCGCGCGCCACCTTGCGGATCTTCTCCTCGGGCGCGTCGCTGAGCTCGTACATGAAGCGCGCCTTCGGGGGGTCAGCGTCGGTCTTCGCGAGCGTGTCGAGCACTGCGTCTGCGAGCTCGACAGAGCCCTCACCGCCGCGCGCGAAGCCGTCGCAGCGGGCCACCGTGACGCCGTTGCCGATGCCGTACTCGCGCAGCGCCGCGGCCTCGTCGGCCGTGTCGTTCGGAAACGCGTTGACGCCGACCACCGTGGGCAGGCCGTAGGCGCGCAGCGTCTCGAGGTGGCGCGAGAGGTGATCGAGTCCCTTGCGGAGCGCGTCGACGTTGGGCTCGCCCGCCTTCGCGACGGAGACGCCGCCGTGCATCTTGAGGGCGCGGTGCGTGGCGACGAGCACCACCATGCGCGGCCAGAGGCCCGCTACGCGGCACTTGATGTCGAGGAACTTCTCGGCCCCGAGGTCGAAGCCGAAGCCCGCCTCGGTGACCACGTCTTCGCCGTACGCGAGCGCCATGCGCGTCGCGAGGATCGAGTTGCAGCCGTGGGCGATGTTGCCGAAGGGTCCGCCGTGCACGATGGCGGGCGTTCCCTCGCGGGTCTGCACGAGGTTGGGCATCAGGGCGTCGACGAGGAGCGCGGCCATGGCCGACGCGGCGCCGAGGTCTCCCGCAGTGACGGGCTTGCCCGTGGAGGTCGTTCCCACGACGACGCGGGCGAGGCGCGCTTCGAGGTCCTTGGGGCCCGCGGCGAGGCAGAGGATCGCCATGATCTCGCTGGCGGCCGTGATGTCGAAGGCGCCCTCGCGCGCCGGTCCGTTGCCCTTGCCGAGGTTCACGACGACGTTGCGCAGCGCGCGGTCGTTCATGTCCATCGCGCGGCGCCAGCGGACGTTGCGCGCGTCGAGGTCGACCTTGTCGCGGAAGTAGAGCGCGTTGTCGACCATCGCCGCGAGGAGGTTGTGCGCGCTGGTGATGGCGTGGATGTCGCCCGTGAAATGGAGGTTGATGTCGGCCGCGGGGACGAGCGTCGCGAGCCCTCCGCCGGTGCCTCCGCCCTTCACGCCGAAGACGGGGCCGAGCGAGGGCTCACGGAGCGCCGCGATGGCCCTGCGACCGCGCTTCGCGAGGCCCATCGCGAGGGCCACGGAGGTGGTGGTCTTCCCCTCGCCCGCGGGCGTGGGATTGATCGCCGACACGAGCACCAGGCGCCCCTGCGGAGCGCCCTCACGGCGCGCGAGCGCGTCGAGCGAGATCTTGGCCTTGTGCCGCCCCCAGGGGATGACGTCGCCGGGGTCGAGGCCCGCGTCGCGGGCCACGTCGTAGATGGGTCGGAGGGTCTCGGTAGTCATGGCGGACGCGGAGGGTACACGACCCGCGAGACCATGAGTCAGCGCGGAATCTGCGGTCCCTTCGTCGCCAGAAGCGCACCGTTGGCCGTGAGCCGCAGGGGCTCGTTGGCGCAGACCTCGACGACGATCGCGCCGCTCACGCCGACGGGCTTCGACGCGACGCCCTGCGGGTCCCACACGAGCGAGGCCGCCCCGTCTCCGTCGATGGTCAGCGACGCGAGGTCGAAGGCGCTCGGCAGGGGGTGCTGGTCCTCGCGGGTCACCCTCGTGCGGATCGAGCATTGTTCGCTTACGAACAATTCGATTCCATTAGAGTGCGAGCGCATGAAGGGTGCTTCCCATGCGACGGAGACGGGGTAGACCGATCCCTCGAAGCCCACGGTCGCGAATGGATCGTACGGTACCGAACCATCGTAGGAACGTCCGTCACGTCGGAGGGTACATCGCACCGGAGCGGTCACCTGATGGGGCCGGGCGAACCACCCCGGGCGGTGGAGGTCACGGGCGCCGAAGGGACCGTCGGGCGAGAGCTGGCCGTAGTCGTTGCGCCACGCGCGCGGAACAGAGAGCTCGCCCCGGAGCTCCACGAGGAGGGCGCGGAGGCCGAGCTTGTCGACCTTCCATCGGTGGGCGAGGCCGCGGGGGATGAGGACGTGTTCGGCGGCGTTGGCGCGGAGGGTTCCGCAGGGGGTGTCGAGCATGGCGCCGCCTTCGAGCACGCACACGAGCTGATCGCCGTCGTGGTCGGTGAAGACCGTCGTGGGCGACGCGCTGTCGGCCGAGAGCCACGAGAGCGTGAGGTGCTGGTTGAAGAGCACCGGGAGCCTGCCCCCGATGGGGTCCGCGCCCTCGGGGACGTCTTCGAAGCGAAAGGTCCTTCGCGTGAGGGCGCCGTCACGGGGGAGCGCTTCGACGGGCGCCGCGGGGCCGCGCTCCGACGCGGTCCACACGGGGGCGTCGGGCGGCGTCATCACGTCGCGGTGGAGGATGGTCCACGCGCCGTCGCGGCGGGTGATGCGCTCTTCGAAGTTGGTGGTGCCGAACTCGATCGGGGCGAACATGGCGCCGCGATCTTAGAGCCTCTGTCAGCCGTGGTGGCGGACGTACTCGAAGTCCACGGGGCGGCCCTTGATGCCCTGCTTGGGGGCGGCGATCCAGTGGGCCATCTTGCCGGGCTCGTAGATGGGCTTCGTCATGAGGCTCTTCACGTAGACGCGGTCGGCCTCCGTGGGGAGCCATTCGCTCACGTGCGCGGCCCACTCCGACTCGGAGATGGGGTTGCCCTTCGGGTCGAAGCGCTGCCCCGCGTAGAGGCCCACGTTGCGGTTGAAGCGCCGGTGCGGGAGCGTGAGCTCGACGTCGAGTCCGGCCTCCTTGATGGCGCGGTTCCACTTGTCGACGCCGCGCTGGCAGTCGATCACGTAGTCGTCGCGGAGCACCTCATTCATCGCCATGCGCAGCGCGACGCTCTCGTCGTAGAGCTTGCCGTCGCGCACGTGGGGGATGTTCATGGTGCCCGTGAGCGCGAGGTGGTCTTCGTACTGGTCCTCCTTCGCGCGGCCCTTGAGGCCCGAGGCGAAGAACGAAGCCGCGTTCGAAGAGACCTCGCCGCCGAAGAGGCCGAGCGAGCTCGAGAACCAGAAGTTCATGTACCGCTGGATCGTTCCGAGATCGATGCCGCCCTGCGCCCGCGCGTCGCCGTTGGGGTCGAGCTTCGAGAGCTCACACGCTCGCTGCACGACGCGGAGCACGCCGGTCTCGCCCACGAACATGTGGTGGGCCTCTTCGGTGAGCATGAAGCGCGTGGTGCGAGAGAGCGGATCGAAGGCGCTCTCGGCCAGCGCGAGGAGCTGGTACTTGCCGTCGCGGTCGGTGAAGTACGTGAACATGAAGAACGACAGCCAGTCTTCGCACGGCTCATTGAAGGTCGTGAGGATGCGCGGCTTGTCGGCGTTGCCGCTGCGTCGCTCGAGGAGCCCCTCGGCCTCTTCGCGCCCGTCGCGGCCGAAGTACGAGTGGAGGAGGTAGACCATCGCCCAGAGGTGGCGCCCCTCTTCGACGTTGACCTGAAAGAGGTTGCGGAGGTCGTAGAGCGACGGCGCGGTGAGCCCGAGGAGCCGCTGCTGCTCGACGGAGGCGGGCTCGGTGTCGCCCTGCGTGACGATGAGCCTCCGGAGGGTGTTGCGGTGCTCGCCGGGCACCTGCTGCCAGACGGGCTTGCCGTACTCGTCACCGAAGCCGATCGTGCGGTCTTTGACCGGGTCGGTGAGAAAGATGCCCCAGCGGTAGTCGGGCATCTTCACGTAGTCGAAGTGCGCCCACCCCTCGTGGTCGACCGAGACGGCCGTGCGGAGGTAGACGTCGTCGGCCTGAAAGCCCTCGGGGCCCATCTCGAGCCACCAGTTGATGAAGTTGGGCTGCCACTCCTCGAGGGCGCGCTGGAGGCGCTTGTCCGACGAGAGGTCGACGTTGTTCGGAATCCGGGTGTCGTTGACCACGGAGGACATATGGTGGGGCGATGCTCCCTTCGGTGGGGGAACGGGCGTTGGAGGTTGTCGAGGGCAGCGTCCCGCCACGAGGCCAAGGGCGCTGTTTTCTAGATGCTTCGTGAGGTTGTTCGGACGCGAACGATCGATCAGGTGCGGCGCATGTCGAAGACGGCGCGCTCGGGCTTGCCGTACATCGTGAGGGCGCCCCTGGGGCCCACGGCGTTGGGGCGCTGGAAGATCCAGTTCTGCCACGCCGAGAGGCGACCGAAGATCTTGGTCTCCATGGTCTCGGGCCCCGCGAAGCGGAGGTTGGCCTCCATGCCGGTCATGGCGTCGGGCGAGAGGCTGGTGCGCTCTTCGATGGCGACGCGGACCTCGTCGTCCCAGTCGATGGGGTCGGGGGCGAAGGTGACGAGGCCGCGCTTCATCGCGTCGGAGGCGTCGAGGGGGTCGGTCACGTCGCGGAGCTTCTCGACGATCGTCGGGTCGTAGAGGAAGCGCGTCGCGAGGCGCGTGAGGCCGTTGGACATCGGGAGGGGCCCGAAATTCATGGGCGAGAGCGCGATCGTGGTCGCGTCGTCGAGCATGAAGACGCGGTCCGACGCGAGGGCCAGTTCGAAGAGCGAGCCCGCGAAGGCGCTGCCCTGCTCGATGAGGGCGAAGACGCTCTTGGCCATGAGGTCGAGGCGCTTGAGCACGCGCTTGCGGAGGAGGAGCGCCTCGCGCGCGATCCACGACCCCGCGTCGACCATGCGGAGGAGGGCGCGGTCGGAGGCGCGCACGGCCTCGGGGTCGCCCACGGTTCGAAGCACCACGAGGCCCACGTCGAGGTGGTTGAAGCGCAGGTCGAGGAGCGCGTCGTCGAGCTCGCGCCACGCGGCCACGGCCCACTGAGAACATCCCGCGGCGAGGAGTGCTTCGGGCGTCTCGGGCTGCGGGCCGGAGGGGGCCTTCATGGTGATTTCTGCGAGGCGTCGGGCGCCGTCGATGGCGACGGTGACGTGGCTGTACTCGGTGCGGCCTTCGGCGCGCCTGGGGTTGAGGGGCGCGAGGTGCATCCCCTCGCCCGCGGCGGTGCGGGGAGAGCGCGCGACCAGCTTCGCGAGGCGCGCGGACACGGCGGCTTCGAAGCGGCTGCGGGAGGCGACCTCGTCGACGTGGCGCCACTCGACGGAGCGCTTGCCGCGGACGCCTTCTGCGAGCGTCGAGAAGACGTCGGCGAGGTCGCGTCGGACCTTGCGCTTGTCGACGACGCGGGTCAGTCCGCCGGTGCCCGGGAGCACCGCGAGGAGGGGCGCTTCGGGGAGGCTCACGGCGCTGTTGCCGTCGTCTTGAAGAATGGCCTCGTCTCACGCGAGCGCGAGCTCGTAGCCGACGCCCGAGGCGGTGCCGTTGAGGGCCGCGAGCACGGGGATTCCAGAGGAGGCCGAGAGCTCTTCGAGGTAGAGGCGGGTCTCGTTGGTGAACTTGCAGAAGTTGACCTTGAAGGGGTGCGTCGAGCTGCCGAGCATGTAGATGTTGGCGCCCGAGCAGAAGATGCGGTCCTTGCCCGAGGTGATGACGAGGGCGCGCACGGCGGGGTGCTCGAAGCGGACGCGCTGAATGGCGTCGGCGAGCTCGATGTCGACGCCGAGGTCGTAGGAGTTGAGCTTGAGGATGTAGCCCGGGCGGAGGCCGCCCTCTTCGACGACGTCCATGACGATGCGCGCGACGGAGCCCGGCGCGAGGCCCGCGACGGTGGGGAACTCCAGCCGCCAGTGGCGATACTGCGAAGGGGCTGTTTCGAAGTGAACGGGGGTCTCTGGCGTGGCGTGTTCCATGTGCGTCGGGGCGGGACGCTAGTGCGAACCGAGCGCTCGCCGCAAGCGCGGAGGGGGTCGACGGAGGGAGGGGCTCTGGGGTGGCGTCGGGGTGGTGGCGCGGCGGGTCGCGACGGGTGCTCTAAAATCGCCTCCGCGTGACCGCCCCGGGGCAACATTCACCTCGCTCGCGCGGGGCGGTCCTACGGTAGACTCGCCCGACGACCGATTGAAGCGTGGTCGCGCGCGTCGACGCGTTCGGGGGAACAGACTCCCCGGCGATCCGACGGGCGGTGAGAGATCCTGTCGAGAGCAAATCAGGCAATGAAGATCCTAGTCGCCGACGACGACCGCACCACCCGCGTGCTCCTCTCCAGGACGCTTGCGAACTGGGGTTATGAGGTCTCGGTGGTCGACAACGGCCTCGACGCGCTCGAGGTCGTGCGCGGGGGCGATCACCGCGTGGTGCTCTCAGACTGGGAGATGCCGGGCCTCCACGGCCCCGAGCTCTGCGCGAAGATCCGCGCGCTGGAGGGTCCCTACGTCTACGTGATGCTCATCACGTCGCACGGGAGCTCCTCGCACGTCGTCGAGGGCCTCGAGTCGGGCGCCGATGACTTCGTCGCCAAGCCCTTCGATCCGCCGGTGCTCCGCGCGCGCCTCACGGTGGTCCGCAGGCACCTCGCGCTGCAGGACGAGCTCGCGTCGAAGAACTTCGAACTCGCCCGCGCCAACAGCGAGCTCGCGCGCATCGCGACGACGGATCCGCTGCTCGACATCGGCAACCGCCGGAGCTTCGAAGACGCCATCGTGCACGCGCACAACACCGCGCGCCGCACGGGCCGGGGCTACGGCGTGCTGCTCGCCGACATCGACCACTTCAAGCGCTTCAACGACCGCCACGGTCACCCCTTCGGCGACAACGTGCTCCGCCGCGCGGCGCAGACGCTCGTCGAGACGCTCGGCGCCGCGGGGCAGGTGTTCCGCTACGGCGGCGAGGAGCTCATCTGCGTGGCGCCGGACCAGACCGCGGCGTCGCTCTCGGAGCTCGCCGAGCGGCTGCGGGAGTGCGTCGAGTCGATGCGCATCGAGCTGCCCGGCGGCGGCTTCGGATCAATCACGGTGAGCGTGGGCGTGGCGCTCTTCGACCCCGACGCGGCCATCTCGTGTCAGGTGGTGATCGACTACGCCGACGCGTCGCTCTACAAGGCCAAGGAGCTCGGTCGCAACCGCGTCGTGTGCTGGCCCTTCGAGAAGGCCAAGGCCCCGCGGACCTCGCAGTTCTGAGCCGCTCCGCGGGATCGTGCCTGCGCGCGGGCGCCGTGGTAGGAGGCGACGCATCTCCGTGCGCTCGCTCGTCCGAACCCTGACCGTCTCGATGTTTCTCGCGGCCACGCCCTGCTTCGCGCAGCCGAGGCGTCCGCCGCGCGCGGTGACCGCCGCCGTGGTGGTCGAGCGAGCGCGGGCGATGCTGGTCGACGGTCGCGCGGCCGACGCGCTCGCGGCGATCACGGCGGCGCCCGCGCGGCAGAGGGCGGCGCCCGAGGTGGTCGCGGTGCGCGCGATCGCGTTGTTCCAGACGCTGGGCGTGAGGCCCGAGCCCTCGTCGCTGAGGACGCTCGCGCCGTCGGTGAGGCGCGACCTCGAAGGTGTGCTGCGCGTGCTCACCCCGTGGGTCGCTGCGCACGAGACGGACGGTCTCGCGGCGCTCGCGCTCGGTCGCGCGCAGCTCGTGAGGGGCGACATGGAGGCCGCGGCGAGGTCGCTCGATGCCGCGACGGAGGCGCTCCCCGACGATCCCGTGGCGTGGAACGACGAGGCCATGGTGCTCGTGGCGCTGCGCCGTCTGCCCGAGGCCGAGCGCTGTCTCGGAGAAGCGACTCGACTCGCGCCCAGAGACGCCGAGCCGTGGAGCAACCTCGGCGCGGTGAGACTCGCGCGGGGCGCCGCGGACCGCGCGGCAGAGGCGTTTCGACGCGCGATCGAGGTGTCGCCCGCGGAGCCGCGGCACCACTCCGATCTGGGCTCGGCGCTGCTGGCGGGCGGCGACCTCGCGGGGGCGACGGCGAGCTATCAGCGCGCGGCGGCGCTCGACCCCGACAACGGCGTGGTGCTCGCGAACCTCGGCTACGCGCTGGCCCACGGGAACCGCCTCGATGAGGCCCTCGCGGCGCTCCAGCGCGCCGTCGCGCGCGCGCCGCGCAGCGTGTCGGCGTGGAACAACCTCGCGATGGTCAAGCTCCGCCTGGGTGACCGTGAGGGCGCCCGCGCTGCGCTCGAACACGCGCGCGCCATCGACCCCGCAGACCCCCGGACCCGCGCCAGTCTGGAGGCCCTCGGCGCCGACGCGGGCGTGCGATCGGTCACCAGGTGATTCGCGACCTCGCAAAGACTGCTTTGCACGACGCGGGACTTTGATAGAGTCGCCGCAGTTCTCATGCCCCTCTATCGATCGTCTGGCCACACCGACGTTGGCAGGGTTCGCAAGCACAACGAGGATGCGTTCCTCCATGACGACGCGCTCGGACTCTACGTAGTCGCCGACGGCCTCGGCGGTCACGCCGCGGGCGAGGTCGCGAGCGAGGAGGCCGTTCACCAGGTGCGAGCCTGGGTGCGTCGCGAGCGCCCCCGCGTCGCTGCGCTCGTTGAAAACCCCTACGACACCGACCTTCAGAACGACGCCGAGCAGATCATCCGCGGCGCGATCCAGTCGGCGACGTACCTCATCCACTCGATGGCTGAGTTCGACGACACGAAGGCCGGCATGGGCACCACCATCTCGGTGCTGATGCTCCTCGGCCGCGTGGCCGTCGTCGGTCAGGTTGGCGACAGCCGCATCTACCTCACGCGCGACGAGCAGATCGCGCAGATCACCGACGACCACACGCTGATCGCCGCGCAGATCCGCGAGGGGATGATCACGGAGGAGGAGGCGCGCTACGCCCCTCACCGCAACGTGATCACCCGCGCAGTGGGGAGCCACGAGTACGTCGAGGTCGACACGCGCGTGGTCGAGACGGTGCCCGGAGACCGCTTTCTCCTCTGCACCGACGGCCTGCATGGGTACCTCGAGAGCGACGACGAGGCGATGCGTCACCTCTCGCTGCCCACGGCCGACGGGGTCAAGCAGCTCATTCAGCTCGCCAACACCCGCGGCGGCAAGGACAACATCACGGCGATCATCGTCGAGGTGATCGAGGTCTGACCTCCGGCACGCGCGGTGCTCATCGCGCGTGGTGCTGCCATGAAGTTCCAGCCTGCTGCATGTTGGCGTGAAGGCGCGGCCCGCGTCGCGGCGATCGTGGTGTGCGCGTCGGTCACGCTCGCGGCGTGCGGCGCGCGCACGGGCCTCGGTGACGACCCCTACGTGATCGACGCGCTCATGTGTCAGGAGACGCCGTTCCGCGCGCGTCCCGGCGTCGCGGCGACGCTCTATGTGACGCTCCCTCGCACGGCCGTCGGGCGCGCGCGCTGGGAGGTCACGTCGCGCCCCGCGGGCTCACCGCCCCCGACGCTGATTCACAGCGGCGGCACCACGGCGTCGTTCCTCGCGAGCACCGAAGGGAACTACGAGATCAGGGTCACGGTGCCCGGCGAAGACGGCGGCGCCGACGCCTCGTGCGTCACGCGCGTCGTCGTTCGCGCGATGGGCCCCGTCGCCCTCTGCCCCGCGGAGGTCACCACCGCGCCGCTCCGCGCCGTCGGGGTCATCGCGAGGGCCCAGGGCGACCGCCCCATCACCGCGTACCGCTGGACCCTCGAAGGAGCTCCAGCCACGAGCGGTCGACCCGCGCCGCGCCCCGAAGACTCCGCGGTCACCTCGTACACGCCCGACGTCGCGGGCGACTACACCCTGCGCCTCCAGGTCACCGACTCGGCCAACATGGTCGACGCGTGCGCGACGATCGTCCACGCGGTGCCGCGCGAGGGCCTGCGCGTCGAGCTCGTGTGGGACCCGCCGGGCCGCACGTGTCCTCGCTCCGAGGGCGCGGCGTGCGATGGCAGCGACGTCGACCTCCACCTCCTGCGCGAGGCGGGCGCGGCGATGCCCTGGCGCTCCGACGACGACTGCCACTGGTTCAACTGCAACGCCTCCGCGGGCAGGAGCCTCCAGTGGGGCCTCACGGGCGTGACGGACAACCCCCGCCTCGACATCGACGACGTCACGGGCCACGGCCCCGAGAACATCAACCTCGACCGCCCCTCGGCGCGCGCCTACCGCGTCGGGGTCCACTACTTCGACGCGCACGGCGCGGGCCCCGAGGCCGCGTCGGTGGTGATCTACTGCGGCTCGCCTGTTCCCGTCGCGCGCATCGGCCCCGTGAGCCTCTCGTACCGAGGCTCGGCTGACACGAGCGACTTCTGGCTCGTCGCCGACGTGATCCCGCAGAGCCCCGGCGGCTGCGAGGTGCGCCCCATCCGTCGCGGCTCGGACCCGTGGATCGTGAGCTACTTCGAAGCGCAGCGAGGCTCCGGGCCGCCCGCGCCCTAGAGCGTTTCGTGACGCGTCTCCGCGTTGTGTATGCTCCGCGAATGCGCGCGCTCGCCGTGATGTTCCTTCTCGCCGCAGCGTCGGGCTGCTCCGATCCGCAGAGCGGAGGCGGAACGGTCCCCTTCGACGCGACGGTCGACCTCTCGGAGACAGCGTCGGAGCCTCCGCGCGACGCCACGCTCGACGCCGCGCGCGACGCGACGAACGATCGACCGCGCGATGTTCCCCGCGACGCCGAGGTGGTGCAGCCCGACGGCGACGACGCCGCGGTCGAAGACGTGGTGATCGACCCCGGGATGTGCGGCCCGTCGGTGCGCGCGTGCCTCTGCGGCTGCGGCGGAACGGGCGCCTGTCAGAACACCTGCATCGCGCGCGGCGACGATTGCAGCGGGTGCATCTACATCGCGGCCACGCGCTGCTGCCGCGACGAGTCGACGGTCTTCGAAGACTGCATCGACCGGAACATGTGCGCCGACGACGGCTGCATCCGGCTGCGATGCGCCGACGAGCAGCGCCGCTTCGAAACGTGCTTCGCCGCCATGCAGATGAGCGACGACGCCTGCCGCGCCGAGATGCGCGCCTGCCTCGGGTCTGACTACCCCATGATCCGCTGCGTCCAGCCTTGATCGGTACGGCTACGAACGACCCTTCGTAG
>JBPOHC010001029.1:0-14879 GCA_052035985.1 Myxococcota bacterium | reverse complement strand
GCGCGGAGCGCCTTCACCGAGAGTCCCAACGACTCTGCGAGCGCGGCCTGCGTCCACTCGGGCCGCGTCAGGAAGCACTGAAAGATCCCCGCCACCGTCTCGGTCGCGCTGCGCTGGCCCATACGCGCCGAGTCTCGCACGGCCTGGCGACCCCCAGATACGTGAAACCCGGCCGCGGGCTCCGCGACCCCCTCCCCCGAAGCCTTCGAAGACCCGACGCGGGCTCCGCGACCCCCTCCGCGAACCCTACGAAGACCCGCCGCGGAGCCCGCGCCTCTCGCCCCGAGCCCTTCCGAAGCCAGACGCGGAGCCCGAGACCCCCTCCCCGAACCCTTCCAACGTCAGACGCGGGCTCCGAGACCCCCTCCCCGAGCCCTTCGAAGACCCGACGCGGAGGCCGCGACCCCCTCCCGACGCCCTCGTGGAACGCCTCGCGGGACCCGCGCGCGCCGCCCCGACGATTTCGTTTCAGACCTCCCTCAAGTTCGCGCGGCGCATGACCGTTACATCGGGGCAAGAGGTACCGATGAGGCAATACTACGAGAACGACGGTTGGGAGTGGATGCACGGGAACACCGTGGTGACGGCGTCGATGCTGAAGGCCAGCGGCGTGCACGCGACCCTCGCGGAGCCGCTGACGCTGCACCTCGTCGCGTGGAAGGCGCTCGACGACGAGCGTCGCGCGGCCGAGACCGCGGTCGACGAGGCCGACGCCCTGGTCGCGTGGAAGAACCTCGAGCTCGACCCGATCACCACGCGCTTCGGGGCGCTCCTCTACGCCGACTGCGGCAACGACCGAAAGCACACGACGTACACGAAGTTCTTCCCCGTGGCGCCCAACGAGATCACGCGCCTCGGGCTCGACGCGCAGGTCGCGGCGATGGATCACTTCCCCACCGTGGCCGCCGAGGTGCGGCTCACGACCACCACCGACGCGGTGCTGAAGGACGTGCTCGCCTGCCTCACGCAGTCGAAGGCCGCCTGCGACGCTCGCAAAGAGATCGCGAAGGGCGTCGTCCGCGTCTCGCTCAAGCAGGACGCCTGGCGCGACGAGGCCAACAAGCGCCGCCGCGCAGTCGAGAACGCGCTCGCGACCTACGCCACCGCGCACGACCTCCCGCGGAGCTATCCCGACGCGTTCTTCCCCGCGCCGAAGGCCGCGAAGAAGCCGAGCGCGCCGACGGCCTCCGAGCTGGTGCTCGCGCTCCCCGACGCCGCGTTGCGCGCGCTCGCCGCAGAGTACATCGCCACGCTGCCCGCCGACGCGCAGACCGCGATCCACGCGCGCCTCACGCGCTGAACCACAGCGCCACCACCGCGCCGCGCGATTGTCTTTTCACTCCGCCGCCGATAGAACGTGGTGCATGGCCGAGACGGCACGCGCGCGCGACATGCGCTTCCCCAACCTCGACGCGACGGTCGTCGAAGCGTGGCGTGAGGCTCCGCCCGAGGTGGTCGTCGAGGTGATCGACGGCGAGCTCTTCACGATGCCTCGTCCGCGCCCTCGTCACGCGCGCGGCTCCAGTCGTCTCGGCGCGCGCCTCCGCCCCTTCGACGACCCCGACGAGGGAGAGCCCGGCGGCTGGATCATCCTCGACGAGCCCGAGCTTCACCTCGGGGCGCTTCCTGACATCGTGGTGCCTGACCTCGCAGGCTGGCATCGAGAGCGGCTCGACGAAGACGTCTTCAACGACGACGACGAGACGGCCATCTCCGTCGCGCCCGACTGGGTGTGCGAGGTGACCTCTCCTCGCACGCGTCGCATCGATCGCGGACGCAAGATGCGGCTCTGGCGGCGAGAGGGCGTCGGCCACGTCTGGGTCATGGACCCGAGCGTCGAGTCGTTGGAGGTGTTCCGCCTCGGCCCCGACGGATTCATCCTCGTCGACACGTGGGAGGGGAATGTCGTCGTACGCGCGGAGCCCTTCGCGGCCATCGAGCTCCCGCTCCGGTCACTCTGGCGGCGCTGACCCGCGTCGTGCGCTCAACCGTCGCAGCTACACGTGCTTCGCGGCGAGCTCCAGGTAGCTCTCCCAGCCCTGCTTGATCATCGCGTGATCGCGCGGTCCGAGCGGCCTCACGCGCTTCGCCGGTGACCCGAGGTACAGATACCCCGACTCCAACCGCATCCTCGGCGGAACGAGCGATCCCGCGCCCACCACCACGTCGCGCTCGATCACCGCGAGGTCGAGAATGATCGACCCCATCCCCACGAGCACGCGGTCGTGAATCTCGCAGCCGTGGAGCACCACGCGATGCCCCACGGTCACGTCTTCACCGAGCACGGTGGTCGAGAGGTCCGTCGTGGCGTGCACTACGGAGCCGTCTTGAATGTTGCTCCTGCGGCCGATGCGAATGGGCGCCACGTCGCCGCGCAGCACCGCGCCGTACCAGATCGACGCGCCCTCACCGAGCACCACGTCGCCGATCACCGAGGCCGTGTCGGCCACGAACGCGCGCTCGCCGATCGTGGGCACCACCCCGTCGAACGCGCGCACGACTCCCCTCACCCACGCGCTCACGGCTGCACCACCGGGAGCGACATCCGTCGGAACGTCGGCTGAACCCTCGCGGGCGCGGGAACGCGAACCGACTCCACGCGGCCTTCGAGCGAGTGCTTGTTCGCGCGCACCACGTCGACCACCACGATGGCGCCCGCGGCCACGCCGGGCACCGCGGCGACGTGAACGATCTCGTTGCCGCGCGTGCGTCCGACGAGCGTGTCGGCGCCGGGACGGCTCGGTCCTTCGATGAGGAGCTCGACGCGCGTGCCGGCCATCGTGGCGAGGTGCGCGCGGGTCTGCGCCTCGGAGACTTCGAAGAGCGCGAGGAGGCGCTCCTGCTTCTCGTCGTCGCTGACGTCGTCGTCGAGCTTGAGCGCGGGCGTGTGCGGGCGCTGCGAGTACTTGAAGCCGAAGAGCGAGACGAAGCCCACCTCGCGCACGAGCGACAGCGTGGCCTCGAAGTCGTCGCGGGTCTCACCGGGAAAGCCCACGATGATGTCCGTCGAGAGGGTGATCCCCGGCCGCGCGCCGCGCAGCGCCGTCACGCGCCGCACGTACTCGTCGCGCGTGTAGCGACGGATCATGCGCTTGAGCACGCGGTCGCTGCCGCTCTGCACGGGCATGTGCACGTGCGTCGAGAGCGCGTCGAGGTCGGCGTGCGCGCGCACCAGCGAGGGCGTGAGGTGCCTCGGGTGCGGCGAGGTGTAGCGCAGGCGATCGAGGCCCGGCGCCTCCGCCACGATGCGACGCAACAGATCGGGGAACTGCGACTCGTCGGGGTCGCGCTCGGGGTCGAGCGCCACGGTCGGATCGAGGAAGCTGTTGACCGTCTGACCGAGGAGCACGACCTCGCGCGTTCCACCCGCGACGAGGGCGCGGACCTCGGCGACGATGTCATCGGCGGAGCGGTATCGCTCGGGGCCGCGGGTGTAGGGGACCACGCAGAACGAGCAGCGCTCGTCGCAGCCCTTCATCACCGTGACGTACGCGCTCGCGCCGGCCTCGCCGGGCGTGACGGGGTTGGTGAGAAAGCGCGGCGCGTCGACGTCGAAGACCGTGCGCACCGTGGGGAGCGCGCCGAGCTCGGCCTCCCTCACAAGCGAAGGGAGCTCCGGGAGGTTGTCCGGTCCGATCACCACGTCGACGAAGGGCATCGACCGCAGGATGCTCTGGCCCTCCTGCTGCGCGACGCAGCCCGCCACGACGAGCACGGCGTCGCTTCGCTTGAGCTTGCCCGCCTCGCTGCGGAGCTTCTGCTCGCCCTTCTCGCGCACCGAGCAGGTGTTGAGCACGATGACGTCGGCGCCCTCGGCCTCGGGTGTGAGCTCATAGCCCGCGGCGCGCATGAGATCTTCCATGCGCTGCGAGTCGTGGACGTTCATCTGGCACCCGAAGGTGACGACGCAAAGCTTCCTGCTCATCTCGTGGGGATCGCCTTCTCGAAAGGGGGCGCAAAGGTGTTCCGATCGGCCCTCCGCGGTCAAGCGGAGCGCCCGAAATCGGGTATACAACGCGCGATGAGCGACCTGGAGATGCACCTCTTCGACACCCCGCTCGGCACCTGCGGCCTCGCCTGGGGACCGCGCGGACTCGTCGCGGTGCAGCTCCCCGAGGCCACCCCCGACGACGTCTTCGCGCGCTTGCAGGTACACGCGCCGGGCGCCGTCACGGCCGATCCGCCCGCGTGGGTGCGATCGCTCATCGACGCCATGCGAAGGCACTTCAAGGGCGAGTCGGTGAGCTACGACGACGTCGCGCTCGACCTCGACCGCGTGCCTCCGTTTCATCGCGCGATCTACGTCGCGACGCGCTCCGTGGGACCGGGCTTCACGGTCGGTTACGGCGAGCTCGCGAAGCGCATCGGCAGCGCGGGCGCGGCGCGCGCGGTCGGTCAGGCCATGGCGCGAAACCCCTGGCCCGTGGTGGTCCCGTGTCACCGCGTGCTCGCGAGCGGCGCGAAGGCCGGAGGCTTCTCGTCGTACGGCGGACTCGTCACCAAGGCCCGCCTCCTCGAGCTCGAACGCGTGCGCCTCGAAGGGACCTTTCAGCCCTCGCTCACCCCGCGCATGGGCGCTCCCGACTTCGACGCCGACGCTGTGATCCGCGCGCTCTCGGAGCGTGACCCGAAGCTCGGCGCGCTCATCGCGAAGGTCGGCGCGTTCACCCTGAAGCGAGATGAAGTTGCGAGCGTGTACGAGGCCCTCGCCCGCGCCGTGGTCTTTCAGCAGCTCTCGGGCAAGGCCGCCGAGACGATCTACGGCCGCGTGGTCGCGCTCTCGAAGACGGGATGCCTCCCCTCGCCCGCGGAGATGCTCGCGCTCGACACCGCTGCGCTCCGCGGCGCGGGGCTCTCGAACGGCAAGCTCCTCGCGCTGCGCGACCTCGCGGCGAAGACGCTCTCGGGGGCTGTTCCGACGCTCGCAGAGGCCGAGAGGCTCGACGACGAGACGCTCATCGAGCGGCTCACCGCGGTGCGCGGCGTGGGGCGTTGGACCGTCGAGATGTTCCTCATGTTTCGACTCGGGCGGCCCGACGTGATGCCCGCGTCGGACTTCGGAGTCCGCAACGGATTCAGGCTCGCGTTCGGCCTCCGCGACATGCCCGAGGAGTCGCAGGTGATGCGCCGCGCGCTCAAATGGAGGCCCTATCGCTCCGTCGCGAGCTGGTACCTCTGGCGCGCGGTCGACCTCGCGAAGGGCGAGTCCGCGTGAGGCGCGCCGCGCTCTCGCTGGCGTCTTCGATGGCGCTCCTCGCGGTCGCACCAGCGGCCTTCGCGCAGGAGGCCGCCGCACCGCCGTGGCGGCGAGCCCCGAGGCACGCGGCGCCTCCCGCGCCGACGGTCGAGATCGAAGACTTCACGCACGACGCCGAGGGGCGCGTCACGCTGCTCCTCGAGTCCGCGGGACGGCCGCAGCGGGTGATCTTCGAGCAGCGCCGCCCCGAGGCTCCGCCGCAGCCGACGCCCGCGGCGTCGGAGCGGACGACGCAGCGCACGAGCGCGCCGCTTCACAACATCCTCGGCTCGGGGACGTGCACGACGCCGTGCGTGCTCCACGTCCCTCCGGGCGCGTTGGTCGTGCGCACCGAGGGGACGGGCCTCCGCCGCGTCGACATGTCCTACGACGTCGCGCCGACCGACGCGCGCATCACCTTCCGCGCGGCCTCCCAGGCGCAGTGGAACGTGGGCGTCGGGCTCGTCGCGGTGGGCTCCACGGTGCTCCTCGCGATCGCGGGCCTCGGGCTCCTCTCGCAGACCTCGGGAGGCCCCGACCTGCCGACGGCCCCGGTCATCGGCGTGAGCCTCGGCGGCGCGGCGCTCCTCGCGGTGGGCATACCGCTCCTCGCGTTCAACACCACGGGCGTCGCGCGCAGCGTCGCGATCGACCCGCGCTGACCGCCGCCGATCACACGCACGGAAAGGGCGACTCGCACCCGTTCGTGCGGCTCGAGTCGCAGTCGTAGAAGCCCGGGAAGCACGCGCATCGCCCCGCGACGCACGCGTTCATCGCGCCCGGCGCGCTCACGCACGACGCCCTGCACGCGCCGCAGTGGGCCGCGCTCGTCGAGAAGTTGGTCTCGCAGCCGCTCGTCACGCTGCCGTCGCAGTCGCCGAAGCCCGCCTCGCACGTGAGCCGACACGACCCCGCGGTGCACATCGACGTCGCGTGGAGCGTGCTGCACACGACGCCGCAGCCGCCGCAGTGCGACTCGCTCGTCGCCGTGTCGACGCACCCGGCGCCCGCCGCGGAGCAGTCCGTCGTGCCCGGCGGACACGACACCACGCACGCGCCCGCCGAGCAGCGCGTCCCCGTGGCGCACGCGCGGCCGCACGCGCCGCAGTTCAGGTTGTCGTTGCGCACGTTCACGCAGGCGCCCATGCAGAGCATCGTCGACGCCGAGCACGCGCAGACGCCCGCGGCGCAGACCTGGCCGCCCGTGCACACGCGACCGCACGCGCCGCAGCTCGTGTTGTCGCTCATGAGGTTCACGCAGGTGCCCGCGCAGAGCGTCTGCCCCGTCGGACACACGCAGACGCCCATCGCGCACGACTGCCCCCCCGAGCACGCGCGGCCGCACGTGCCGCACGACGTGTTGGTCGCCGTGAGGCTCGTCTCGCAGCCGTTGGCGGGGCTGCTGTCGCAGTTGCCGAAGCCCGCGTTGCACGCGCCGATCGCGCAGGTCCCCGAGGCGCAGGTCGCCGACGCGTTGGCGAACACGCAGGGTCGCCCGCACGCGCCGCAGTGGCTCGCGTCGCTCGTGAAGTTCACCTCGCAGCCGTTGGCGGGGTTGCTGTCGCAGTTGCCGAAGCCCGCGTTGCACGCGATCGAAACGCACGCGCCGCCCGCGCACGTGGGCATCCCGTTGGTGCGGTTGCAGACGCGACCGCACATGCCGCAGTTGCGCGCGTCGGTGGCGGTCGTCGACTCGCAGCCGTTGGTCGTGATGCCGTCGCAGTCGGCGAGTCCCGTGGCGCAGAGCGTCCCCACCATGCACGTGCCCGAGGCGCAGAAGGCCGTGCGACCCGTCGGGGCGGCGCAGAGGTTGGCGCAGCGTCCGCATGACGACGAGTCGGTGCGGAGGTCGGTCTCGCAGCCGTTGGTCGCGTTGCCGTCGCAGTCGCCGAAGCCCGTCGCGCACGACAGGAGCTGACACGTGCCCGCTGCGCAGCGCGAGGTCGCGTTGGCGAGGGCGCAGCGTCGGCCGCACGCGCCGCAGTGGTTGAGCGTCGTGAGCACGTCGGTCTCGCAACCGGTCTCGGCGGTGCAGTCGCCGCGACCGTTCATGCACGCGGTCTGCTGGCACGCGCCCGCGACGCAGCGCGCGAAGGCCCCCGGGACGGCGCCGTCGCACGCCACGCCGCACGCGCCGCAGTTGGCGTCGTCGCGCGACACGTCGACGCAGGCGCCCCCGCAGAGCCTCTGCCCCGGCGGACACGCGCACGCGCCCGCCACGCAGCTCTGCCCCGGGACGCACGCGGTCGTGCACGACCCGCAGTGCGCGCTGTCGGTGGCGGTGTTCACGCAGCCCGATGCCTCGCAGAAGGTCTGCCCCGCGAGGGCGCACGCGCAACGCCCGCTCGCGCAGGTCTGGCCCGCGGGGCACGCGACGCCGCACGCGCTGCAATTCGAGGCGTCGCGCGTGAGGTCGACGCAGCCCGATGCCTCGCAGTAGGTCTGCCCCGCGGGGCACACGGGGCGACACACCGCGGCGGCGCCCGCGTCGACGGAGGTGACGCCGCCATCGGTCGACGCGAGCGACACGCAGCGCGTCCCCGCGCCGCAGACGACGCCGCACGCGCCGCAGTTGGAGCCGTCGGCGGTGACGTCGACGCAGCGGTTTCCGCACGCGACGAGGCGCGCGGGGCACGCCACGCAGACGCGCCCGCCGAGCGTCACGGCGGCGTCGAGGCCCGCGGTGGGCACGCACACGAGCGACGCGAGGCAGCCGTTCGAAGCGGCGCCTGCGTCTTCGGTCGCCGCGCAGCAGCGCTGGCCGACGCGCCCGCACGCGCCGGGGCCCACAGCGGGAAGCTCGATCGCGCAGCCGAGCGAGCACACGATCGCGAGCAGCGTGGAGAAGAGCGCGCGGCGCATCGGTCAGAACCTCACGTCCAGCGTCGCGCCGCCGTAGCCCGCGCCGACCACCGGCGCCGCGGTCACCCTCGGAGCGCTGCGCGCGAGCAGCGCCATCGTCACGCCCGCGACCGCGAGCGCCGCGCCTCCGAGGCCGAAGGCCCACGCGGTGGTCACCGTGGTGCGGTTCTGCGCGCAGAGGTCTTGCGCGACGACCGCGTCGTGATCGGTGGCCGAGTCGTTGGCCGCGTGGGCGCAAACGCCGTCGACGGAGATCGTCCCGACCGTCGAGACGCGCAGGCCGTTGGCGTAGCGGGCCCACGCCTCGCCGCTCGCGCCGCTGCCCGCGCGGGCCTCGTCGAGCTGCGACGACGACCTCACCCACTGCACCACGCCGAAGGCGCCCGCCGCGACGCCGACGCCGAGCGCGACGTAGCCCGCGACCCGAAGCGCGGGCGTCGGCGGAGGCGGCGGCTCGACGCGCACGACCGGCGGCGGAGGCGCGACCACGACCACGGGCTCGGGCGTGAAGCGCACGCGCACGTCGTGGCTCGTCCCGCCCACGACGGCGACGATCTGTCGAAAGGGCAGCATGCCCGCGCGCCGCGCGACCACCTCGACGTTGCCCGCGGCCACGGGCGCGGCGACGTTCCACATCGACCGCGGGAGGTCGCGGCCGTCGACGGTGACCGCGGTGCTGTCGTCGGGCGCGGCTTCGAGCTCGACGCGCACGCGCCCCATCCTCGCCGCGATGCGCGCCGCGAGGGCGTTGCAGTCCCTGAGGATCCTCGCGCGGTTGTTCACCCCCGTCTGCGCGGTGGCCTCCGTCACACAGGCCTCGACCTGCGTCGCGGCGTCGAGGATGTGCGCGCGCCCGTCGGGGTCGCGCGAGAGGTGCTCGTGCTCCTCGGCGAGAAAGAGCCTGAGCGACGGCGTCATGCGGATCTGCGCGGCCTGCTCGCCGAGCTGGAGGGCCCGCCGGTGATCGCCCGAGTTGGCGATGTTGAACGCGGCGTCGAGCAGGGTGCGACGCGACGCCTCCTGCGGAGTCTCCTGCGCGAGAGCGGGCGCGCTCGCGAGCGTCGCGGCGACGAAGACGATCCACGGTCGCATGGTGAAGGGCGCGACAGTATCACCGCGCGCCGCGCGATCACTACTCCGGACGCAGGCGCCCCGCGTCGGCGTCGCGGTGGTGCGAGCGTCCGTGGTGCGCGCCGTGTACGCGCGTCGGCGATGAAGGCGCCGGAGGGGCCGCGATCGCGACGGGCGCCGCGACCTGCTGCACCACGGGGGCGAGCGCGACGGGCTCGGCGAGCGCGGCCGTCGGCGCTTCGACCTGCGCGTCGGCGACCGGGGGCGCGACGGGCGCAGCGGGATACGTCTGCGTCGAGGTCGGTCGCGGCGCGCTCGAACGCGCGATCGACGCGGTGACGGCCGAGGGGCGAGCGCGGCGGGCGGCGGTGGCGAGGAGCACCGTGGCGACGCCGAGCGACGCGGCGACCACGACGCCGAACAGGGCCTTTCGGGCGCCCCTCCGCGCGCCGGGCGCGAGGCGCTCGGTGGGCGTGAGCGTGGGCCCCGTGTCGGGGTTGGCGACGACGGCGACGGGGTTGCGCGGGGTCGGGTCGACGACGGCGGGCTGCGAGGCGCGATCGGGCTCGGGCAGCGGCGCGAGCTGATCGGGCACCGTGGCCTCGAGCGCCGCGAGGAGCTCCCCCGCGTCGGCGTAGCGGTCGGAGGGGCGCAGCGCCATGGCCCTCGCGAGCACCGCCTCCCACGGTCCCACGTCGACGCCGAAGTGCGCGGGCGTCGGGCGTACGGGAGACATCACGCGCACGTGAAGCTCCATCTTGTCGGTGGTGGGATAGGCCGAGAGGTCCGTGAGCATCTCGGTGAGGATGAGCCCGAGCGCGTGGACGTCGGTCCACGGCCCCGTGCGCGTGCCGCTCACCTGCTCGGGTGAGGCGTACCTCGGCGAGAACGCGGGCGCTGCGGAGTGCGTCTTGGTGAGCCCCGTGGCGGGTCCGTCGTCGCCCTCGTTCATGATCTTCGCGATGCCGAAATCGAGCACGCGCGAGATGGGCGTCTGCTGCCCGGTTCGGGTCTGTCCGCGGAGCTTGCTGGTGACGCGCTCCGACGGGAGCATCACGTTGCCGGGCTTGATGTCGCGGTGCGCGATGCCCGCCTCGTGGGCGCTCGCGAGCGCGTCGATCACGGGGCGCAGGATCGTGAGGCACTCGCGGGGCGTGCGTCCGCCGGCGCCGCGGCGCGCGAGGAGGTTGGCGGCGAGGGTCTGCCCCTCGATCCACTCGAGCACCATCCACGGCGCCTGCGAGTTGTCGTGCATCATCGACACGCCGAAGTCGGTGACGCGCACGATCGACGGATGCGAGAGCTGCGCGACGATGCGCGCCTCCTCGACGAACTGATCGAGAAAGCGCGCCCGCGTGGCCTTCGAGATGTCGTCGGGGACGCGCAGCACCTTCACGGCGAAGGGCGTCTGGAGCACCGCGTGACGCGCGCGGTAGACAACCCCGTAGCCGCCCCGCGCGACGACCGCCTCGATGTTGTATTTGCCGTCGAGCTGATAGCCCACCAACCCAAAGAAATCTTCGGTTGGAATCTGGGGGGGCATCGCGGTCGATGGAAACAGCACCCGCGACGACGCGTCAAGCGATGCTTCCGTACGGAGGGGATTACGTGGCGCGACGCGCTGCGACGTCGCGAGGCGGGGATCAGGCGCGCGCGGGCGGGACGGACTCGGTCTGGAGCTTCGCGATCACGTCGGCGACGGTCGAGAAGCCGAGGTCCGCGCGTCCCTTGCGGAGCGTGACGCCGTCGTTCTCGACCTCCTTGTCGCCGATGACGCCGATGTACGGCGGCTTGAGGAGCGAGGCGTTGCGGATCTTCGCGTTGAGCTTGTCGTTGGTCGTGTCGACGACGACGCGCACGCCCGCCTTGCGGAGCCTGTCGGCGACGCTGTTGGCGAAGTCGACCTGGCGATCGGTGACGGTGACCAGCACGAGCTGCTCGGGCGAGAGCCACACGGGGAACGCGCCCGCCGTGTGCTCGATGTAGACCGACAGGAAGCGCTCGATGGATCCGAGCACCGCGCGGTGCAGCATCACGGGCCGGTGCGGCTGGTTGTCAGAGCCGATGTACTCGAGGTTGAAGCGCTCGGGGAGGTTCGGGTCGACCTGAATGGTCCCGAGCTGCCACGAGCGTCCGATGGCGTCGGTCACGTGGAACTCGAGCTTCGGTCCGTAGAAAGCGCCTTCACCGGGCGAGAGCTCGTAGGTGCGGCCCGACTCCGTCACCGCGTCGGCGAGGATCTTCTCCGAGAGGGCCCATCCCTCCAGCGTGCCGATCCAGCCCGTGTCGGGGCGCGTCGCGAGGCGGATCTTCACGTCGGTCATGCCGAGCGCGCCGTAGACCTCGAAGAGCAGTTCGAAGAACGACTTGAGCTCGCCGGCCATCTGGTCTTGCGTGCAGAAGATGTGGGCGTCGTCCTGCGAGAAGGTGCGCACGCGCGAGAGGCCGTGCGTCACGCCCGAGCGCTCGTAGCGATGGAGCCGTCCGAAGTCGGCCATGCGCAGCGGCAGGTCGCGGTAGCTCTTGCGATCGGCGCCGAACATGAGGCAGTGCGACGGGCAGTTCATGGCCTTGCAGCCGCAGACGTAGTTGAAGCCCACGCGCTCGTTCGCTTCGCCGAGGCGAGACTCGAGGGCGGGGTTGTCCGCGGCGAACACCTCCGAGAGCTGCGCGGCGTTCTTCGAAGACTTCGGCTCGAGCGCGTCGCTGCCGAAGGCGATGAACATGTTGTCGCGGTAGTTCTCCCAGTGCCCCGAGCGCTCCCAGAGGGCCTTGTCGAAGACCTGCGGGGTGATCACTTCGGAGTAGCCGTAGCGCGCGTAGAGCGTGCGGATGTACCCGATGAGCGCGTTGTAGACGAAGGCTCCGCGCGGCAGAAAGAACGGCGACGCGGGCGCCCACTCATGGAACATGAAGAGCTGGAGCTCCTTGCCCAGCTTGCGGTGGTCGCGGGCCTTGGCCTCCTCGAGCTGCTTGAGGTGCGCGTCGAGCGCCTTCTGCGTCGGATAGGCCGTGCCGTAGATGCGCTGGAGGTAGGGGTTGCCCTCCTTGTTGCGCCAGTACACGCCGCCGACGCCCGTGAGCTTGACGCCCTGGAGCCACTTCGTGCTCGGCACGTGCGGCCCCTCGCAGAGGTCGATCCACTCGCCGTGCTGATAGAACGAGACGTCCTCGCCCTCGGGGATCGAGTCGAGGATCTCGATCTTGTAGCTCTCGCCGAGCTTCGAGAGGCGCTCGCGGGCCTCTTCGCGCGAGACCACGTAGCGCGTGAAGGGGCGGTCCTCCTTCACGATCTCGCGCATGGTGGCCTCGATGCGCGCGAGGTCGTCCTCGGTGAAGCGGCCGTCTTTGCGGTCGAAGTCGTAGAAGAAGCCCGCGTCGGTGGCGGGGCCGATGGTGACCTTCGTGCCGGGAAAGAGCCGCTGCACCGCGTCGGCCATGACGTGCGCGGTCGAGTGACGGACGAGCGTCAGCGCGCGCGGGTCATCGGACATCACGGGCGCGATGTCCGTGGGCGTCTCGATGGGGGTGAGCAGGTCGACGAGCTTTCCGTCGGCCAGCGCCGCGATGGCGTTGTTCGGCAGCTTGTTGCGTTCCTTGAGGATCTCTCTCGCGGTGGTCTTCATCGGTCCGGTCTCGCTCCTTCTGTGGCGGTGGGTGCCTACGACGCACCGCCGCCCATTGAATCCCCCGTTACGCGGGGATCGGAGGGTGTACGTACCCTCTCGGAGAGCGTCAAGCGGACGCTCTCTCTCGCGCAGGCATTTCCCCCGTCGCCTCCAAGTGACTACGATCCCGCGCCGATGAGGAACACGACGCTCTTCCAGTCGCTCCCCGACGCGGTGTCGGTCTACGAGGTCTCGCCGCGGGACGGCCTCCAGAACGAGGCCGCGCAGGTGTCGACCTACAACAAGACCCGCCTCGTCGACGCGCTCACCGACTCGGGCCTCACGCGCATCGAGGTGACGAGCTTCGTCTCTCCCCGCTGGATCCCGCAGCTCGCCGACGCCGAGGAGCTCGTGCGCCAGGTCCACCGCCCTGAGACCTCGCGCTTCTCTGCGCTGTGTCCCAACCGTCAGGGCCTCGACCGCGCCATCGCGTGCGGCATCGGCGAGGTGGCGGTGTTCCTCTCGGTGAGCGAGAGCCACAACAAGCGCAACGTGAACAAGACCGTGGCCGACTCGCTCGCGGGCTTTCGCGAGGTGGTGCAGCCCGCCGTCGAGCGAGGGCTCCGCGCGAGGGCGTACCTCTCGACGCTCTGGGGCTGTCCGTACGAGGGCGAGGTCGATCCGAAGCGCGGCGTCGAGATCACGCGTCAGCTCCTCGACATGGGCTGCTACGAGGTCTCGCTGAGCGACACCATCGGCGTCGGAACGCCGCGCCAGACGATGCGCATCCTCGAGATGTTCCTCGACGAGTTTCCGTCGCAGAAGCTCGCGATGCACATGCACGACACGAGGGGCACGGCGCTCGCCAACGTGGTGGTCGGACTCGAAATGGGCATTCGAACCTTCGACGCCTCCGTGGGCGGCCTCGGCGGCTGCCCCTACGCGCCGGGCGCCGCGGGGAACCTCGCCACCGAAGACCTCGTGTACACGCTGCACGGCATGGGAGTTCAGACCGGCATCGACCTCGAACGCCTCCTCGAAGCGGGCCGCGTCGCGTCGGCCATCGTCGGTCGCGACCTCCCCGGCAAGGTGCTCCGCGCGGGCGTCCGCAGCCTCCGCCGCTGAGCGACCTTCACCCTCCGCTCGCAACACACGAAGGCCATCCATGGTCCCCTCCGCCGCGCTCCTGGTCCTCGCGCTGAACGGCCACCTCGGGGGCGCGACGCTCGCTCGCGACGCCTCATTTGAAGCCTCTCCGTGGTCCCTCGACCTTCGCCTTCGCAGCCCGCTCCTCGACGCGACCTCCGCGCCTCCGATGCTCGCGCAGTCCTCTCCGCGCGCGCCCGACGTCACGGGCTCCATCTCATCGCGCTCCGCGGGCGCCGCCGCGGGATCGGCCTCCGACTCGCTCCCCGACGGTCAGGCCGCGCAGTGCGACGTCGACTGCGACACGTGCCACGACGCCGAGCGAGAGGCGCGCTACGTCCTCCGTCGCCGCGAGCGAAATCTCCGCGTCCACAGGGGTTTCGCGCTCGCCGCGTGGGGCGGCCTCGCGGTGACCGAGGTGCTCGGGACGATCCTCGCGATCAACCGCCCGACGTGGTTCGGCGACGGGAGCTGCGCCTCCGCGTCGGGCGGCATCGGCGGCGACTTCGGCTGCGGCAGCGGGTTGGTCTCGTTGCACGAGACCTTCGCGTTCATCACCACGGGGCTCTACACGACTGCGGGCGTGATCGCGGCGACCGCGCCCGACCCCGACGGCGCCTCGACCGGCGCCGATCCCGCGTCAGGGAGGCTGCGTCTTCACAAGACCCTCGCGTGGGTGCACGGCGCGGGGATGATCCTCCTGCCCATCCTCGGCGTGCTCGCGTCGAACCCGCAGATGCTCGGCCTCGACCCCTCGACGGACCCGGGAACCGTGCGCGACTTTCAGAGCGCGATGCGATCGATCCACACGGTCGTCGGGTACACGACCTTCGCGGCCTTCTCGATCTCCGCGGGCGTCGAGCTGTTCTGAATCCCCGCCGACGCAAGGAACCGGCGGCCGTCAGGACGCCGGGGCGTCGCGCTGAGATCGCTCCCGGCGTCGTGATCGCCGTCGG
>JBPOHC010000389.1:0-30986 GCA_052035985.1 Myxococcota bacterium | reverse complement strand
TCGGTGAGCCCGTCGAGCTCGCGCGCGTCTCCGTCAGCCACAACGCGCGCCCTGAACTTGTCGCGCACCACGTACGACTCGAGGAAGTTCTTCATCAGCGCGCCCGCGTACACGAGCTGGTCGCGGTAGATCTCCTTGAGCGGGCCCATCGCGTCGACGAGCCTGCGGTCGCGGTTGCGCGTGGCGAGCGTGCGCGCGCTGAGGCCCCAGCCCGCGGAGTCGAAGAAGGCCCCCGAGGCCGAGTGGCTCCCGTCGTGGCTGCGCGTCGAGATGAGCCCCGCGTCGATGCGCGTCTCGCGACCCCGCACGATGATGTCCGCGTTGCGCGGGAGCGCGTCCTCGCGGGCCTCGAGGTTGAAGCTCCGGCCCTGGTCGTTGGCCGTGCCTGTGGGGAGCATCCCCATCGCGATCTCTTCGCGCCTGCGGCTCGCGTAGAGCGCCGAGGCGACCTCGCGGAAGGTGCCGTCGCCGCCCATCGAGATCACGCAGGTGTAGTTCGAACGGTCGAGCGTCTCTCGCAGCGCGTCGATGGTGCGACCCGCGGGGAGCGTCGAGAAGAGGTCGCAGTCGACGCCGCGCGTGCGCAGCATGTCGATCGCGGTCTGGATGCGCTGCGCGTTCTTGCCGCTCTGCGCGGTGGGGTTGCCGACGAGGAGGTGCGTTGCCACGCGGCGAGTGTACTCGCTTCACGCCCGCGGTTGGATGCCGTGCCCCCTCAGCCGCGCGTGCGCCCCCGTGAAGGCCGCGCCGAGGAAGAACACCTGCGCCGAGTAGTTCACCCAGAGCAGCAGCATCACCACCGACGAGGCCGCGCCGAAGAAGCTCTGCGTGGCCTTGTGACCGATGTAGATCCCCACGAGCGCAGCGCCCGCGGAGAAGAGCGCGGCCGTCACGGCGCCGCCCACGATCGCGTCGCGCATCGACACCGTCGCCTCGGGCAGCACCTTGAAGATCGCCGAGAACAGCAGCACCGTGAGCAGGAACGAGAAGCCCGCGCTCGCCGCGCGCCACGCTCCGGGGTACGAGCCGAGGAGGTGGTGGGCGTAGGCGACGAAGCCGTTCCAGAGCACGAGCGCGCCGAGGATCAACCCTACGATGCCGATGATCGCGAGCGCGAGCGCGCGGCGACGCACCTGCGTGAGCACCTTGTCCTTGAGGCGTTCGGGCGAGTGGAGGGGCACGTTCCAGAGCAGGTGCAGCGCGCTCTGGAGCACGGCGAAGAGGCGCGACGCGGCGTACGCGAGGATGAGCGCCTCGATCGACCAGTGACCCCTCGACGCGGCGCGCGTGGCCGACGTGAGCATCGAGCCCACGGTGCTCGCGCCGCTGTAGCCGATCCACCGCGCGAGGTTCTGGAGCAGCGCGACGCGCGCGGCGTCCTCGTCGGTCGCGATGCCCGCGATGCGGATCGCGATCATGAAGACGGGCACCACCGACAGGAGCGCGTAGAACGCCACGGCGCCGCTCAGGAGCCGCGCGCCCGCCTGCGACCAGCTCCGAAACGACTCGCGCAGCACCTCGGCCACGCCCGTCGGCGTCGTGTTCATCGCGGCGATGATGGACCCGTTCGCCCGCCGCGTGTGCGGTTTCTCGGGGTTGCCGCGCGCTGGGTTTCGTGTCGACAATCGCCGCCCCTCCATGCGCGCACGACTCCTCGGCCTCGCGCTCCCGCTCTGCCTCGGGTGCACCGACTCCACGCCGACGCCCGACGCGTCCGTCACCGACGCGACCGTCGCGACCGACGTCACCGTCGACGCCGCACGCCTCCCCCCGTGGCCCCACGAGCTCCCCGCCGCGTCGGAGATGGGCGCGCCGCGGGGGTTCACCACGCGCCGCGTGATCGTGCACTCGCACTCGGTCCACTCGCACGACGCGTGCGACGGGCGCCCCTACGTCGACGGCGGCGTGAACGAGCCGTGCCTCCAGAGCTTTCGCCGCGCGATGTGCCGCGCGCGCATCGACGCGGTGTTCCTCACCGAGCACGCGGGGCTGATGGCCGAGGGGTCGTTCGAACGCGTGCTCCAGCTCCGCCCCGGCGACGAGCCCGTGATGGAGGGCGGCTCGCTCGTCGGCTACACGTCGCGGTGCGAAGACGGACACCGCACGCTGTGGCTCCCCGGCGCAGAGAACGAGCTCATGCCGCTCGCGCTTCGGCGTCACCCTGACGCCATCGCGGGCAACCTCGGCGCGGCCTACCACGCCGACGACGCGGCGGGCGTCCGACGCTTCCGCGAGGCCGGAGCCCTCGTCGCCGTGGCCCACGTCGAGCAGCGGACCATCGAGCACCTGAGGGAGCTCCAGCCCGACATCGTCGAGGTCTACAACGTCCACGCGAACCTCGCGCCCAACATCGCGATCCAGGCCAACCCCGAGGCCAACAACGGCCAGCAGCTCGTCGACACGCTGCGCTTTCAAGGCGCCGAGAACCCCCTCGAGCCCGACCTCGCGTTCCTCGCGTTCTTCGCGGAGAACACCAGCGACCTCGGCAAGTGGGCGCAGCTCTGGGGCGACGGGCGCAACGTCCCCGGCGTGGCCGCGAGCGACGCGCACGAGAACACCTTCATGGCCATCATGGCCGACGGCGAGCGCGGCGACAGCTACCGCCGGATCTTCAGGTTCTTCTCGAACGAGGTGCTCGTGCGCGGAGAGCTCACGCGCGCGAGCGTGCTCGAAGCGCTCGCCGCGGGCCGCGCCTACGTAGGCTTCGAAGCGTTCGGAACGCCCGTGGGTTTCTCGTGCTCCGCGCGCACCCGCGACGGCGTCGACCACGAGATGGGCTCCACGGTGCGCATGGCCGACGAGCCTGCGCTCATGCTCCGCGCGCCGACGCTCTACCGTCCCCTCGCGGGCGCGGCCTCGCCGCGCGTCGAGATGCGCGTGTATCGCGAGCAGGGCGCGCAGTGGGCGATGGTGCAGCGGTGGGAAGACCCCGCGGCGATGGGCGAGCTGCGCTGGCCCGTTCCGTCTGCGGGCGTGTATCGCGTCGAGGTGCGCACGGTGCCCGAGCACGCGCGCGCGTATCTGCCCGGCATGGAGCGCCTCATCCACGACGTGCCGTGGATCTACGCGAACCCGATCCGCGTGGAGTAGCGCTGCGCTCAGCGCGCGAGCTCGTCGGGCGTGAGCGCCCTCAAGAACGCCGTCAGCGAAGCCACTTCGGAGGGAAAGGGCGCGAACGGGATGAGCGCCGGGTCGCGCTCTCCGAGGGCGCGCGGATCGCCCGCCGGGAGCCCGCCCGCGGCGTCGTAGACGATGACCTCCTCGAGCGTGGCGATGGCCCCCGCGTGACCGTACGGGGCCGTGAGCGCGACGCCCCTCAACGACGGCGTGCGGAACCTCCCGACGGCCCCGCGGGTGACGGGCTCCGCCGCGGGGAACGCCTCGCGGTCGTCGCTGTAGATCGAACGCGCCCCGAGCGCGTTGCGCGCGACGGTCTCGAGTCCCTCGGCGCGTCCGCGGTCGGGGCCCGCGAGCGGGTCATCGGGCATGCGGATCGAGTGAAAGTCGTCGTCGCTGAAGAGCGGCCCGAAGTGGCAGTTCACGCAGCTCAGGGTGATGAACGCGCGCAGCCCGTCGCGCTGCTGCGGGGTCATCGCGTCGCGCTCGCCCGCCATGTAGCGGTCGAAGGCCGAGCGCCCCGGGACGAGCGTCCGCTCGTACGCCTCGATGGCCTTGCCGACGTTCGCCGCGACGCGGTTGATGGCCTCCTGATCGTCGGCGCGCATCGCCTCCCACGCCGCATCGCCGGGCTTCGCGCGCATCGGGAACCGCGTCGTGTCACCGAGCGCGGGGAGCGCACCGAAGATCGTCTCGTAGGGAGCGCGATACGTCGACGCCACGCGCCGCGCGATCTCGACGCGCGTGAAGTCGTGCTCGCGGGGATTCTCCATCGCGAGGAGCGGCTGCGCCCAGAGCGTGTCGGCGCCGCCGTCCCAGAGCTTCCACCGGCCCCACGCGGCGTAGAGGATCGACGGGGTGTTGCGTCGACCTCGCTGCGGCGGGCTCTGCGCCTCTGCGATCGCGCGGCCGTCGGTGAAGAGCCGCGCCTGCTGGTGGCACGTCGCGCAGGCCACGTCGCCGCCGCGAGAGAAGCCGCGGTCCGCGAAGAGCGCGCGACCGAGCTCCGCCGCGCGCGGATCATCGGCCCATCGGTTCGTCGGGTTCGGCGGCGCGCCGGGCACCGGCGAGAACCGCTGGAGCACCTCCCACTGGCGCCGCGTGAAGCGATCGTCGATGAGCGCCTGCGGTGCGTCCGCGAACGCGTCGGCCGAATCCGATGCGCCGTCGGCTCCGATGCGAACGACGTCGACGTCGGTGGCGTCGCCTCGCGAGGCGTCGACGCTCGCGGTCGGCGACGACGCGCACGCGCAGAGGAGCGAGATGACGAGCGGAGCGAGCGCGCGCATGGCGTTGACCCGCGAAGCCGGGTCGCACGGATCATTCCAGAGCGGGGCTGTTGTGGAGAGATCTGGGAGCGCGGAGACGGGGATGCGGAGGTAGAGGCTCGGTCAGGGCGAGGTCGAGGCGTTCTCGGACACGATCTGGAGGGTGTTCCAGAAGGTGTCGAGGAACGCGCCGGGGGTGCTGTTCTTCTCGGGGTCGCGGACCTCGACGCTGAGCTGCTCGCTCTTCACGTCGTAGTCCAACCGCACCACGAGGCCGCTCGAGTTGCGGATCAGGTTGCCCGGGCCGAAGATCCAGCCCTTGGCGCGACCCTGGCTCTGGAGTCGGGCGAAATCCTTCTCCTGCACCTTAAAGAACTTCTTGTGGTTCGACGGCATCGTGGATCCCTCCTGTGATTGATGGGTGCTTCTTCGGTGTGCGATCGGTGTGGCGCACACCCCGACACCCTTCGATGTGCGGGCGAGTATACGCGCGGCCTTTGCGGCTTGTCACACCCCTTCGGTGACTTCTTGCGGGCCCTTCAATTCCCGAGCATCGAGACCTCGCCGGGCGCGCAGACGCCCGCGACGACGGCCCTCACCTGGTCGACGAACTCGGCGTCGACCTGCCGCTCTTCGAGCGACGTGACCAGGGTGAGCTTCGCGTCGTCGCACACGAGCCCCGCGCCGGGGATGCCCAGGAGCGCCTCGCGGACGCTCACGTCGAGGGTCGACAGCGCGAGGGCCTCGTCGTCGGTGTGCACCGCGAAGATCTGATCGAACTCGTCGTGGCCCGTCGCGACCCTGCGGGGCAGCCGCGGCGCCCACGCGGGCAGGTCATTCGTGGGCCACACGACGACGCGCGGCGCGGGCTCGCGCTGGATGCGCGCTTGAATGCCCACGGCGCCGCTCGCGGTGCGGCCCGGAGACGAGGTGCTCAGCGTGTAGCGCTGGTTGCGCACGGTGCCGTGCAGAAAGCGCTCTCCGCGCTCGTTCACCTCGAGGCGGAGGTCCTGACGGGCGAGCGCGAGCGACTCCCAGAGCGCGAGGATGTGCCCGTCGAGGGCCTTGCGGGCGCGGTGTTCGATCGCTCGGATCACCAGGGCGGCCGCGATGCCGAACGCGGCGATCACGGCGAGGACGAGGAGCAGGTTGGGCGTGTCCACGGCCGGTTGCAATACCACAGTCTGACGCGATCGTGCGGCGCGGCCTCTTCGCGGTATTGACCGCGCGGTGGCGTGGCGAAGAGAATCGCCCGACCTTCAATGACCGACCGACTCGCCGTCGAATACGCAGCGCTCACAGACGTGGGCCGAAAGCGCGCCCACAATGAGGACGCGTTCCGGCTCATGCCCGAGGAGCAGCTCTTCCTGGTGGCCGATGGCATGGGCGGTCACAACGCGGGCGAGGTGGCCAGCGCGATGGCGGTCGACATCGTGGGGCAGTTCTTTCGCGACGCCCGCAAAGACCCGCCCGTCACGTGGCCCTACAAGCAGAACCGCGACGAGATCTACGACAGCGAGACGCTCTCGATCGCGGTGCAGTATGCCAACCTTCGCATCTTCGAGTCGGCGCGCGAGAACGCCGACCGCCGCGGCATGGGCACGACCTTCGTCGGCGCGCTCGTTCGCGGCAACGCGGCCTGGGTGGCCCACGTCGGCGACTCCCGCGGCTACGTGCTCCGCAACACGGGCCCCATCGAGCCCCTCACCACCGACCACTCGCTCCTCGAGGAGTACCGCCGCTCGCGGCCCGACCTCACCGAGGAGCAGGTGCGGCGCTTCCCGTACAAGAACGTCATCACGCGCGCCCTCGGGATGAAGACCGACGTCAGCGTCGAGATGCACCGCCACGAGATGCACGACGGCGACGTGATCATCCTCTGCTGCGACGGCCTCACGGGCATGGTCCCCGACGACCGCATGGCGCGGATCATCCGCTCGACGCCCGTGCTCAACGACGCGTGCCGCGCGCTCGTTCAGGCCGCCAACGAGGCGGGCGGCGTCGACAACATCACCGTCATCCTCGCGCGCACGGTCACGAAGTAGCCGCTCCGCTCGGCAGGAGTAGCGAGAAGGTCGAGCCCTCTCCGGGGGCGCTCTCGACGCGCACCTCGCCGCCGTGGGCGCGCGCGATCTTTTGCGCGATCGCGAGGCCGAGGCCCGTGCCGTCGGGCCGCGTCGTGAAGAACGGCTCGAAGATCCGCTCGACCTGCGACGCGTCGATGCCGCGCCCGCGGTCTCTCACCGCGAAGGTCGCGTGGCCGCCCGACACGCCCGCGGAGAGCTCCACCACCGCGCCGCGCGGCGACGCGTCGACGGCGTTGTCGATGAGGTTCACGAGCACCTTGCGCACGAGGCGCTCGTCCATCGGGGCCGTCTCGCCGTCACCGCCCGTCGAGAGCGAGACCGACACGCCGCGCTCGGAGCACACGGGCTGGAGCGTGCGCACGACGTCGGCCGCGAGCTCGCGCACGTCGACGGGCTCCGTCGCGAGCGACACGGGCCTCGCGAACTCGAGGATCTCGCTCACCGAGCGGTTGAGCCGGTCGATCTCGGTGAGGGTGATGTCGAGGTACTCGCGGTCGCTCTCGGAGATCTCGGCGCGCGAGCGGAGGATCTGCACGTTCATCTGGATCGACGTGAGGGGCGTTCGGATGTCGTGCGCGACCGCGGCCGCGAAGGAACCGAGGGCCGCGAGGCGACGCGACTCCTCGAGCTCGCGCGAGAGGCGCACGCGCTCGGTGGCGTCGCCCGTGATGACCACGACGCCGCGGGGCTGTCCGAGGCGGTTCTTGAACGGGGCCACCGAGAGGTCGCGGTAGCGCTCGCCTTCGGCCGTGTCGAAGCGCGACGCGGGGCGCGACACCACCTGATCCGGGTTGCGATGGAGCTCCTCCATCACGGCCGCGCCGTCGCCGTCGCGCAGGTCGGGGTAGAGGTCGTCGAAGTAGCGCGCGCCGAGGGCGGCCTCGCGGGGGATGCCCGACTGCGCGGCGAGGCAGCGGTTCCACGCCTTCACGCGGAGCTCCGCGTCGACGACGGCCACGCCGACGGGGAGGCTCTCGACGAGGTCTTCGAGGAAGGCCCGCGTGTCCGCGAGGTCGCGGCTCGCCTGCGCGGCCTCGGCGTAGAGGGCGTAGTTCTCGAACTTCAGCGCGAGGTGGTCGGCCACCGCGGCGCACACGAGCGTCTCCGCGCGCGCGCAGCGCTGCGTCGTCGAGACGACGAAGAAGCCGTAGAGGGCCTCGTTGCGCTGCACGGGGATCACGAGCTGCGCGCCGAGTCGGTCTATCTCGGCGACGATGCCTTGCGGGAGCTCGGGTGCGTGCTCGGGCGAGTAGAACGTCCGCGGGTGCTGCCTCGCGAGCGCGACGAACTCCTCGGGCGCCTCGGCGCGAACGCCCGGCGGGAGCGCGCCCGCGCGGAGAAAGCGCACCTCGCAGCCCGTGGCCTCCGTGAGCGCCGCGGTCGCCATGGCGAGCACCGCGTCGGGGTCGACCATGCGCGCCGTGACCGCGAGCGTCTTCTCGACGATCGTGCGCGCGGGGGCCTCGGTGGTGACCGCGCTCCCGACGCGCTGAAGAATCCCGTCGACGCCCGCGCGGATCACGTCGATGAGCAGCAGCGGGAGCCCCGCGACCACGGCCGCCGCGAGCGAGGGCCCGCCGCGCGCGTCGAGCCAGCGGTGCAGCGGAAGCGCGCCGAGGCCCACGTAGCCCGCGAGCACGCCTACGGCGCAGAGCGCGACGACCACCTCGGTCATCAGCACGCGGATCTCGAAGAGGTGATAGCGGAGCACGGCCACGCCGGCGCCGCCCACCACGACGAGCGCCATGCCCACGGCCTGCGCGAGGAAGACCCACGTCGGCGACGCGCCCTTGAAGAACGAGTGGAACGCGATGAAGAGCGCGATCGAGAGCGCCCACGGCGCCACGAGGCTCGCCTGCACGAGCGTCACGGGCGTGCTCGGTCGACGCTCGCCCGGCGCGATGGAGGCGCGCCAGTTGCGGTGCAGAAAGAACAGCGCGAGGAGGAAGTACGAGGGCATCAGCCCGAGCATCAGGACGAAGGGGCCCTCGGCGCTCACGAACGAGCGGTGCTGCGAGGCGACGATGATGCTCGCGGTGGCGAGGTTGAGCGGCCAGCGGAGGCGCGCGGGCGCGGGGTGATTCAGCGGAAAGCTGTACGCGAAGAGCACCAGGCAGTGCACCGAGACGAGCCCCGTGGCCGCGCTCGCGAAGGCGAGGGCCGGGTGCGAGATCTCGAGCCCCGCGAGCACGCCGAGCGCAAGCGCGAGCACGCGCGCCGCGGCGGCGTACGCGGCGAGGTGGAAGTACCACGTGTCGACGCGCCCGCCGGTGTCGCGGCGGATGCGGTGCACGAGCATCGCGAGCATGGCCACGGTGAAGAAGGCCAGCGTGACGAGGTAGCGCTCCACGGTGACGCCTCGATCAACCTCTCCGCGTCGGCGGCGGAGGGGCCGCGGGACGCTCGATGCGGTACTCCTTGATCTTGCGGTCGAGCGTCTGTCGCGTGATGCCGAGGATCACGCCGCTCCTGCGCTTGTTCCACCCGGTCGCCGCGAGCACCGCCGCGATGTGCCGCTGCTCGACCTCGCGCAGCGAGAGGAACTCGCCCGCCTCCGCCGCGGTGTCAGCCTCGGGCGTCGCGTCGACCTCGGGCGCCGCGTCGCCCTCGTCGCCCTCGTCGTCGAGGTGAATCCCGAGCTCGCTCGCCTCGAGCACCTCGCCCTTGGTGTGCACCGCCGCGCGCGTGAGCGCGTTCTCGAGCTCGCGCACGTTGCCGGGCCACGGATAGCGCGAGATGAGGTCGAGCGCGTCGCGCGCGACGTAGCGGATGCGCTTGTGCTGGTCGCGGGTGATCTTCGCGAGCAGGTGCTCGACGAGCGAGGGGAGGTCCTCGCGGCGCTCCCGCAGCGGCGGCAGGTGAATCTCGACGACGCGGAGGCGATAGAAGAGGTCCTCGCGGAAGTTGCCGTCGCGCACCATCTGGGTGAGGTCGCGGTTGGTGGCCGTGATGATCCGCGCGCGCAAAGGCATGGGCTTCGCGTCGCCGACGCGCTCGAAGCTGCGCTCCTGAAGCACGCGCAGGAGCTTGGCTTGAAGCTCCAGCGGCACCTCGCCGATCTCGTCGAGAAAGAGCGACCCCGCGCCCGCGAGCTGAAAGCGCCCCACCTTGTCGGCCACCGCGCCCGTGAACGCGCCGCGCACGTGACCGAAGAGCTCGCTCTCGAGGAGGTCCCTCGCGAAGGCCGTGCAGTTCACCGCGACGAAGGGCTGGTCGCGGCTCTCGCTCGAGTAGTGGATCGCCCGCGCGACGAGCTCTTTTCCGGTGCCCGACTCGCCCGTGATGAGCACCGTGGCGTTCGAGGTCGACACGCGCCCGATGGTCTTGAACACGTCGCGCATCGCGGGCGTGCGGCCCACGATGTTGTCGACCTGAAACTCGCGCGACATCGTCTCGACGAGGTTGTCGAGGCGCCGCGAGAGCTCGCCCGACTCGAGCGCGCGCCGCACCGAGATCTTGAGGCGCTCGATGTCGAGGGGCTTGACCACGTAGTCCCACGCGCCCCGCTGCGTGGCGGTCACCGTCGAGCGCATGTCGTCGCGCGCGGTGATCACCATGATGGGCGGCACGTTCTCGCGACCCTGGAGCCGCGCGAGCACCTCGAGCCCGTCGAGGCCCGGGAGGCCCAGGTCGAGGAGCACGAGGTCGAAGCCGCCCTGCACGACCGCCGCGAGGCCCGAGGGCCCATCCTCCGCGGTCGAGACCGCGTACCCGAGGTCGCCGAGAAACTTCTCGAGGGAGCGACGGATCGAGCGATCGTCGTCGACCACGAGGATGTGCGACCGTTGGGTGATCGGGCGGAGGCTCGTAGACATCTGCGTTTCGCTACTCTGAGAGCTTGCGCCGCGGAACGGAAGAGCCCGCACGCACGTCGCGCCGTCGCACAGTGGGAGCACCGCCGGGCCCATGCGGTTGCGCATGTGACGCGGCGCCCGCGCGCGGAGCCTCCCTGAGATTGCTTGAGTGCGCGTCGCGCTTCGGGATACCGTTCGCTCCGTGCGCGCAACCACCCGAGAAGACGTCTCCAAGGTCGAGGGGCACCTCCAGAAGCTCGGTTGGCCCGTCATCTCTCTGAGCCCCGGCACGTGGCGCTCGAGCTTTCGGGGCAACTCCGGCGTGTTTCCGCTGGTGATCCAGGTCGACGACGGGTGGTGCAAGCTGCTGGTCCTGCCCATCGTCAGGCTGCCCGGCGACGTCGACAAGGCCGAGAAGCTCTACCTCAGGCTGCTCAAGCTCAACGGCGAGCTGCTCCTCGCGCGCTTCTCGCTCGACGAGGACGGCGACGTGATCCTCTCGGTCGAGCTGCCGCTCTCGGACCTCGACGCGAGCGAGATCAAGGACTCCCTCGACGTGCTCTCGGTCTACGCCGAGCGCTACCAGTCCGAGCTCCGTCAGCTCGTGGTCTGAGGCTGCGATCCGCTACGGGAAGGCCATCACGTTGGCCTCGCCGTAGCGCCGCACGAGCGCGTCGACGTAGGCCACGAGCGTGTCTCTGCGTCGCAGCACGTCGCGGAGCTGCGCGTCGGAGAGAAGCACGGCGCCGTTGCCGTCGGCGTCGTCGGCCATGGCGTCGCGCAGCGTGTCGAGGTCGAGCGCGCGGGCCCGCTCGATGAGCGCGCGAGAGAAGCGCTGCGAGCGGTGCAGCCACCCGAGCACGCGCTGGTATCGCGACGAGTTGCTCGGCACCTGAAAGCCTGCGTTGTTGTCGCGGAACACGAGGTGGCCGTGGCCGTCCTCGAGGGTGTTGAGCCCGTTCCAGCGGTCCCAGTTGGCGATGAGGAAATCGAACACGATGAGGTCCGAGACCTCCTGCGCGCGAGTCCGTTCGCCGTCTGCGATGGGGGCGCCTGCGGTGAGCCGCTGCGACCAGAACTCCATCGACTCGGGGCTCCCGACGCCCGACGGTCGGAGCACCGGGACCCAGTAGATCATCGCGCCGCGCGAGACGCCCTCGGTGAACGTCACGCCGTAGCGCTCGCCGGTCGGCAGGTCGTCTTCGAGCACCTGGCGAAACACCGCGGGCGGCACGCGCTCGAGCCCCAGGAGCTGGTTCAGCCGGAACGCTGCGATCTCCGCGCGCCAGTGCTCCTCATGGCGCTGCTCCGAGGGCTTGTACGACCCGTCGATGGGACCCGGAAAATCGACCCGGATGTTCACCGACGTGTTGCCGTAGTTCCTCAGGTTGCCGCGGACGGGGGCCGTTCGCATCGTCGCGAGGATGTCGTTCTCGGTCACGCTGCCGAAGTGACGCCCCTCGGAACCGCCGGCGCGATAGGGGTTCGCGGGCACGTACCCGGGCGCCGCGTAGAAGAGCGGCGGGTCCTCGGGCTGCGGCGGCCTCGGCGTGCTCGGCGCGGGCGTCGCCGTCGCGGGCGTCGCTACCCTGCGCGGCGCCGGAGCGACTGCCCCACGGCGCGGCGCGGTCGCCTCCGCGGCTCCCCGGTGGCGGTGCCGGTGGTGCCTGCGGGTCTGCGCTTCCGCCGCGGTGCCGAGGAGCAGCGCGCAGAGCATCGAGCTTGAGAGGAGCCAACGGCTGCGCATCACGAGCGACCTTGAGGGGAGTGTATGCCGCGGCGCCGCGCGAGAGAAGCTTCAGCGCGGAGAACCGCCTCCGAGCGACAGAATCTCTTCGAGACGCCTCGCGGCCCGATCCATCGAAGCGCGCTGTCCGACGCGGCGACACCGCCAGAGGAGGTTGTACGGCGTCACCGTGGGGGGCACGAAGGGCAGCACCGTGACCTCGTATCCAGCGGCTTCGAGGCGCAGCGTCCGCCACGCGTCGATGAGCCCGTGCTCGAGCCGCTGACGCACCGCGGACTGCCTCGGCACAGGCCATCGCGAGACCGCCTCGCGCGCCGTCGCCGCGAACGACACGCCCGCGCCCACGCAGCAGGGGACGAGCAGAATCCGCTTCGCCCCTCGCGCCGCAGCGCAATCGATCACGTGATCGGACGCAGGGCCGCAGGCGTGGAGGGCCACCACGAGCTCGGGCTCCTCGGGCCACGCAGAGAGCTCCGCGACGTCGGACTCGCGCACGTCGACGGAGGCACCTCGGGTCAGGTGCGCAGCGGCGTCGCGGCAGGCCTGCGCGCGGTCGGGTGCGCGCTCGATCACCACGAGGTCGCACGGAGACAAGAGCTCCGAGGCGACGAGGCCCACGCTCGCGCGACCCGCCGCGGCGTCGACGACGACGTGTCGACGCGCGACGGGCGCGAGGTGCGGCAGCAGCCCGCGGAGCTCCTTCGCCTTCTTGCGGTCTTCGGTGCGCAGCGAGACGCCCTCGACCCGGATGAACAGACGATGGATCGCGGACTCCACGGCTTCGAGCGAGGGGGGCTCCACGCGGCGGAGTATCTCTCGCGGCTGTCACGAAGGAAGTGCCCCACGCCCGACCGTTGATGGTGCATCATCACGCGCCGTGACATCGAGGCCTCCGGGGTTGTTGGATGACGCGCTCCGCGCGGAGCTCGAAGGGCTCGCGCGAGAGGTGTCACACGCGTGCCCTCCCTACCGGATGAGCCGTCGCGAGGTGAGCGTCTCGCGGCAGCTCCCCCTCTCGCTACAGTGGTTCTGGGAGGTCTTCGGGCACAGCGCGCTCTCGCAGCGGTACTGCCCTCCCGACGACCCGGCGTCGCGCGCGTCGGCGATCGGCGTGCTCCGCGAGTGGTGCGAGCACGACGTCCGCTACGAAGCCTTCGCGGCGCTCGTGGCCGACGCGTATCACGTCGTGGCCTTCGACGATGACGAGCTCGTGCTCCTCGACCTCGGCCTCGCGCGGCAGGAGCAGGACCCGCCGCTCGTCGTGCTGCGAGGCCCGACGGGCGCGGCCGAGGGGCCTGACTTCGAGGCGCACGCGTCGAGCGCGTTGCGGTTCCTCGTCTCGGGGGTGCTCAAGGGGTTGTGGTCCGAGCTCGTGCGGGTGCTCCTGGTGACGCGTCCTCCGATCGAGCTCGCGCAGCCGTTCCCCCGGCTCGCGCCGCAGGTGGGGAGCGGTCGCGTGGCCGAGGCGACGGTGTGGGTCGCGGAGCGCAACGTCCGCGATCGCGCGGGCTTCGCCGTGTACTTCTCGCACGCCGACGCAGAGCGCGTGGGCCAGTGGCTCTCGCTCCAGGGGCTCGACGATCAGATGCTGGTCTGAGCGACGCGCGGAGGGGCTATCGCGCGGGGTACTGAGACAGTTCGAACGCGAAGCCGCCGGGGCCGTTGGCGCCCACGGGCGCGGGCAGCTCGCCGAGGCGATCGACGTCGATCACGGCCTCGTAGCGGACCTGCGCGCGCAGCGCCATGAGCCGCACCCGCACGCGGGGAATGCCCGCGGGCACGACGAAGGACTGCACCCGGCGCGACTCGGAGCCCGGCGCCACGCCCACGGGGTCCATGGTGTTCACCGACGCGCCGCCCTCGGCGCCGACGGCCTCGACGATCACGCGATCGACGGGGCAGGGGTCGCGCGGGTCGTCGGGGTTGGGCTGCCGACAGCTCGGGAGGAGCACCCAGAGCCGTCGGCCCGTGCCCATCTGTGAGAGCCCGAAGCCCGACGCTCCGGCAGGGGGATTGAAGAGCCACACGCGCATCTGCCGCATCATCCGGTCGATGTCGGCCACGGGGACCGAGATGAGCTCGGGGCCGAGGTTCTGCACGGGCGCGCCTGCGTCGACCACGGGCGCGCGCTGGACGCGCGTCCTCCGCGTGCGACGCGGCTGCGCGAGCGCGCCAAACGCGAGCAGCGAGGCCGCGAGAAAGATCGGGATGCTGCGGGTCATGTCGGGTGTCGCTCCGTTTCGAGCCGCGCGAGGCGCGGGCGTGCGCATCGTAGCGCCCATCCGCCGCGCGTGGGGAGCGAAGGCGCTGCGTGTTGCGTCGCCGGGGCGAGCGGTGGTACGCGCCAGGACGGAAACGATGACAGGCACCGACCAGGTTCGACTGACACAGCTCGCGCACGGCGCCGGGTGAGCGAGCAAGGTCCGCGCTGCGGATCTCGCGCAGGTCCTGCGCGCGCTGCCTCTGGTGATCGACCCCAACGTGATCGTGGGCCTCGCGCCCGCCGACGACGCGGCCGTCATCCGCCTGTCCGACGACCTCGCGCTGGTGTTCACCACCGACTTCTTCACGCCCCTCGTCGATGACCCGCGCACCTTCGGCCGCATCGCCGCGGCCAACGCGCTCTCCGACGTGTACGCGATGGGCGCGCGTCCGCTCGTGGCGCTGAACATCGTGTGCTTTCCCACGAAGACGCTCGGGGCCGAGGTGCTCGGGGCGATCCTCGCGGGCGGCAACGACATCGCGCGCGAGGCCAAGATCTCGATCGCGGGCGGCCACTCCGTCGAAGACCAGGAGCCCAAGTACGGCCTCGCCGTGATCGGCACGGTGAGTCCGAAGGCCGTGTGGCGCAAGGGCGGCGCGCGCGTCGGCGATCACCTCGTGCTCACCAAGGCGCTCGGCACGGGCGTGCTCGCGACGGCCCTCAAGCGCTCGAAGATCACCGAAGACAGCGACGAGATGCGGGCCGCCGTGCGCTCGATGACGCGGCTCAACGCGCGCGCCGCGGAGCTCGCGAAGACGCTCGACGTCGAGGTCCACGCGGCGACGGACATCACGGGCTACGGGCTCGTGGGGCACCTCGGCGAGATGCTCCGCGCGAGCGAGTCTGTGAGCGCGGTGCTGAGGGCGTCGTCGTTGCCGCTGCTCGCCGGCGCGCAGTCGCTGGCGCGTGACGGCGTGCTCGCGGGCGGGACGAAGGCCAACCGAACGCACGCGGGCGATCGCTTCGAAGTGGCCGAGGGCGTCGATGACTCGATCGCGTGGCTCGCGTGCGACGCGCAGACCTCTGGGGGGCTGCTCATCGCGTGTCCGCCCGACGACGCTTCGAAGCTCGCGGAGGCGCTGCGCGCAGAGGGCATCGACGCCTCCGTGATCGGCGAGGTGGTCGCGCGCGACGGAGCCTACGTGCAGCTCGCGCCGTGATTTCTGTGCTCCTGCCCTTTCGCGACGCGTCGTCGACGGTGGGCGAGGCGCTCGCGTCGGTGCTCGTCGAGGCCGAGGTCGGAGAGGTCATCGCGGTCGACGACGGATCGCTCGACGCGAGCGCCGAGGTGGTCGAATCGATCGCGTCGAGAGACCCGCGCGTGAGGCTCGTCCGCGGCCCTGCGAGGGGCATCGTCGGGGCCCTCAACCGCGCGATCGAGCACGCGCGCGGCGAGCTCCTCGCGCGCATGGACGCCGACGACGTCTCGTTGCCGGGACGCATCCGCGAGGCCGCGTCGCTGCTCACGCGCGACGCCTCGCTCGGCGCCGCGGGGACGCGCGTCGAGGCCGAGGGCGCGGGCGAGGGGATGGCCGCGTACATCGCGTGGCAGAACGCGCTCGTCACGCCCGACGACCACGCGCGGGAGCTCTTCGTCGAGGCGCCGCTCTGTCATCCGTCGGCGGTGCTGCGTCGCGAAGCTGTGGCCGAGGTGGGCGCCTACCGCGAGACCGCGTGGCCCGAAGACTGGGACCTCTGGCTGCGCCTCGACGCGCGGGGATGGCGCATGGCGAAGTCCCGCGAGGTGCTCTTTCGCTGGCGGCACGTGCCCGGGAGGCTGACCTTCTCGCACCCGCGCTACGCGCTCGATCGGCTCATCGAGGCGCGCGCGGAGTACCTCCCTGCGAGGCTGTCGCGCGTGGCGCGCGGTCGGGCGCTCGCGGTGTGGGGCGCGGGGCCGACGGGGCGTCGCCTCGCCAGAGCGCTTGAATCCAAGGGACTTCGCGCGTCGCGCTTCGTCGACATCGACCCGCGCAAGATCGGACGCGTCGCGCGCGGAGCGCCCATCGTAGGCGCCGACGCGCTCGATCATGCGCGCGAGGTCGTGCTCGTGGCGGTGGGCGCGCGCGGCGCGAGGTCCCTCGTGCGAGCCCACCTCGAAGCGCAGGGAGCCGTCGAGGGAGAGGACTTCATCGCGGCCTCGTGAGGCCCGCGCGATGGGTCAGGCGTCGGGCTTCTCGGTCGCCACGGCAGGCACCGCAGCGACGGGGGGAATGTCCGCGTCGGGCGGAGGGTCTTCGGGCGCGTCGGGGGGCACGGTCTCGCGCGTCGAGTCGACCTCGGAGGCGCGCCTCTGCGGCTGGCCGTCGGGGTCGGCGATGCGCACGATCACGGCGGTGATGTTGTCCTCGCCGCCGTGGTGGTTCGCGAGCGCGATGAGGGCCTCGCAGGCCGCGTTGTCGTCGTCGTGGGCGAGCAGGGTCCGCAGGATCTCCTCGTCGGAGATCATCCCCGAGAGGCCGTCGGAGCAGAGCACGTAGCGGTCGCCCGCCATGAGCTCCTCGCTGGCCACATCAACAACAACGCGCTCGTTCATGCCGAGGGCGCGCGTGATGACGTTGCGCGGGAGCTCGTCGCGCTGCGCCGCCGAGAGGTGCGGCATCGCGCGCATGTACTCGTTCACGAGGGAGTGATCCTGCGTGAGCTGCGCGATGGAGCGGCCCCGCACGCGGTAGCACCGGCTGTCGCCCACGTGGCCGATGTAGGCCCGCGCGCTCCCCGTGGCGATGAGCACGCCGACGAGGGTGGTGCCCATGCCCCGGTGCTCGTCGCTCGTGGCGCTGCGCTCGTAGATCGACTTGTTGGCGACCTTGATGCCCGCCATCAGCCGGTTCTCTTCGGCCGAGAGCGAGGGGTCGTAGTGAAAGGGCCAGGTGGCGTCTTCGCGCGCGGTGCTGTCGAAGAACGCGCGCAGCGTCTCCGTCGCCATCTTCGAGGCGACGTCGCCAGCTTTGTGGCCTCCCATCCCGTCTGCGACGAGGTAGAGCCCGTGCTGGTCTAGCAGCGCGAAGCTGTCCTCGTTGTGCTCGCGGTGGAGCCCCACGTCGCTTCGTCCTGCTGCAATGACGCGGATCGGCACGATGCCGACGGGAGCCAAACACTTTGACCCATGCATGTCAAGGCAATGAGTCCCCGCGCGCCGCCGTCACCGGGATGGAGGAAACCGACCGCGGGTAGACACCCGTGCGAGTTCGGTGAACGCCAGCGGTGGCGCGGGGCAACGGGGTGGAGGCGCGCATTGACACTCCCGCCGCGGTGGCGCTATGCGCTCCGACAACATCATCGGCGTCGCCCTCGACGAGTCGATCATCGAGAAGAGCACCGAGGCTTCGCGGTTCAAGATCAACAGCGACCGCGGTCACACGCGCGTCGAACCCCAATCCAGCGAAAAGGAACTTCGATCCATGGCACGCACCCAGTTCACTTCCGAGTCGGTCAGCGAGGGACATCCGGACAAGATGTGCGACCAGATCTCGGATGCCGTCCTCGACGCCATCTTGAAGGAGGATCCGCGCGCCCGCGTCGCGTGCGAGACCCTCGTCAAGACGGGCTTCGTGGTGCTGGCTGGCGAGATCACGACGACGGCGAGGATCGAGTTCCCCGACGTGGTCCGCGCGGTCGTCAAGGACATCGGCTACACGAGCTCGGACATGGGCTTCGACGCGACGACGTGCGCGATCCTCACTGCCGTGGAGCGTCAGAGCCCCGACATCGCGCAGGGCGTGAACGAGGGCGAGGGCGAGCACAAGGAGCAGGGCGCCGGTGACCAGGGGATGATGTTCGGCTTCGCCGTCGACGAGACCCCCGAGCTCATGCCCGCGCCGATTCACTACTCGCACCTCCTCACCCGCAAGCTCGCCGAGGCCCGCAAGGCCGGCGCCGTCGACTGGCTCCGCCCCGACGCCAAGAGCCAGGTGACCGTCGACTACGACAACGGCCGCGTGGTGCGCATCAACACCGTGGTGGTGTCGACGCAGCACTCGCCCTCCGTCGAGCAGTCGACCATCAAGGAGTTCGTCCGCGAGGAGATCATCAAGAAGCACCTCCCGGCGAACCTCCTCGACGCCGAGACGCGCTACTTCATCAACCCCACGGGGCGCTTCGTCATCGGCGGACCGATGGGCGACTCGGGCCTCACGGGCCGCAAGATCATCGTCGACACCTACGGCGGCATGGGCCGTCACGGCGGCGGCGCCTTCTCGGGCAAGGACCCGACGAAGGTCGACCGCAGCGCGGCCTACTACGCCCGCTACGTCGCCAAGAACGTGGTGGCCTCGGGCCTCGCGAAGCGCTGCGAGGTGCAGATCGCGTACGCCATCGGCGTCGCGCAGCCCGTCGGCGTGTACGTGAGCACCTTCGGCACGAGCACCGTCTCCGAAGAGAAGATCTCGGAGTACGTGCTCAAGAACTTCGACATGCGCCCCAAGGCGATCATCGAGCAGCTCGACCTGCTCCGCCCGGTGTACCGCCCCACGGCCGCGTACGGTCACTTCGGCCGCCCCGAGTTCACGTGGGAACGCACCGACCGGGCCGCCGAGCTGCGCAACGCCCTCGGCTGATCTTCTCCGCTCGAACTCTCCGCGTGTGTCCGCGGGTGTAGACGTCGCCTCCGCGCGGCGTTAAGAACCGAAACCCTCCGTTGGACGCCGAGCCCTCGAACACCGACGACGAATCGAACGCGCCGCGGCCCTGGTCGTTGACCGTGGCCGCGCTCGCCACGACGGGCCTCGGGCTCATCGAGGCGCGCGTCGCAGAAGACACCCTCACGCTCGTGAGAGGGGCCGCGCCGCAGAGCCCGGTGAGCTTCGAAACCGCCGTGCAGTACGCGTTCTGGGCCTGCGCGCAGGACCACCGACGTGGCTTCGTCGCGCTCGAGGTGGCGCGGCTCATCCTCGCGGGGTTCCTCTTTCTCGCGGGCGTGCGGGTGCTCGTGCGGTCGCGCGGCTCGGGGTGGCTGTGGCGTCAGGCGCTCTGGGGCAACGTCGCCGTCACCCTCGTCGCCGCGTGGCACGAGCGCGCCATCCTCGGGGATTGGAACGCGGCCTTCGGGCGCGCCGTCGCGATGGTCTCCCCCGCGCTGCCGTCGCCCGCGAAGGGGGTCACCATCCAAGAGGTCTTCCGTCGCGGGGCGCAGATGTCGGTGTGGGCCACGGGGCTCCTCGCGCTGATGTTCGTGCTCGCGCTGCGGTACGCGTCGCGCGAACGGACGCGCGCCATCATCGACTGACCGCGGCGGGTCATCGCAAGCCCGCGCTTGTCACCCGCGCGCGTTCGTGGTGGCGTTGGGTCCTCGGCGCGTCATCGCTCGCGGCCTCCGGTCGCACGCCTCGGCTCACTTCGCTTCACATCGCGATCCCAACGCACACCCCGAGAAGGAGATCCCTGCCATGCGCAAGCAGAGAGAGACGCGACGCTGTGCGGTCTGCAACCAGAAGGACCTCGTCGTCCGCGCGCCGCTGCGCGACGTCGCGTGGCTGTGCCCCATCCACGACACCGTGGCGCGAGGGATCATCCCCGCGCCCACGACCATCGACGCGCTGCGCTCGCTCTTCCCCGCGCGCGTCACCGACACGCACCGCCGCACGCGCGCCGCGTAGCCACGCCCGCGCGCCCATCACTCCCTCCAACGCACCGCCGGTACATCATGGACAGCTACAACGAGGCGCGTTTTCTCGGCAGCGTCGACGCCGCGCTGCGCCGCATCAGGACCATCCTCGACAACACGCGCAACCCGCAGCTCCCCGCCGACGTCGCGCACCGCTACGAGGATAAGTACCTCCTCGCGGAGTTCCTCACGCGCACGGCGACGGCGGCCATTCTCCAGTGCCTCGGCTGCGTGGGGCTCACCTCCGAGGCCGTCGCGTCGCTCAGCGAGTGGTCCCGCGCGCGCTCGGTCACGCTGCGACTGCGCGCCCAGGAGTCGTGCACGTTCCTTCGCGAGGAGACGCGCCGCGTGGAGGCGCCGCAGCAGCAGGTCACCGAGTGGCGCAACCCCGCGGGCGCCGTGAGCAGCCGCACCGACAAGATCGTCACCACGGTGCAGGAGTTCTTCTGGGCCTTCGAGTTCCGCTACGAGCTCGTGGCCTTTCAGGGCAACACGCCGGACCAGGGCGTCACGCTCCACGCGCGCAGCGGACGCGTCGAGATCAAGACCGCCGCGAAGAGCCCGCCGCGCCCCGAGTCCGTCGTCCGCCCGCCCATCGACGCCAACGTCACCTGGCTCTTCGCGCTCCTCGACGCGCAGTCTCGCGTGTGGTTCTCGATCGACAGGACCGACCGGACCTGCCACACGCCGCGCCGCAACCTGCAGGTCGAGTCGGCCCTCGCGGCCTTCGGCGAGCTCGCCGCGTGGTGCGCGCGCGCCTACGGGTACTTCTCGCGCGAGCTCTTCACCGCGCAGCCCGAGCACGGCCTCGACCTCTCGGCGATCAACGCGCGAGAGGTCTTCGTCCCCGTGGTGCCGCTCTTCGAAGACCCCGCGTACTCGGGCGCGCAGAGCGCCGACGCCCGCAGCGTGCTGCCCGCCTCATTCGCCAACGCCTTCCTCGCGGAGCAGCGGAGAAGTCTCGCGGAGCGGTGCGCGGAGCTCGCGCGTGTCTTTCCCCGCGACGCCTCGGTGATCACCGTCGTCGAGGCGACGCTGCTCGTGACGCTCCTCCACGCGAACGACGTGTGCCAGCGCTACGCCGACGGCGTGAACTACATCGAGGACATGCTCCGCAAGCAGCTCGTCGCCGCGATCGGAGACGAGGTCACCCCCGCGGACTTCTCGGCCTACATGGACTTTCACAGTCGAAAGCTGTTCAAGCCCGAGTTCCGCCCGCGGCCGTTCTCGCACGCAGTCCGGCGCCCCGACCACTCGCCCGAGGGCGTCGTGAGCATCGAGGCCGACGTCGGCGAGGAGCTCCCGGCGCCCATCTCCACGGCGGTCTCGCGGAGCGAGGCGCGGCGGCCCATGAGCTTCGCGCTCGACGCGTCGACGCGCGTGTCGTTCCTCGGCGATCGCTTTCTGCACGCGTGGGTGTCGCACCAGTTCAGCGGGCGCTCCGAGCTCTCGCTGAACCTCGTCGCGCGGGCGCGGCAGTTCAGCAGCTTCATCCTCCTCGTCGGGCGCATCGCGTCGGCCGACACCTTCGAGCCGCGCTTCGGGATCATCGTCCAGAACAAGGACCTCCTCTCGATCCCCCTCATGCTCGAGCAGATCCCGACGCCGAAGGAGTTCCGCGACGCGATCGAGTCGCTCTCGCCCGAGCAGCAGCGCTTCGCGAAGGCGTTCCGCGCGATGCAGCTCGAGAGCACCCTCTTCGGCGTGTGCGTGATCCAGATCAAGCCGCAGCTCGAGCGCCTCCTCAAGCTCGCGCCCGACAGCCTCACCAAGGAGATCAAGCTCACGCAGGAGCTCCTCTCGCTCTTCATCGAGTATCAGATCCCGAGCGACCTCCTCTCGTACGACGGCGCGAGCGACGCGGCCCCGCAAGACAAGCTCGCGCGCGTGAAGGAGCACGTCGCGAAGATGCGCGAGATGATCGACCTCTCGAAGAAGCGAGAGCTCGACGAGGCGCGCGAGCGAGAGGCCATGCGACTCGCGGAGATGAACCGCACGCCTCCCGTCGCACCGTCGACCTACGGTCCTCCGTACCCGTCGCAGCCGATGCCGATGGCCGCCTTCGGGGCGCCGATGCCGCCGCCCTCGATCGGTGGACCGCCGGGGATGCCCGGTGGCGGAGGTCTGCCGCTCCCGCGCCCCGCGATGGCGCCCGCGATGGCCCCGATGGTGGCCGCGCCCGCGAAGGCCGCAGCGCCGCCTCCCGCTGCCCCGCCCGTGCCTCAGGCCGCGCCGCGCCCCGCGACGACGGCCGCGTCGGCCTCGACCGCGAACGTCGCCACGCCGCGCCCTGATCGACCCGCGGGTGACGGCCGCGCGCCCGACGCGACCGCGCACGCGGGCGATGGAGACGGCGTCGACTACACGCGCATCCCCGTCGAGCTCGATCAGAAGTTCGAAGCGATCGACGAAGACGGCGCGCTCCGCCCGACGATCATCAACCCCGGCGACGTGTGGTCGAAGACGTCGCAGAAGGGGCTCCTCTCGGGCAGCACCGAAGAGACGCTCACCGGCGACGATCAGCGAGGCGAGCGAGACAAGGCCTTCGACCTCCTCGACGCGCTCTCGCGCTCCGGCGCGCTCACCGTCGAAGAGGCGAGCCTCCACGTCGTGATCGCCGCGACGCACTGCTTCGACAAGACCCTCGTCGACACGGTGATCTGCGACAACGTCAACCCCATCGAGAAGGTCGAGCGATCGCTCATGATCGTCGCGACGACCATCCACGACAGGCCCGCCGCCGAGCTCCTCATGGACGATCAGCGCGAGCGCTTCCTCGCGGGGACGCCGAAGCTGATCGAGGCCGCAGGGGCGACGCCCGCCTCCGACGCGCGCTGACTCACCCGTCGATCGAGCGGATCACCCTCGCAGGAACGCCCACCGCCACCGAGCGCGGGGGGATGTCTCGCACCACCGACGCGCCGGCGCCGACGGTGCTCCACGCGCCCACGGTCACGGCCCCGATGACGCCCGCGTTCATGCCGAGGAACACGCCCTCGTCGATGCGCGCGTTGCCCGCCATCACCGACGTCACCGAGGCGTGCGCGTAGTCGCCCACGACAGAGTCGTGACAGACGATCGCGCCGGAGTTCACGATGGCGTGCGCGCCCACGATCACGTCGGGCTCGATGACCGCGCGCCAGATGATCATCGCGCCCGCGCCCACCGATGCGCTGGGGTGAACGATCGCGCTCGGGTGGATCACCGTGATCCACGCGACGTGCGGGTGCGCCTCGGCGATGAGCTTCCTGCGCGCGTTGTTGCCGATGGAGATCACCGCGCGCGCCTCGGGCCACGCGGAGAGCTCCGCGAGGCCGCCGACGATGGGAACGCCGAGGAGGTCGGCGCCCCACCGCGAGGCGTTGTCGTCGAGGAGCGCGTCGGCGGGCTCGCCCATCGCCTCCATCGCGGCGATGAGGACCTTCGCGTGGCCTCCGGCGCCGATGATGATGCGCGCGCCGGGCTTTCGTACGAGGGACATGGCGGAAGTGCTTCGAAGCGTTCAGTCGACGCCGCGCATGGTCTCTTCGAGGAGGTGGTCGACGACGGCCTTGAGGTCGCCGGTGCGTTCGAACACGGCGAGCTGGCGGTCCGCCGAGGTGCCCTCGCGCACGATGCGGAGCACGTCTTCGACCTCGCGGCGCGAGCCGAGGTCACCCGCGACGTCCCACACGAACTCGACGAGCTCCTGCGCGAGCGTGGCGAAGGGGACCTCCTCCTGCTTGCCCCAGTCGATGAGCTTGCCGCGCACGCCGTAGCGGGCCGCGCGCCACTTGTTCTCGTCGATCACGGCGGAGCGGTAGATGTTGAACGAGAGGTTCCTGCGCTTGAGCCACGCGAGCTTGGCGGCGATGGCTTGAACCATCGCGGCGATGGCGATCACGTCGTCGAGGCGCGCGGGCAGGTCGCACACGCGGAACTCGAGCGTGGGGTACATCGGGTGCGGGCGAAGGTCCCACCAGACGCGGCGGCCGTTGTCGATGCAGCCCGTCTTCACCAGCGTCTCGAGGAACGATTCGAACTCGTGGTACGACTCGAATCGGTCGGGGATGCCCGTGCGCGGAAGTCGCTTGAAAATAAGCGCGCGCACCGACTGGAGCCCCGTGCGACGCCCGTTGAAGAAGGGCGAGCTCGCCGAGAGCGCGAGCAGGTGCGGGAGGAAGTACCGCGCCTGGTTGAACACCTGGATCGCCAGCTCGCGGTCGGGGATGCCCACGTGCACGTGGAGCCCGAAGATGAGGTTCATCCGCGCGGCGTCCTGCATCTCCTCCACGGACTGGACGTAGCGGTCCTTGGGCGAGATGGGCTGCGCCTCCCACTGCGAGAACGGGTGCGTCGACGCGGCGGCGATCTTCACGCCCACGCGGTCCGCGATGCGCGCGGCGGCCCTGCGGTTCTTGATCACGTCGCGGCGCACCGCGGCGATGTCCTCGCAGATGCCCGTCGCCACCTCGACCACCGACTGGTGCAGCTCCGCCTGGATCTCGATCTCGTCGAGCGGGGTCGAAGCCTCCACCATCTGCGAGATGAAGCTCTTCAGCTCGCGCGTGACCGGATCAATGATCTGGTACTCCTCTTCGACGCCAAGCGTGAACTCACGCGACATGCCTCACCGTGCTCCCTTCGGCCAGCGAGCATCGTAGCGAGGCGGGCGCGCGCAACGCAACGCTTCTCGCGTTCACGCAGCGGTAACAGAGGGCGACTACTCGTGCTCGGGGAGCTGGATCACGCCCGGGTGAAAGTGCTCGTACACGCCTCGCGCGCGCTGCGCGCCCACCACGGTTGAAAGCTCCGCGAGCGTGGCCTCGGCGACCTTCGACACAGAGCCGAAGTGCCGCAGGAGCACCACCTTGAGCTTCGTGCCGATGCCCGGCAGCCCGTCGAGCTCGCTGCGCAACTGCTTGCGCTTGAGCAGGTCTTCGCGGGTCTTGTTGGCGAAGCGGTGGGCCTCGTCGCGCGCCCTCGCGAGGAGCACCAGCGCCGCGCCGTTCTCGCGGATCGTCACCGGGTTCTTGCGACCGGGCTGGTACACGCGGTCGACGACCTTCTCGCCCATGACGTTCTCGCGCTCCTTGGCGAGCGCGCAGATCGCGAGGGTCTTGATGCCGAGCTCCTGCAACACGGTCTGCGCGATGCCGAGCTGACCGCGGCCCCCGTCGACCACGAAGAGGTCCGGGAACTCCCACCCCTCGTCGCCGTTCATGGCTCTTCGAAAGCGCCGCGAGAGGACCTCGTGCATCGCGCGGTAGTCGTTGCCCGTGTCCTCCGTGCGCACGTGATACCCGCGGTAGCGGGCCTTGTACGGCACGCCGTCGCGGAGGCACACGAGGCCCCCGACGGTCTCGTCGCCCGCGTGGTGCGAGATGTCGACGCACTCGATGGTGACCGGCGGCTTCTCGAGCCCGAGCGCCTTGGCGAGCGCCTCGGCGTGCCCCTCGGCCTGCTTGACCGCGACGCGCTTCTCTCGAAACGCGTGCTGCGCGTTCTCCGTCGCCATCGCGAGGAGCTGGCTCTTCGACCCGCGCTGCGGCACCGCCACGGCGACCGCGCGCCCGCGCGCCTCGGTGAGCCACTCGCGAATCCCGTCTACGCCTTCGGGCTCCAGCGGGATCAGCACCTCGTCGGGGATCGTCACCGCCTCGCCCGAGTACCGCGACTGGAGCACCTGCGCGATGAGCTCGTCGTCGGGGATCTCGACCTTCGCGAGCGTCGTGGTCTGCGTGTCTCGCACGAAGCCGTCGCGCACGAGCAGCAGCGCCACCACGGCGCAGTCGCCCTCGCGGTAGAGCCCGAACACGTCGCGGTCGCGGTCGCTCACCTCGGCCACGCGCTGCGTCTCGGTCACGCGCTGCACCGCCGTGATCTGATCTCGGAGGCGACCCGCGCGTTCGAACTCGAGCGCCCGCGCGGCGGCCTTCATCTCGCGCTCGATCCCCTCGACGAGCTCGGTGTTCTTGCCGCGGAGAAAGAGCTCCACGTAGCGCACCTGACCGTCGTACTCGGCCTTGTCGACGGGCAGCACGCAGGGCCCCGGGCAGCGCTTGATCTGGTGCTCCAGGCACGGCCGCGTGCGCGAGGCCATCTCGTCGTCGCTGCACGTGCGGAGCTGAAAATGACGGTTGACGAGCTGCAGCGTCCGTCGCGCGTCGGTGGCGCTGGGGTACGGGCCGAAGTACTCCGCGCCGTCGGCGCGAGGGCGGCGCACGACCTCCAACCGGGGCCACGCGGCGGACTTGTCGAGGCGTACCGAGAGGTAGTCCTTGTCGTCGCGCAGCCGCACGTTGTAGCGGGGCTTGTGCTGCTTGATGAGCGAGTTCTCGAGGAGCACGGCCTCCTTCTCGCTCGCGGTGACCACGGTCTCGATGTCGGCGAGGGTCCGCTCGAGCAGCGGGATGAAGTAGCGGTTGTCGGAGCTCCCGGACTGAAAATACTGGCGCACGCGCGATCGGAGCGAGCGCGCCTTGCCGACGTAGAGCACCTGCCCTTTGTTGCCCTTGAAGACATAACACCCCGGACCCGTGGGCAGGGTCTCGAGGCGCGCCTGGAGCTCTTCGGAACGCATCGGGTTGAGGCGCGCGAGTGTAACGCCCACCCCGTCGTAGCGCCTACTCCTCCGCCGATCGTCGCGGCCGCGCGCGTCGGGGGAGGATGCTTCGCGTCGCGATTCTCGCGGCCTCGGGGCGCGGCGCGCTGGCGTCGTCGCGCGCGCCTGCGGTAGCTTCGCCGCCACGGTGCTCACCGCACTCACAAAGGGCCCACATGCGCGTGCGTCGCTCCCTCTACATCGTTCTCGCTGGTGGACTCGTCGCGACGGCGGCGTGGTCACTCGGCGCCTGCTCGTCGTCTCAAACGAACAACCTCGCGCCTCCGCCGCGCCCCCCTGACCCCGCGCAGCTCACGCTCCAGCCGATTCGCGTGACGCGCGCCTCGTGGTCTGCCTCCGCGTCGTCGCCCGCCGCCCCCGCGCCGCCTCCCACGGGTCGCGGTCGTCGCGCCGCGAGCGGGCCGCCCATGAGCGCCGAGCTCGCACAGCCCATCCTCCAAAATGCCAACGAGGCCGTTCGCGCCTGCTACAAGGGCCTCCTCGCGCTCAGCCCCCAGGCCGGAGGGAGCATCAACACCCTCATGCGCGTGAGCCCCGACGGGTCCGTCAGCGACGTCGAGCCCATCGGCAACACCGACCCCTCGCTGCTGCTCATCATGCCCTGCGTGCTCAACGCGGTGCGCACGAGGCGCTTCCCTCCGACGCGGGGCTCCTCGCTGCTCTCGTACCCCTTCACCCTCCGCAGCGGCGAGGTGGGAGGCACCACGGCGAACCTCCCCGTCGACGTCGTGCGCCCGCGGCCGGGCGAGATCGCCGTGCCCAACCTCGAACCCATCACCGTGCGCCCCTGGCGCCCGACGCTGGTGCCCAACACCAATCCCGTGCGCACGCTCACGCGCGACATGGCCGCAGAGGCGAGGCCCGACATCACCTCGCTCGTCGACACCTGCTACTCGGCCGCGATGGTGATGGTCCCCGAAATCTCGGGACAGTTCGCCCTGCGCATCGCGATCGAGCCCTCGGGCAACGTCTCCCGCGTCGAGGTGCAGGACCAGAACTCCCTCGCGGGCCCGCTTCGAGAGTGCGTCATCGTGCTCGGGCGGAGGCTCCAGTTCCACTCGTCGGGCGGCGGCGCCGTGGTCTCCGTCGACGTCTCGCTCGCGCAGTCCGAGGGAGCGACCCCCGGCGCGACGCCGACGGGCCCCGGGCTCCCCTCCGGCGCGCTCATCCCCGGTGCGGTCGTGGGGACCCCCACCGCGATCGGCACGCCCTCGCAGGCTCCCAGCGGCGGGCTCATGCCCATGAACGGCACGGCCCGCTGAGGCTTTTCGCCCCCTGCCCGCGGCCCATTTTGCCCCGCCGCGATGACCCGCCGCGGGCGGTGGCTCCCGCGATGTCGGGGACTCTCTTCATGCCTCCGCTCGCGGCACGCTGACTGCACCGGGCGGCGACATCATGAACCGCTCCCCCACCGCAAGGTTGCTCCTCGTCGACGACGACGACGACTCGCGCTCGATGATGGCCCGCGCGCTCCGACAGGTCGGCCACCAGGTCGTCGAGGCTGAAGACGGCTCCGAGGCGAAGGCCTTCGACCTCACGGCCTTCGACGTCGTGCTCACCGACCTCCAGATGCCGCGCGTGAGCGGCCAGGAGGTGCTCGCCGCCGTGAGGGCGGCCTCGGCTGACACGCCCGTGATCGCGTTCACGGCCTACGCGAACGCAGAGAACGCGCTCGATCTGATGGCTGCGGGCGCCTACGACTACCTCCCGCGCCCCGTCGACCTGACGCGCCTCAAGCTCCTCGTTCAGCGCGCCCTCGAGTGGCGCGCGCTCGTGCGCGAGAACAGCACGCTCCGCGAAGGGTCGCCGTCGTCTGCGGCGCGCGAGCAGAGCCTCGTGGGGACGTCGCCCGCGATGCTCGAGGTCTACAAGGTCATCGCGCAGGTCGCGCCCACGAGCGCGTGCGTGCTCATCGTCGGCGAGTCGGGCACCGGCAAGGAGCTCGTCGCCAGGACGATCCACCGTCGCTCGGGGCGCGGCGGTCCCTTCGTCGCGCTCACCGCGTCTGCGCTGCCCGAGGGGGCGCTCGCCGCGGAGCTCTTCGGGCGCGAAGACGTCGCCGGGGTGCGCAAGGGCATGTTCGAAGAGGCCGCCGGGGGCACGCTCTACATCGACGAGATCGACTCGCTCGGACCGGCCGTGCAGGCGAGGCTCCTGCGCTTCATCGAGGAGCGCGCGATCACACGCGAGGGCGGGAGCGCCGCGGTGCCCCTCGACGTGCGCCTCGTCGTGGCCTCGTCGCGCGACCTCGACGAGGAGAGCGCCTCGGGGCGCTTCAGGAGCGACCTGCTCTTCAGGCTCCAGGTCGTGACGCTCACGGTGCCCCCGCTCACCGCGCGCCGCGAGGACATCCCCGTGCTCGTCGACCACTTTCTCAGCCACTACGCCGCCGTGCTCGGGCGCCCCGTGCCGACGCTCGCCCCCGACGCGCGCCGCGCGCTCGTGGACTACGACTGGCCCGGCAACGTGCGCGAGCTCGCGCAGTCCGTCGAGCGCGCCCTCGTGCTGGCGAGGGGCCGCGCGATCCTCAAGGACGACCTCCCCGCCTCGGTGCGCCAGCATCGCAGCAGCGACGGTTCGGGCGCGGGCCTCGACACCGACTGGCCCGAGCTCGCCACCGTCGAGCGGCGCTACATCGACCGCGTGCTCCAGCATACGGGCGGCAACAAGACCCGCGCCGCCGAGGTGCTCGGCATCGACCGCAGGACGCTCTCGCGCCTCTTCGCCCGCGAGCGCGCTCAGGGCCTCGCGCCGCTCACGAACCCCACCGATCAGGACTGACGGCTGAGCGTCCGGTACGCGTCGATCACGGCGCGGAGCTCCGCGAGCTGGGCGTGCCGCTCACGCTCGCTCGCGGGGCGCGCGTGGTCGGGGTGCAGCGCGCGCACGCGCTCCCGGTAACGCGCCCTGACCTGTGCGTCGGTGCTCTCCGCCGCGAGGCCCAACACCGCGAGCGCCGCGACGCGAGACGCCGACGGCGCGACGCCAGCACGTCCGCGGTCTCGTCGACGCGCGCGTCCGTGAAAGGTCTCGCGGGCCTCCATGGGCGCGTACTCCGTGGAGCCCGGGGGCAGGGGCCTCGCGGCGTGAAAGCGCAGGTCCGCGTCCGAGAGCGCGTAGAGGGCGTCGAGGCGCCTCGCGCGTTGCGCGTCGAGCACGCGGTCTCTCGCTTGCGGCGAGAGCGACCCGGTGGTGACGAGGTGGTGACCGATGCGCCATCCGCGGGCGCGGGCCTCGCGTGACGCGCGCTCGACGTCGGCGCGTGGGCAGAGCCCCGTGTCGGCGGCGAGGTCTCCGAAGCGATGCGCGCGCTCGGAGCACTCGACGGCCTGCACGAGACCGCGACGCAGGTGGATCGCGTGCCGTCGCTCGGGCTCGACCAGCTCGAGCACGCCCGACGCGTACGCGCGGTGCAGCGACGCGAGCAGGTCGCCGAGGGTCGTCTCACGGAGTCGCGACGGGAGGAGCATCCGGTGTCGCGTTCTACCGTCGCGCGCCGAAGCGTCGCAACGTTCCGTCAGCCGCGGAGCAGGTCGGAGGCGAGCTTGACCACGAGCGCGACGACGACGCCGAACACCACGACCCGCACCAGACGGGGCCCCGAGCGAAGCGTGAGCCGCGCGCCGAGAGCTCCACCCAGAAACTGCGCGAGGGCCATCGGGAGCGCGACCTCCCAGCGCACGATGCCTCGATACGTGAAGAGGCTCAGCGCCGCGAGGTTCGACGCGAAGTTGACGACCTTCGCGTTCGCGCTGGCGCGCGTCATCGCGTCGCGCATCCACGCGACGTACGCCATGATGAGAAAGGTCCCGGTGCCGGGGCCGAAGAAGCCGTCGTACGCGCCGATGGTCCCCGCGATGAGCACCGAGCTCATGGCCGCCTGCGAAGCCTCAAGCGGAGGCCCCGATCGCTCGCCGAGGTTGGGTCGAAACGCGAGCGCGCCCGCGACGGCGACGAGCAGCGCGAGCACCACCGGACGCAGCGTCGCGGGCGGCACCACGAGCACGAGCGCGGCGCCTCCGAGCGAGCCCACGAAGCCCGCGATGAACGAGCGCGCGACGCGCTCACGGTCGATGGCACCGCCGCGCCAGTAGCTCACGAGGGCGCTCAGCGAGCCCCACGTCGACTGGCCCTTGTTGGTCCCGAGGACCGCGTGCGCGGGGAGCCCTGCCGCGAGCAGCGCGGGCACCGTGATGAGCCCGCCGCCGCCCGCGATGGCGTCGATGGTCCCCGCCGTGAACGCCGCCGCGCAGAGGAGCGCGGTGATCCCCGGGGTCACCTCTCAGCTCAGCGCGCCAACGGCGGACTCGACGGCGCGTCGGATCGTCCCGTCGACGATCATCGCCGTGATGGCGCGCATGTCGGGCGCGAGCGCGCGGTCGGCGGTGAGCGACGGAACCGCGGCGCGGATCGCGTCGTGCGCCGCGGCGACGCCAGCGCCCGCTCGCAGCGGGAGCCGCACGTCGAGGCCCTGCGCGGCGACCATCATCTCGATGGCGAC
>JBPOHC010001099.1:0-10515 GCA_052035985.1 Myxococcota bacterium | reverse complement strand
CTTACGTGGATACAGAGTTTCATGGCTCGTTAAATTCTCCGGCTGTTAACTTCGCTGATTCAAACGAATCCCTTACGAAGAACATCAGCGCACCACCTCTCCGAGCGCCCACGCGGCGATCCTGCCGACGCACGCGAGCACCAGCGCGAGCGCAGCCCCCGCGGCCCACGCATCCACCGACGGCTCGGGCACCGCTCGCGCGTCCGAGAGCACCCCCGAGTGCTTCGCGAGCCACAGCGCGAGCACGATCGCGACGCCCACCGCAGGCACGAGCCACAGCAGCACGCGACCGAGCACCCGTGCGTCGCCCGTGCGCATCGGGCGCACGAGTCGATCGTCGAGAGGGAGCGGGCGCGAGCGAGAGAGGAGCGCGTGAGCGAGGATCACGACGCACCCCCGGTCTGCGCGCGAGCGCGGATCTCCTGAGCGCACGCCGACGAAGCGAGCCGCGCCGAGGCGTTCGGCCCGATCTTGGTGATCTCATCGCAGAGATTCGCGCACGCCTCGCGCTCTTCGGCACGCGCGTCCTCGGCTTCGACGGCCTTCGCGACCCAGCCCCAGTGAACGTGGTGCGTCCTCTGGAACAGAGCGTCCAGGCGCTCGTTCTCGGCGCGAAGCCGCACGACCTCGCCCTCCGCCTCGCGCGTCTTGTCGATGTACTCGTTGAGCTTCTCCGTGTCGGCGTCGCGCATCATGCGCAACATCTCGGCTTCACCGCGGAGCCGCTCGACTTCCGCGATCAGCGCGAGCGCCGCAGGGCCGTGATGCCACCCCGGCTGCGCCGCCGCGCGAAGGTGCGCGATCGCCTCGTCGACGGGCGGGAGGTGGGGCTTGCCGTCCATGCCTCTGTGCTTCGCGTTCACTGGACACCTCGCAGACGGATGCGCTCGGCCATCCCCGCAGCGGTCGCTCGGGAGACGGCTGAGCGGCCGAGATCCTGCTCGGCTTCGTCGCACAGCCGAGCACACGCCTCGCGCTCCTTCGCGACCGCCTCGCGCACGGCGTCGGCGATGTTCGACACGAGCACCTCGGCGAACTCGGCGCGCAGCGCCGTCTCGACGGCGCGGAGCCGCTCGACCTCGGCGATCACGGCGAGCGCCGCGGGCCCGTAGTTCCAGCCACCGGGTGCGGCCACCGCGCGGATCTCCGCGATCGCCTCGTCCGCCGTCGGTGCTCGCGTCGCGCTCGCGTCGTTCATGCCCTTGCGGCGCGTCTTCACTGGACACCGCCGGGCGCCGCCTCGAGCAACGTCCGCGTCTTCGGCGCGCGCCGCTTCGTCTTCGCGGTCAGCGCCTCGACGGCGTCGGCCTCCTCGACCGCCACGGCCTCGGCGCGCACGGCGGGGGCGCGCTTCGTCGTCGTCGTCGGCTTCGCCGCGTCGTCGAAGCCCGGGAGCTCCGCCTGCTGCATCGTCGTCGTGAACTCCTCGACGAGCCGCGCCTCGGGAGCGAACCGCCCGTTGCGCTTCATCACCGCGGTGTAGCCGCTCAGCTTGAAGTCGGGCTCGACCCGGTGGAGCACCGGTCGGTCGCACGTGTCGCTCTTCACCGTGCGGGCCTCGTCGTCGCCGATCGTGGCGCGGATGCTCTCGCACAGCTCGTCGAGCTCGGCGATCTGCTCGTCCTCGGACGCCTCGTCCCACCGGTGCCCGTCGAGATCGATCACGACGTCGGGCATAAAGACGCGGTCCTTCAGCGACACGACCGTCAGCGCCCCGTTCGCCGGTCGCCCGCCGCGCGTCAGCGGCGTCCCGATCGGCTGCCCCTGGTCGTCGAGCGGCACGTACACGAAGCGGATCCCGAACGAGACGTGCGCCTCGTGCAGCGTCGGGTGTCGCTCCTCGACGATGCGCCGGAGCAACTCGTGGGTCTCGTGGTCCGCGGCCTTGTAGATTTTCGCCATGTTGGTTCCCTTCAGCCTTCACCGCGCTCGCGCGCCCACCGGACGCGAAGCTCGTCCCTCGCCACCTGCATCACCCGCGCGCGGAGGTCCGCGCCGGACAGCCCCTCGGACGTTTCGACGATCCACGCCGTCACCGCGTGGAGCAGTCCCGCCTTCGCGGTCCACTGCGCGATCATCTGGGCGCGCGCGCCGCGGTCCGGCAGATCGAAGTCGATCCGCGCCGGCAGCCGCCGAAGAAGCGCCCCGTCGAGCCGCTCGGGCAGGTTCGTTGCCGCGATGACGATCCGACCCGGCGCGATCTGATCGAGGCGCTGCAGGAGCGCCGTCGTCACCCGCCCGAGCTCGGCGTCCGCAGCAGTCGCGCCATGCTCTCGTCGAGCGCAGAGCCCGTCGACCTCGTCGAGAAACAAGACCGAGGGGAGAAGGTCCGTCTCCTCGAGCGCCTTGCCGATCTGCCGCGCGGTCTCGCCCATGTGCGAGTCAACGACCCGGTCGATCTGCACGATCGCGATCGGCAGTCCGAGCTCTCGCGCGATCCAGCGCGCCGCGAGCGTCTTCCCCGTCCCGGTGGGCCCGGCGAACAGCGCGCGCGTCGGGGCGTCGACGCCTGCCGCGATGAAGCTCGACGCGAGATGCAGATCGGCGAGCAGTTCTTCGAGCGCGTGCCCCGTGCTGCCCGTGAACACCGGCGCGTCGATCGGGTCCTCGGGCGCGAACCATCGAACCGTCTCGCTCGCCTTCGCCCCCGGGCCACCGCCGAACGTGTGAAACGACCGGGTGGTCTTCGGTGGCGTTCGCAGCGTGGCAGCTTCCTCGGCACAGCCTTCTCGCTCGAGCGCCGTCGCAAGCGTGGCGATCACCCGCGCCGGGTCGAGCCCGCGACGCGCCGCCTCGACGACCGCGAGCGCGCTCGCGCCGACGTTCGCGTAGCGCCTCCGCCGTGGCTTCGCGGGGCTCGTGCCCGCCTCGATCGTCTCGCTCATCTCTCTCTCCTCTTGCCGCCCGGGCTCACGCCGCGGGCCGCACCCTCTCGGCCGATCGCATCGACCGCCGTCGTCTTCGTTCGGGCTCGGTCACGCGCGCCGCACGCATCCGCTTGCACGCGACGCACGTGACCGGGTCCCCGCAGTCCTCGCTCACGCACCACCGCGGGTCGCCGCACAGCGCCGCGTCTCGCTCGGCGCGCGCCGTGCCCTCGAGCCCGGGGCGCACGGCGTGGACCGCGTAGCGCCTCACGCCGCGGGCTCCGCGCGGCGCGCGCGCACGTGGTAGTACGGAGGCCCGTAGGCTCCCCGCGAGACCATCTGCACCGCGATGAACGGATCGCCGAACTCCGACGCGCATTCAGCGAGGTACGGCGTCGTCGTCGCGCACGCGCCCTCGAAGAACGGCTTGCCGCCGGGCCTCTCGATGCCCTCGACGATGTACGTCGCGACACCAGCACAGCCGCACCGGCACCGTGCGACCCGGTCGGGCTCACGCACAGCGCGGCGCAGCAGACGCACGGCAGCATCGCTGATGCTCTCGCTCGCTTGGTTGCTCACCGTCATCACCCCTTCCCCAGCCGCAGCACCATCTGCCGCGGTTTCTCTCGCCTCGACGGACAGCACCGCTCGCACGTCACTCGCTCGCGCTCCGCCGTCACCGTGTACCGAGGCCCCACGCCGCACGCCGCCCACCCGGGCTCCACGTTCGGCCCGGTGTGCTCGGCGCGGAGATGGCGCTTCAGGATTCGCATCGTTCATCGACCGCCCTCCGCGATCAGGTGCCGCACGAGCTCGGGCCGGTCACACAGCGCCGCGACCGCCGCCGCCGGGACCTTGCCGCCCGCGCACAGCACCTCGACCGCGTCGAGCCCGAGCACGGACGCGAGACGCCGCGCCTTCGGCTCGCCGAGCACGAGCACGTCCGTCGTCTCGATGCGGTGGATCGTGTTCTGCGAGCAGTCCACGGCACGCGCGAGGTCGAGCATCGACAGACCGCGGCGCTTGCGCGCGGCGCGGATGGTGGCTCCGAGGTCGGTCACCATCAGCTCCACCTCTCGCGGTCCGCTTCGAGGGGCCACGCGAGCGCGCCGTCGACGACGCGGAGCATCGCGACCCCGGGCCGGTCGGGGCGCAGCAGGGACCGGCGCGAGTACGCCGCGTTCTCCCGCGCGATCCAGGCGAACAGCCACCATATCTCGGCTCGGGCACTGGCCCGAGCGCGGATGCCACGCGCGAGGTTCTCCGCCCGCACGAACAGCACGGCGAGCAGCGCGAGCACGCACACCGCGCCGACCGCCATCACGACGAGGACGTCCGTCGTCACCGGGCACCTCCCGCGGCCAACGCGATGTACGCGAGCCCGGCCGTCGTCGCGTGCACGGTACGCTCGTGCACCGGCCTGTACCGGCCCATCAACCACTGCCGCCCGACGCGCTTCTTCGTGATTCGGACAAGACCCTTTTCGACGAGCTCCATGATGCGAGCTTCGTTCAGCCGAACGCCCTTCCGCGACGCGTCGATGTTCACGCCGTCGAACGGACGCTCCGCGATCACGCCGAGCACGTAGAGCTGGTGGCGCGTGCAGGTGATGTCGCTGTGCTGCGGTTCCGTCTTCATCGTCGTTCCTCGTGGAGCCCGGCGAGTGCGTATGATTCATGCAGGCCCACCAAGCCCGGCGACGGATTCCCCGCCGCACTACAGCACGCACTCACCGGGATTGGGTGATGTTATAGTTACTAAACTAAGTCGCTGTCAACACCGCTCCTGTCGAAATCTCTCCGCGACCCACGACCGAGGTCGACGCGAGCGCCGCCTCGTAGGCCGCGCGTCCCTCCTCGGTGATCTCGGCGACGACGACGCGCCGCGAGCCGTGCCGACCGATCGCCTTCGTGCACCAGCCCCAGTCCGCGAGCAGCGTGATCGCGGCGGTGACCTCGGAGTCGGTGGCGTGGGTCTTCTCGATGATGTCGATGCTCGACGCCTCGCGACCGAGCTGCACGAGCGCGGTGACGATGCTCTGCCGCACCACGCCGAGCTCGCGCCAGGGGATGAGCAGCGCGCCGCCGACCCACGTGAACCGCCCGGCCTCGTCTCGGGTGACGCGCCCCTCGTGCTCGAGGATCGCGAGCGTCGCTTCGGCCGAGTGCGCGGCGAGCCCCTTCGCTGCGCCTACGCCGGCCGCGGTCACTGGACCCCGGCGCTGCACGTAGCTCGCGATCGCGCCCTTGCGTCGCACCTCGCCCGCGACGTGTCGCAGGCGGCCGATGCGCTTCTGCAGCGGTGACTTCTTCGGTCGGCTCACCAGCCACCTCCGGCCTCGCCCCCGGACTCGCCGGTGACCATGTCGTCGGGGCCGAGGTTCTCGAAGCGCGTGTACTCGCTGCGGAACGCGACGCGCGCCGTGCCGAGGGGGCCGTTCCTCTGCTTCCCGATGATCAGCTCCGCGACCCGAGGGTGCTCGGTCTCGGGGTTGTAGACGACGTCGCGGTAGACGAAGACGACCACGTCGGCGTCCTGCTCAATGCTCCCTGATGAACGAAGGTCCGACAGAATCGGGCGCTTGTCCTGGCGCTTCTCAAGTTCGCGGTTGAGCTGCGAGAGCACGATGACGGGGCAGCTGAACTCCTTCGCGATCGCCTTCAGCGCCCGGCTGTTCTCCGACACCACCTGCTCGGGTCCGAGCTTCGGGTTCGGCGACCCCATCAGCTGCAGGTAGTCGACGACGACGAGATCGACGCGGCCTTCGCGCGCGACGAGGCGGCGGAGCTCGGCGCGGATCTGGCCGACCGAGATCCCTCCGGTGTCGTCGACGAAGATCGGGGCCTCGGAGATCGCTGCCGCGGCACGCGCCAGCTTCGGCCAGTCCTCCTCGTAGATCTGCCCGACACGCAGCTTCGCGCCCTCGATGTAGCCCTCGCTCGAGAGCATACGGAGCGCGAGCTGCTCGGCGCTCATCTCCAGCGAGAACACGGCCGAGATCCGCCGCTCGACGATCGCCGCGTGTTGCACGATGCCCATCGCCGTCGACGTCTTGCCTGAGCTCGGACGACCGGCGATCACGATGACGTCCGTCGGCTGCAGCCCCGCGGTCATCGAGTCGAGTTGCAGCAGCCCGGTCGGCACACCCGTCACCGCCTGCTTGTGCTCGGACAACGACTCGAGCCGGACGAACGCCGTGCCGACCGCATCGCCCATGCGCCGCAGGCCTCGGCCCTGTCGCTGTTCGCGGAGCCCGAGGAGCGACGCCTCGTGCTTCGCGATCACCTCGCCCGGGTCGACGTCGAGCGACTGCGCACCGGCGATCGCGAGCGACGCGCTCTCGATGATCGCTCGGCGCTGTGCCATGCGGCGCACGATCGCGGCGTAGTGCTCGGCGTTGTCCGCCGACGGCGTCAGCGACGGGTAGCCAATGAGGCCGAGCACCCCGCCGACGGCCTCGAGGTCTCCGCGCTCCCGGAGCTCGCTCGCAACTGTCCTCGTGTCGATCGCGACCTGTCGGTCGTGCAGCGCGCGCATCACCTCGGCGATCGTGCGGTGCTTGTCGTCGAACATCGCCGCGGGGTCGAGGTGCTCGACCATGCGGGGGTTCAGGATCACCGAGCCGAGGAGCGCGCCCTCGGCTTCGTGGTCGTGGGGCATGTCCATCATCGGCTCCTCTCGCGCTCAACGAGCGCCTCGATCTCCGCCTTCGTCGCCTTCGCCCGCATCGCCGCGACGAGGCACCCGAGAATCCTCGACGTCTTCACTCGGTCCACGGGACGCTCCGTTGATGCTGCGAGGAGCCGCGCCTCGTCCTGCTCGCGGGCCCGCGCCGCTCGCGCCGACGCCGCACCCTCGACAGCGTCCTTCAGCGCCTTCAACGTTGGGAACTCCGACGTCTCGGCCATCGCCTTGATCCCGAGCGCGACGTCATCCGCGCGCCGGTCGACGAGCGAGACGATCCACGCGCCGGCCGTCACGTCGGGGACGCGCCCCGGGTAGTAGGCCTGGAGCATCACGGCGAGCTCGGCCCGCTCGGTCTCCGTCAGCATCGGTCGGCTCATCGTCCACCTCTCGCGGCTTTCTGCCCGGCTTCGAGCATGCCCATCCACCCCGGCCGGGGGATCGCGAGATCGCCTCTCGCCTCTTCGTCGCGAGCGGCCTCGACGCGCTCGAGTCCCACGCGGATCTGGCGCTCGGCTGCGGTCTCTCGCTCCGTCTCCCAGTGGACCTTGTCCCACTTGCCCGAGTAGAGATCGCTTCGGTTCGGCGCCCCGTGGGGGCTCCGCACGAAGAAGAGCAGCGTCGGCGTCGTGCGCATGCACGGCCCGTCGCGCCGCGGGTGAAGGAACAGCGCGGCGCGGGTCCGCTCCCCGAGCTCGCGCCACCCGGCGAGTCGGTGCATCCCGTGCTCGGGCTCAGGTTCGCCACGTTGCCTCGCCGACCTCGCCCGAGTGCGGTCGTTGCGGATCGTCGCCCACACGGCGCCGCACAACCCCGTGTCCCGGTCACTCGCCTCGGGTAGCGACGGGTGGCGGGTCGCGTTGTAGGCCCTGATCGCTGCCGACGGGCCCGACGTCTCGTCGAGGAGGTCGTCGGGCGGCGGAGGGGCAGCGTTCGCTCGGGCCATGGCCTGTCGCAGGCGGTCGTCTGCCTCGGCGTCCACCGCGCGCGGCAAGCCCCCTGGCTTCGCGCTGGCGGGGCGATCGACCTCTGGCGCGGGGGTCGGGAGGGGCGACGCCTCCGCGAAGCTGCCGGGGTCGTCCAGCGAGAGAGACGGTTCGCTGTCGGTCGTCTGAGCGGCGGCGGGTGGGATGACCTCGTCGGGCGCGCGCGATCTCTCTCTCCTGCTTCCTGTTCCTGCTCCTGTATCCTGATCCTGATTTCGGGAACCGTTCCGGGAACCGTTACCCGAACCGTTCGCCGAACGGTGGTGCTTGGGTTCGGGACACGCTTCGTCGAAGGCTTCCAGCATCGACGCCGCGAAGCCGCCGAGCAGCATCCAATCGCGAAGCGCTGTCCAGATCTCCGCCTTCAGTGCGCAGTCGGGGATCAGGTCCCACGTCGTGCGCCACCCGAGGATCTGGTTCGGGTTCTCGGGGTGGTTCTCGTCCTGCAGGTGCGCGTGGGTCAGCCACAGCACGCGAGCGCGGCGGTCCATCTTCGCCATGCCCCGTTCGAGGATCTCGCCGAGGCACCGATCGAAGTCTTCGGGCTCCCACTCGATGCTCTCGGCGAGCGCCATCGGGCCCGCGAGAACGACACCGGGGATGCGCGTCATCTCGCGGCAGCTCAGGAGAAACAGCCACAGCGCGCGCCCCGACGGCGCCGAGGACAAAGACAGGTAGTCCTCGGACCCATGCACGCGCGGGTTGATGCGGCGGTAGATCGTCGTGCGGGTGCGCGTCTCGCCGTCGCCGGTGGGGGTGCGTCGCTTCGTCATGGGTGCGTCAGAGCCTCCCTGTCACTCGAGGGTCGCGCGCTTGGACGTCACGCGACCCTCGTCCTCGGTGCGGATCAGCGCGCGGCCCGCAGCGCCTCGTAGAGCTCGGCGGTCGCGTCGTGCTCGAGCGCAACGCGACGCTCCCCGCGGCTCCTCGTGCAAAGGTCCGCGGCGTTCGCGCGCTCCCAGGCGATGTTGTCCTTCGTCGCGTGGGGCAGCAGCCGCGCGAGCGCCGCCTTGATGGCGGGTGTGATGCGCAGGGCCGAGGCCTTCGCCTTCGCGGCCTTCGTCGTCTTCGTGGCGGCCGTCTTCGTGGTCTTCGTCTTGGTCTGCATGGTCGGTCTCCTTCGATGCGGGGAGGTCACTCCCCGAGGTTAGTGTTGGTGTCGGTCGTGATGCCGCGCGGCGGGCGCAGCGAGGTGGTGATGACGGACTCGGGACGTGCGCGAGCCAGGCGCACCGTCGGCGGCTGGTAGCGCGCGAGCCACGCGTCGATCGGCTTCGCGTTGTCGGTGCGGCGTGCGGCTGCGAGCGCGACCAGCAGATCGGCCACCGCCTGCAGCCGGACCATGTCGAGGTACGCGATCGCCTCAGCGACGAGTGCGCGCCCGGTCCCGTCCCAGATGTCCCAGGCCCACTCGACGAGCACGCACTGAGCGGCCGACAGCCCCGGCGTGATCACGGCTTGCTCTGCCGCGTCCGTCGGTCCGAGCGGGCCCCACACGTCCGGGTGCCCGGCGAGGGCACAGAGGGTGCGGCACACCGCCGCGCGCTGGCGTGAGTCGCGGAACGTCACTGCTGACACTCCCCGCAGCCGAGACGCCCGCAGTCGTTCCCGGCCTCGCAGCGGTCTCCGGCGATGCCGCGCGAGAGCACCTCGTCGGCCTGCGTCTCGGTCGTGTCCTCGCCCAGCAGCGTGCGCATGGTCTGCGACGCGAGCTCGTCGACGAGGTCCACCGCGTCGGGCGCGCCGCTCGGCGGGTACGTCGTCGTCGGCGTCGAGGGCTCGGCGACAACCTGCGCCCGCTGCGCTTCCTTTCTCGCCGCGACGCTTGCCGCGGTGAGCACGTCACACGCCGCGTGCAACGTGCGTCCGTCCGCCTGCTTCACCTTCAGCGGGCTCGCGAGGTACTGCGACGCCATCGCGCGCAGCCCGAGCACCAGGTCCGCGCGCTCGTACGCAGGGATCTCGGCCCAGGCCCGAGTCGCCTCCAGCAGATCGATCATCGTGTCCTCCGCGCGCCGTCAGAGCGGACGCGCTCGCTCAGTCGTCGGTCAGGTAGACGTCGCAGAGCCGGAGCTCGAGCCGCCGGTGTCGTCCGCGCCGGGGCCGCGTCGCGTTCGCTTCGCGCGTCGGGCTCGAGGAGCGCCTCGAGCCGCGCGTCGACGAGCACGCGGATGGAGAGCAGGTCTCGCCGCGCCTCGGCCAGCGATCGGTGGAGGGCCGCGACGTCGCCGTCGACCACGGCCCGAAGGCCCTGCTCGACGAGCTCGGTCACAGTGCAGCCCCTCGCCTCGGCGGCTGCGGCCGCGCGCGCGCGCAGGTCCGGGGACAGGCGATAGGAGGATGCAGGGGTGCTAGCCACGGTCGGCCTCCGCGGCGCGCGCGGCGTTGTCGATGCCGGCGAACGCCCGGGGCTCCGCCGCGAACGACTCGCTCGCCAGCGGGTCGCGCCCGAGGACCGCGGTGACCGCTGCGCGGTCCGCGGGGCCGCGTCGCGCGAAGAGGCGCGCGGCATCGTCGAGGCCGCGATCGCCGATCACCTGTTGCGCCCATGTCTTGACCTCACGGGCGACGTCGCCCGGCGCCCGTATCTCCTCGGGATCCGCGGCGGCCTCTCGTTCGTACAGCTCCGCGAGCGCCTCGACCAGGCGCTCCGTCATGTTCGTCGTCGTCGTCATCGTCATGGGTGTCTCCTTCGATGGGCGCGCGGCGATGCGCGCGTCTGACTCGTGATGCGTGGGGACGGGCGACCGGGTGAGGGCCGCCCGTCCGAGTGGGAGCGCTAGAGGCTCGGGCCGATCCAGCGCTGACGTGCGCGCGGCTCGTCGTCCCAGGTCTCGGCCTGGTGCAGCGCGCACGCCTCGATCGCGTCGTCGTCGTCCGTCGCGCGGGCCAGGGCGAGGAGGTCGGCCTTCGCCGCGCCCGCAGCGGCGAGCGCGGAGCGGACGCCGGTCGCGGTGTGCATCGTCGGGCGGCCGGGG
>JBPOHC010000204.1:0-3185 GCA_052035985.1 Myxococcota bacterium | reverse complement strand
CTCGGGGAACGACCCGATCACGCGGCGGAGCTGCGGCACGATGCGCGCGCCCTCTTCGAGCGACTGCGACGCGGGGAACACCGCAGTGACGAACATCCCGCCCTCGTTGAGCTCGGGGAGAAACTCGCTGCCGAGGCCCCTCCCTGCGCCCACCGTGACGGCCACCGCGGCGAGGAGGGCCGCCACCACGATGATCGGGTGCGTCAGCGTCCGCGCGACGGTGCGCTCATAGCGTGCGCGCAGCGCGGTGACCCACCCCGGCTCCGCGTGACCGCCGTGAGCGCTCGCCTTCGGGAGCTTGATCGCCACGCGCGAGAGCGCGGGCACGATCGTGAGCGACCACACGAGCGCGCCGAGGAGCGCGAAGCCGTACGTGAGCGCCATCGGCGCGAAGATGCGTCCCTCGACGCGCTCCATGGTGAAGATGGGCAGGAGCGCCGCCGTGATGATCGCGAGGGAGTACACCACGGGCCGTACGACCTGCGCCGCGGCCTCGCGCACGACCTCTGGCCGCGTGAGCTCGGGCCGCGTCGCGCCCACGTGATAGACCGTCTCGACGAAGATCACCGCCCCGTCGACGAGGATGCCGAAGTCGACCGCGCCCAGTGAAATAAGGTTCGCGGGCATCTTCAAGACGCGCAGCCCCGTGAAGGCCGTGAGCAGCGCCAGCGGGATCACCGTCGCCACCACGAGCGGCCCCCGCAGCGCGCCGAGAAAGACCGCGAGCACCGCGATCACCAGCAGCGCGCCTTCGAGCAGGTTGTGTCGCACCGTGTGGAGCGAGCGCTCCATGAGCTCCGTGCGGTCGTAGTAGGGCACCACGCGCGCCCCGCGCGGGAGCACCTCGCGGTTGAGCCGCTCGACCTCGCGGTGGATGCCTTCGAGGGTCTCTCCCGGCGGAGAGCGCTTGCGCAGAAGCACGATCCCTTCGGGGGACTCGTCCTCGTCGCCGCGCCCCACGACGCCTCTCCGCGGGACGTGCCCGAGCACCACCTCGGCCACGTCGTCGATGTGAATCGGGACGCCGTGCGACGCTCTCAATGCGATGTGCGCGAGCTCGCGCGGGCTCTGCAAATACCCGAGTCCGCGCACGACGTACTCCTCGGCGCCGTGCTGCATGTAGTTGCCGCCCGCGGCGCCCGACGAGCGCTGGAGGGCCTCGACCACGTCGGAGATTCCGATGCCTCGCACCGAGAGCCGCGTGGGGTTCACGCGCACCTGATACTGGCGCTGAAAGCCTCCGAACGAGACCACGTCGGCCACGCCGGGCACGCGCCGCAGCGCGCGAGAGACCACGTAGTCTTGAAGGCCGCGACGGTCCATCGCGGTCATCGACGGAGCCTCGACGGTGTAGCGGTAGATCTCTCCGACGGGCGTGCTCTCGGGACCGAGCACGGCGGTGAGCCCCTCGGGCAGGTCGACGGTGCGCAGACGCTCGGCCACGCGCATGCGCGCCATGAAGTCGTCGGCGTCATCGCGGAAGGTGCACGTCACCTGCGAGAGTCCGAAGACCGAGACCGAGCGCAGGTCGACCATGTCGGGCAGGCCCGCGAGCTCCCGCTCAACGGGAATGGTCACCTGGCGTTCGGTCTCTTCGGCCGCGCGTCCGGGCGCGAGGGTGATCACCTGCACCTGGAGGTTGGTCACGTCGGGAAAAGCCTCGATGGGCACCCCGAGCATCTGCGTGTAGCCCACGAGCGCGGCCACCACGGCGACGGCGATCACCGCCCAGGGGCGCGAGACCGCGAGCTCGACGAGTCGCTTCAACATCTCACAGCACCTGCTCGGCCGCGGCGTCGAGGAGGAGCGCTCCCTCGACCACGACGCGCTCTCCGGGCCTCAACCCGTTGATCACCTGCGCGCGTCCGTCGAGCTCGGCGCCGAGCGTCACGTGCCTGCGCTGGTAGTGACCCGGCGTGGTCTCGACGAAGGCCGCATAGCCCGACGCGTCAGTCACCAACGCAGTGACGGGCACGAGCGCGACGCCCTGCGAGCGCGTGCGGAGGGTCACCCTCGCGAACATCTCGGGCTTGAGCGCGTGCCCCGGGTTGTCGAGCCTGATGCGAACCACCAGCGTGCGGGAGTTGGGGTCGACGGCCTCGGCCACGTGATCGATCACGCTCGCGAAGCGCCTCCCCGGCAGCGCGGGGACCTCGATCTCCGCGCGGTCTCCGGGGTGCACCGCGGAGCCCTGCGCCTCGTGCAGATAGGCCAGCACCCACACGTGATCGAGGTCAGCCACGAGGAACGCGGGCTCCGACGCGTCGGGCCTCGCCTCGGCGCCCACCCGCAACGACCGCTGCACGACGGTCCCTGCGATGGGCGCGCGGAGGGTGTAGAGCCCCACTGCGACACGGGGCGCGCCGAGGCTCTGTAGCACCGCGCCTGCGCGGCTCTCTTCGGTGCGCGCGGTCGCGAGCGCGGTGCGCGCGTCGATGACGTCGCGCTGTGAGCCCGCGCCGTCGGCGGCGAGTCGCTCTGCGCGCGCGAGGTTCTGCTCCGCGGCGATGCGGTTGATGTGAGCCTCGCTGAGCCCTGCGCCCGCGCCCGCGACCTCGGCGGAGTACATGCTCGCCAGCGCGGCGCCCGCCTGCACGTGGTCTCCAGGCGCAGCGAGCAGTCGCATCACGCGGCCCTGCACGGGGGGGATGATCGCCGCGACGTGCTCCTCGTCGAACGAGATGTTGCCCTGCACCACCACGGCGGCACCGTCGGCGTCGAGCGCCACGGTGGCCACACGGACGAAGGTCGCCGGGTCGATGCGATGCGCGGGCGCGACCTCGTGGGGGTGCCGCGTTCCGCACGCCGCGAGCATGACGAGGCCAGAGAACAGGGTCGAGGCGAGCCGATGCATGCGCGCCGCTTGTGCAAGCGAGAGACCGCACCGCGACGCTTGGAGGGAGCGCCCACAATCACAGGGCCATCGGGGATGAATGCCCCGAGGCGGTGGGCCACGCGGGCGATTTCCCCCAGCGCTCCGGTGCGGACGACCCCGTCGGCGGTGAGGCATCGAGACGGTCAGGTCGCTGTCGACGCCACGGCGAAGCCCGCGACGTCGTTGATCCACCAGCGGTTGCCGCGACGTTCCAGGCGTCCCTTCAACGCCACCGTGCGGCCGTCGCGGTGCGCGTCGCAGGCGACCTTGTAGTCCGCTTCGCTGAGATGCATCCGCGCATTTTGGAGCG
>JBPOHC010000637.1:0-2993 GCA_052035985.1 Myxococcota bacterium | reverse complement strand
GTCCTACCACCGTCGCGCCGACCATCACCGCGAGCGTGATGACCAGCAGCGCCACCGACTGCGCGAAGGTCGCGAGCCCGACGTGGTGATACGCGGTCATGAAGTGACGCCCCGCGCGCGCCGTGAGCCCCACCCACACCGCGCACGCCGACGGGAGCACCAGCGCGATCGCGCCCACCGCGCGCGCTTCGGAGAGAAGTCCCGCCCGAAGTCGTGAGAGGCGCTCGGACGAGGCCACCGCGGCGACGAGCGAGAGCCCCACGCCGACGAAGAGGCCGGGCACGGAGAGCAGCGCAGCGAGGCGCCAGCGGAGCTCGGACTGGAGCGTCGGCGCGCGCGCGGCGAAGAGCGCGCCGGTGATCATCCCGGCGAGGATTCCAGCGGAGAGGGCGGCGCACACGCGGGCCGCGAGACGAGCGAGCGATGACTTCAACGGCGAATCTCTCAGAACGGGAGGGCGACCTTCGCAGCGGCCTCGATGCGGTACACGAACGACAGCTCGTGCGTCCCGCGCGGAGACACGTCGAGCTCCCATTTCAGAAAGCCGTCCTTGGCATCGTGGCGGGCGCCGCCGAGCTGCGTGACGGCGACCTCGAGCTCCTTCACCTCGCTCACGGGGACGCGCTCGGTGATCGTCACGCGCCGCGCGTCGCCCGACAGGTTGCTCACGTAGAGCCGCACCGTGCGGGTGACCTTCTGCGTGCCCATCACCGTCGTGGTCTCGCGCTTCTCGTCGACGTGACGCCGCACGCGCAGCCCGTCATCGACGCCGAAGCCCGCTTCGAAAGGCTCTCCGCGGCCCACGAAGCTCAGGCGCCCGCGGCCCACGACCTCGGTCCCTCGCGCCACCACGACGGGCCCCGCGAGCAGCGGAAACTCGCCCGTGAGCGTCGCCGTCGCGCGGACGTGCACCGCCATCGTGCGCTCGGGGTAGGCCACGCGATCGACCTCGCAGGGCACCGTCGCGCTCGACACCTCGACGCGCACCGGCGCCCCGTCACTCGGGATGTTCGCGGGCTTCGAAGCCTCGAACCACAGCGCCTCGCCGCCGTCTTCGACGCCGGGCATCTCTTCGACCGCGCGCACGCCGCGCTGGAGCCCCGCCACGGCCACCGACTGCTCGCGCGCCTCGACGGTCACCACGCGACGCTCCTGCTCGGTCTTCTTTCGAAGCACGAGCACGTCGTCGGTCACCAGCGGCGCCGACGCCGACTGCGCAGGACGCGCCGTCGAGAAGCGGCACGTCACGCCCGTCCACGCCTCTCCGGTGGCCTGCCACGCGGTGGCCCAGGTGCGCACCGCGAGCTCGTGGGCGCCGTCTTCGCGGGTCACGAGGCGACACAGATGCTCAGGGCGCCAGAGCGCGCAGGGCGTTCGATACACGAGGTCGATCGTGACCTCGTGCGCTTCGCGAGACTCGACCTGCACCTCGACCACGGCCTCGTGGCGCTGATGCGTGATGCGTCCGTTCGCGACGCGAAGCTCCGCGCGGCCGAGGTCGAGGCGCGCGTCGTCGAAGGCGCGCTGACGCTTCGACACGTCGTCGAGGTGCGCGGTCACCGAGCCGTCGAGCTGATCCCACGACCCGCGCCAGCGCGAGAAGGTCATCTTCGAATCTTCGCCGCCGCGGGGGACGCGCTTCACGGCGTCGATCCACGCGGCTTCGAGGGCTCGCGCGCGTTCGAGCGAGGCCCTCGCGCGGTCGACGGCGCGCTCGGCGTCGAAGGTCTTCGTGCGCGCGGCGCGGAGGTCGGCATCGAGCGAGGCGCGCTCGGTCTCGTCGGCGGCGGGCTCCTCGCGGACCTTGCGCACGACGCGTGCGGCGATGACGCGGGCGCGGTCTCCCTGGATGCTCGCGACGAGGCTCGGGTCGTCGAGGGTGACGGTGACGCCCGAGATCGCGACCCACGAGACGCCCGCGGGGACCTCCGAGCGGGCCTTGCGCTGCACCTCGGCGCGGTCTTCGAAGAAGGTCACGCGCGTCGCCTCGCTCTGCGCGGCGCGGCGTTCGGAGCGAGCGTTCAGATCAGTCACGGCGGTTGCCTCCCACGCACTCGTTCTTCGAAGGCAGGGTCACGCGATACGCGTACTCCACGGTCGATTTCGCGCCCGCCGCGACGATCACGCGCCAGAGCATTCCGCCGCGCACGGGGGCGCCGCGGTCGGACTGTGTGTAGCGCTCGTGCTCGGGAGACACGCGTCCGAGCGCCACCTCGACGCTCTTGTCGTCGGTGACGGGGAGGCGATCGATGACCTCGACGAGCGCCGACTGCGAGAGCGCCGAGACGACCTCGATCGAGACGTCGTGGTGGGCCACCGTGTCGCCGCCCAGGATTCCCGCGGTCTCCTCGCGCATGCGCACGTTGCGGGCGACGCGGAGGCGCTGCTCGACGCCCATGCCGACGTGCATCGTTCCGCCGCGGTCGATGCGCTCGACGGAGGCCACCGTGAGCAGGCTGCCGTCGACGTAGACATCGACGGGGCCCGCGAGGAGCGGGGCGTCGAAGGGGTTGCGCAGCTCGGCCTCGCGGTACACCTCGGCGGCCTCTCGCGGCGTCGTGCGCCAGCGCATCGTCGGGGCGCTCTCGGCCTCGCCGATGGAGACCCGATGCGTCTGCGCGTCGGAGGGCACCTCGGCCTCGCCGCTCACGTCGTAGCGGTGATCGAAGAGTCCGCGCGTCACGGCTGGATCGCGTCCGCCGGGCGGAGACGCCACCTGCTCGATGGCGCGGCTGGCCTCGCCCTTCGCCGTCGCGGTGCGGGCGTCGGGCGCGCGCACGAGCCTCCCCCTTCGCGTGCGATCAGAGGCTGGCTTGAGCGAGAGCGAGTCGAAGTCGAGCCACGCGTCGGCGGGTTCGAGGGGAAGCTCTTCGGGCGCTTCGGGAGGCGCTCCGTGACTGCCGCCGCCGCCGGGCGCGAGCGACGAGAGGCCGTCGACGATTCCGCCCGCGAGCGCGCCGAGCATGCTGCCGCCCTTCGCCCTCGACGCTTGC